>JBDTIM010000162.1:0-24071 GCA_039936355.1 Lacisediminihabitans sp. | reverse complement strand
CGACATCCAGAAGCCCCTCCGCCACCATCATGTACGGCCACATGTCCCCGTAGTCGCGCGTGCGCCAGACCTTCCTGGCCAGCCTAAGATAGGCGTCCAGCTTGCCCGCGTCCTCCCAGCGGGTGATGCCGCTGCAACTGGAGGAGGCATCGGCCAATTCCGAGACCTGTGAGACATGGATGCGGCGCTCGTGACTCACGACACCCGAACCCGCGGGCCCGAAAGCGGTCTCGCTCAGATGGGCACCGTTTCCCTCGGACGCCCACCAGCGTTTGCCGAGCGCCGGTGCACTCACGACTCCAACCACGGGAACTCCGTCGACGGCCAGGGCGATGAGTGTGGCCCAGACCGGCACTCCGCGCACGTAATTCTTCGTGCCGTCAATCGGGTCGATGATCCACTGCCTGCTGGACTCACCAACCACACCAAACTCTTCGCCGAGGATAGAGTCGCCAGGTCGACTATCGAGGACGGCTCCACGGAGCGCGTTCTCGACAGCCTTATCGGCATCCGACACCGGGGACATGTCTGGCTTGGTGGTTACCACGAGGTCGGTAGCGCGGAAGCGGCCCATAGAAATTGCGTCGGCCAAGTCGGCGAGTTCGCGTGCAAAGGACAGGTCTGACTGCAAAGGGAAGTCGGTCACGCCCTCAAGGGTAGTCTCGGCGGCCCGTTTGAGCAGGTTACGAGGAGAGCGAGGCGAGCATCCGCTGGAACGAGTCCAGACGCTGCTTTCCCGCCTCGCCGAGTTCTCCAGTTTCCACCCGCTCCATGATGGCGCAGTCGGGGGAGTCCGGCAGGTGAGTGCACCCGCGAGGGCAGTCCTCGGCGATCGCCGCGAGGTCTGTGAACGACTTCAGGATATTGTCCGGGTTGACGTGCCCGAGTCCGAAGGAACGCACCCCTGGGGTGTCGATGATCCAACCGTCGCCGACCCGGTAGGAGATCGTGGAGGAGGAGGTGTGCCTGCCGCGTCCCGTCACCGTGTTGACCCGGCCAATGGCGCGATTCGCGTCTGGAACAAGGGCGTTCACGAGCGTCGACTTGCCCACTCCGGAATGGCCGACGGCGACGGTTGTATGGCCGGAGAGCAGCGCGGCGATCGCCTCGGTCGGCGTCGCACCCAGCCCGCTCGTCACGACCCTCAGCGAGAGTCCAACGAAGCAAGCGAGGAACTCTGCGGGATCGGCCAAATCGGTCTTGGTGATGCACAGGATGGGGTCGATTCCGGCGTCGAACGCGGCGACAAGGTAGCGGTCAACCAAGCGCGGCCGGGGCTCCGGGTCGGCTGCCGCAACGACGATGAGCATCTGGTCGGCGTTGGCGACGATGATGCGTTCCACCTCATCCGAATCGTCGGCACTCCGCCGCAACACCGTAACGCGCGGTTGGATGCGCACAATTCGAGACAGGGTGCCATCGCTGCCCGTGGTGTCGCCAACCAGGTCGACCCGGTCGCCGGTGACGATGGGCTTCTTGCGTAGTTCACTGGCCCGGGATGCCGTCGCCTCGTGCTCGGCTGACGTACCCTCGCCCACGAGAACCGAGTATCGCCCGCGGTCCACCGTGAGAACTCGGCCCGTCACCGCATCCTGATGCTCTGGGCGAATCTTAGTCCGCGCCCGATTTCCCTTGGGGTTTGGCCGCGTGCGCGCCTCATAGTCGGCGTACTTGTCCTCTTCGTCGTCCGAGTCCGTGAGCCAGCTCATTCGCTACAGCGGCCCTGTGCGGGGATTACCCGTGCTAGTCATTGCCCATGCCATTCAGCCCGTTCATACCATTCAGCGCGGTCCGCGTATCAGAGGAAACTCAGAGGGTCGCTGCTGCCGCTGGTCGAGATCCCGATACCGCGGGTCAGGCCCAACCAGAGCTGCGGGAACTGAGGCAGTGTCTTCGCTGTGGTGGCGATGTTTTCGATCTCGATCCCCGGAACAACCAGTCCAATAATTGCACCCGCTGTGGCCATGCGGTGATCCTCGTAGCTGTGCCATACGCCGCCGTGCAACGGCTGCGGGCGGATGATGAGGCCGTCGTCCGTCTCGGTCACGTCCCCACCGAGAGCGTTGATCTCCGTAGCCAGCGCGGTGAGCCGGTCCGTCTCGTGACCACGCAGGTGCGCGATTCCCGTGAGCACGGTCTCGCTGTCGGCGAGGGCCGCGAGAGCAGCAATTGTGGGGGCAAGCTCGCTCGCGTTGTCTAGTCGGATGCCATGGACGATTCCCGTGCCGGTCACGGTGAATTCGCCCACTCCCGCACCGGTCTCGGTGAAGGACACCTCCGCGCCCATGCTCGTCAGGATGCCGGCCATCTCGGCACCGACCTGTGTTGTGTCGCTCGGCCACCCCGTGATGGTCACCGTCCCGCCGGCGACGAGTGCTGCCGCCAGGAACGGAGCCGCATTAGATAGGTCAGGCTCGATGTCAATGTCAATTCCCGCGATGGGGCCGGGCGATACCACCCAGCGGTCAGGCTCTGAGGTGTCGACTTCCACGCCGCGCGCGGCGAGGGTGGCGATGGTCATGTCGATGTGGGCGTGGCTGGGCACGCGATCACCGACGTGGCGAAGAGTGAGTCCCTTGGTGAACCGTGCCCCCACCAAGAGAAGGCTCGAGACAAACTGGCTGGAGCCGGACGCATCGACCTCGAGTTCGCCGCCCTCGACCGTTCCGGTGGCATAGAGGCTGAAGGGGAGGCGACCGCGACCGTCATCCGTCACATCCACTCCCAACGCGCGCAGGGAGTCGATGGTGGGACGCATGGGCCGCTTGCGCGCGCTCGGGTCGCCATCGAAGGCGACCGGCCCGAGAGCAAGAGCCGCGACGGGCGGTAGGAAACGCATGACCGTGCCGGCCAGCCCGCAGTCGATAGTCGTGCCTCCGCTGAGCTCTGCGGGAGTCACGAGCAAGTCTGGACCGTATTTCCCCGCACCGGGCACCTCGACTATGGAGGTGCCAAGTTCTTTGAGCCCCTGAACCATGAGGTTGGAGTCACGCGAGAAGAGCGGCGCGCGAAGTGTGGATGGTCCATCCGCGAGCGCGGACAACACCAGCTCACGATTGGTTAGTGACTTGGATCCCGGCAGGGCAAGGGTCGAGGCGAGAGGTCCGTTTGCGACGGGAGCGGGCCACGGCCCTGGCTCGACTTCCAGTACGAGGTCATCGTTCTCGTACGGGTTGAACTCCGGCTTGGAATAACTGGAAACTAGCATCGGTTACCAGAGTATCGGCACCGGGACGGAAGAGGAGGATGCTGTGACGCTTCTCATGGATCGTGCGCCCAGTAACACTCGTCGTTGGCGCGCGCTCGGCCAAGTAAGCTTGGCGGCGATGACGACTTCGACACACCAGACGCCTGCTGACGAGAAGGACGCCCGCGATCTCTTTGAGGAGCAGGCGATTCCGTTTATGGATCAGCTGTACGCAGCTGCCATGCGGATGACTCGTAACCCATCTGACGCAGCAGATCTCGTACAAGACACCTTTGTCAAAGCGTTTGCGGCGTTTGGGCAGTTCCAGCAAGGCACGAATCTCAAGGCCTGGCTATATCGCATCCTTACGAACACCTTCATCAACAGCTATCGCAAGAACCAGCGCAACCCGTATCAGGGAACGATTGACGAGCTCGAAGACTGGCAACTGGGCGGTGCGGAGTCCGTCACCCAGGCCAGATCGACCAGGTCGGCCGAGGTCGAGGCCATCGACCATTTGCCAGACAGCGATGTGAAGGATGCCCTGCAGTCGATTCCGGAAGACTTTCGTATGGCGGTCTATTTCGCCGACGTGGAGGGCTTCTCCTACCAGGAGATAGCCGACATCATGAAAACACCGGTGGGTACCGTGATGAGCCGTCTGCATCGTGGCAGGCGGATGCTCAGGGAACTGCTGGCTGGGTACGCACAGGAACGCGGGATGACGGCTGCCGCGACAAAGCCCAAGAAGTCTTCGAGGAGTCCAAAATGACCGATTGTGGTTGCGAGAAAGCTAAGGCCGAGCTCGAAGAGTATCTTCATAACGAGCTGGCCAAGGCGGATGCCGCCGATATCACCGAGCACATGGCGGGTTGCCCGGACTGCCAACACGAGCACCAGGTCGGTTTGGTTTTGACGCAGGCCGTGCAGCGTGCTTGCAAGGAGACCGTGCCGGAAGACCTCCGCGCACAGGTTCTACTCAAACTTCGCGAGATTCAGGCGACACACTAGCCTCCTGCGGAGGAACCGTGCTCCGCAGCTAACTATGCGCTGCTATGTCAACGATGCGGCTGGTGTAATGGCCGCATCGTTGACGAACCTCGGCATCGATTGGGCCCCTACTGCCGGGCCCCTAGTGCGTGAGTTACAGCGTGAGCGCCTTGCTGATCAGCTCTTCTTGCTCCTTGGCGCTGCGCTTGGTCGACCCGGTGGCAGGGGAGGCCGATGACGGCCGCGAGGCGACAGAGAGTGAGCGTTCCTTGTAGTTGCGGGCCAGCTCCAGGCAGATGAACGGCCAGGCACCCTGGTTCTCTGGCTCCTCCTGTGCCCACAGCAGTTCGGCGTTCGGATACTGCGACAGTACTGAAGCCAGCTCGTGCAGCGGGAGGGGGTAATACTGCTCCACACGCACGAGGGCGATGTCGGTCTGTTCCCGCTTGGTCCGCTCAGCGAGCAGGTCATAATGCAGCTTGCCAGCATGGAGGACAACACGCTTCACCGCACTCTTATCCGTGATCGTCGCGTCATCAATCACAGGCTCGAACTTGCCACTCGTGAAATCTGCGATCTCGCTGGTGGCACCACGCAGGCGGAGCATCGCCTTCGGGGTGAAGACGATCAACGGACGACGCGGGCGCTGGTACGCCTGGCGACGCAACAGGTGGAAGTAGGACGCCGGGGTGGATGGCCGCGCAACGGTCATGTTGTTCTCAGCGCACAGCTGCAGGTAACGCTCGATGCGCGCGGATGAGTGGTCAGGTCCCTGGCCCTCGTACCCGTGCGGAAGCAACAGCACAACGCCGGAGCGTTGCGCCCACTTTTGTTCGGCACTGGAAATGAATTCGTCGATGATGATCTGTGCACCGTCGGCGAAGTCACCGAACTGTGCCTCCCACAGCACCAGGGCGTCAGCGCGTTCGACCGAGTAGCCATACTCGAAACCCATGGCCGCGTATTCGCTCAAGAGGGAGTCATAAATCCAGAAGCGGCCCTGATTCGCGCTCAAGTTGCCGAGCGGCAGCCACTCCTGACCATTGACACGGTCGTGCAGGATGGCATGGCGCTGCACGAAGGTTCCTCGCCGGGTATCCTGGCCTGCCATGCGCACCGGGGTGCCTTCCAGGAGCAGGGACCCGAAGGCGAGCAGCTCTGCGAATGACCAGTCGATAGAACCGCTTCGGCTCATTTCGATGCGCTTCTTCATGAGAGCCTGCAGCTTCGGATGCACGCTGAAGCCGGCTGGGGGGTTTCCGTGGGCGTTCCCCACCAGGGCGATGACGTTCTCGCTGACACCAGTGGACTCCGGCACTCCGCTGCTGTCATCCTGCTGGGCTTCTGGGCGCTCGAGGTCGGCGATGGCATTCGCATCCTGAACGATGATCGGCATAGACGCTGTCTGCGCCGCATGAGTCTCGGCGAACGCTCGTTCCAACCGCTCCTGGAAGTCCTGGTGCGCTGAGTTGTACTCCTCTTCGGTGATGTCGCCGCGACCGACCAGCGCCTCGGTGTAGAGGGTACGGACGCTGCGCTTGGCCTCGATGAGGTTGTACATCAACGGTTGGGTCATCGAGGGGTCGTCACCCTCGTTGTGGCCGCGACGACGGTAGCAGATGAGGTCGATGACGATGTCCCGGTGGAACTCCTGGCGGTAAGCGAAAGCAAGTTCCGCCGCGCGCACCACCGCCTCGGGATCGTCGCCATTTACATGGATGATGGGCGCCTGGATGGACTTGGCAACATCCGTCGAGTACACGGAGGTGCGACCCTCGCTCGGAGGGGTTGTAAACCCGACCTGGTTGTTGATGTTGATGTGTACTGTTCCGCCCGTGCGATACGCACGCAGCTGCGACATCTGCAGAATCTCAGCCACAATTCCCTGGCCGGCCATCGCCGCGTCGCCGTGAATCATCACGGGCAGCACCCGAAAACTTCCGATCGGCTTCCTGTCTTGCTTCGCGCGGACAATGCCTTCGAGCACGCCGTCGACAGCTTCGAGGTGCGAGGGGTTGGCGGCCAGATAGACCGGGATTTGCTCGCCGTTTGCGCCCGTGAAGGTTCCCTCGGTACCCAGGTGATATTTCACGTCGCCTGAGCCCTGGACAGTGCGAGGATCCTGGGTTCCCTCGAACTCGCGGAAAATCTGTCCATAGGTTTTGCCCGCAATATTGGTCAGCACATTCAGGCGCCCGCGGTGGGCCATGCCGATCGCAACCTCGTCGAGCTTCTCTTCCGCCGCGCCTTGGAGCAGGGCATCCAGCAGAGCGATGGTTGACTCTCCGCCTTCCAGACTGAAACGCTTTTGCCCCACGTACTTTGTCTGCAGGAATGTTTCGAACGCCTCGGATTCGTTGAGTCGTTCCAGAATTCGCATCTGCTCGTCGTGGCTCGGCTTCGTGTAGGGACGCTCAACCCGATCCTGGATCCACTTGCGTTGCACGGGATCCTGGATGTGCATATATTCGATGCCGGTCGTGCGGCAGTAGGAGTCCCGCAGAATCCCGAGAATGTCGCGCAGCTTGGAACTGCGTTTGCCACCGAAACCTCCGGTGACGAAATGGCGGTCCAGATCCCAGAACGTGAGGCCGTGGTTGTAAATGTCGAGGTCGGGGTGGATGCGCTGTTTGTATTCCAGTGGGTCGGTGTCCGCCATCAGGTGGCCGCGAACTCGGTAGGAGTTGATCAGTTCGTGGACCCGCGTGGCCTTGCTGACGTCCTCGGCTGGGTCGACGGTGATGTCCATGCCCCAGCGGATGGGGTCGTACGGAATGCGAAGTGCAGCGAAAATGTCTTCATAGAAACCGTGCCCACCGGTGAGGCGTTCCTGCACGAGCTTGAGGAACTCGCCCGATCCAGCACCCTGGATGACCCTGTGGTCGTAGGTGGAGGTGAGGGTAATGGTCTGGCCGATGGCGAGATCCACGACCGTCTTGATCGATGAGCCACGGTATTCGGCCGGATACTGCAGCGCACCAGCCCCGATGATGCAACCCTGCCCACGCATCAGGCGCGGCACGGAGTGCTCTGTGCCGATTCCGCCCGGGTTGGTCAGGGAGATGGTCGTGCCGGCGAAATCGTCCGCTGTGAGCTTGTTTGACCGTGCTTTTACCACGATCGCCTCGTACGCCGCGACGAATTCGCTAAAAATCATGGTGTCCGCGTGCTTGATGCCGGGAACCAGGAGCGCACGGGTGCCGTCCGGTTTCGGGATGTCGATGGCGAGACCCAGGTTGATGTGCGCTGGTGCGACAACGGACGGCTTGCCGTCCACCTCGTCGTAGTACACGTTCTGAGCGGGGAACTCCTTGAGTACCTGTACGAGAGCCCAACCGATGAGGTGAGTGAACGAGACCTTTCCACCTCTGGCGCGCTTCATGTGGTTGTTGATTACGATGCGGTTGTCGATCATGAGCTTGGCAGGGACCGTTCGCACGCTGGTTGCGGTCGGCACTGTGAGACTGGCATCCATGTTGGCCGCTAGCGACTTGGACATGCCGCGCAGAGGCTGCACTATGTTCTGCGGTTCGGCCGGAACCTCTGCCTCACCTGCTGGCTTCTTTCCGTTTGCCGGAGCCTCTGCTGGAATCGGCTGAGGTGCAGCCTGTTTCGATGTGGTCTTGGCAATTGGCTGCCCCGGCGCCGGGGTGACCGCCGGGCTGGGTGACGCGGCCTCGGGGCTCGGTGTAGTGACAGGGGCTGCACTGGTCGGTGCGACAGCCTGTGGAGTTTCTTCTTGAGGCGATTCTGCCTCAGCGGCTCCTGTTGGAACAGCCGTGTGGCTCGCTTCACCCGCCTTAACGGGATGGTAACTCTCGAGAATGGGCCACCAAGACTGGTCTACCGAATTCTTATCGACGATGTACCGTTCGTACATTTCGTCTACCAGCCACTCGTTGGCTCCAAACTCGTTCGAGGATCCATCCTCGGAGGCAAGTCCGGTCACTTGGCTCGACACCGCGTACCGCCCACTTCTTCGTCCGTTGTTACTGCCTTGGTCATACGCACACCCTCGTTGGCGCACTCTTTCAAGCGTAATCGCTTTTACTGTGACGATGCCTCCCCCACGTTGAGGGACTACCTTTAAAATATGGAGTTCTACGAGGCCTCGCCGCAACATGACTTGACCTACTCGGATGTTTTTCTGGTTCCAAGCCGCTCGGCGGTCGGAAGCCGGTTGAGCGTGTCGCTCGCTCCACAGGACGGAACGGGTGCAACAATCCCGATCGTTTCCGCGAATATGAACTCCGTTACGGGACCCCGTCTGGCCGCAAGTCTGGCCCGCCGAGGTGGTCTTGGCGTTCTTCCTCAGGACTTGCATCTGCAGGATCTCGACACCGCCATCCGCTGGGTCAAGGACCAGCCTGTCGCTTTCGATAGCCCGATCAGCATGGGGCCGGACAGAACCGTTGCCGAGGCGCTCAGACAGCTGCCCGCTGTCGACGGCCATGGCATCCTGGTTCATGATGGCCACGGCGCCTTCCTCGGCTTCATCCTCGCGTCGCGGCTCGGTACCGCCCTTCCTGATGCCCGCCTCGGCGACCTCCTGCATGGCAGGCTCACCTCGATCGACGCGGAGGATGTGACCGAGCCGCGCGCGGCGTTCGACTTGATGGTTGCAGCCGAACTGGAGTTTGCGCCGGTACTCCGTCGCGGCGAGGTGGTAGGAACACTCAGCAGGAAGAGTGCATTGCGCTCTACCCTCTACCGACCCGCGGTCGACGCACAGGGTCGACTGATAGTGGCCGCGGCACTCGGTGTGAACGGTGACGTTGCGAGCAAGGCCAAGGCGCTCGTGGCCGCAGGGGTCGATGTGCTCGTCCTGGATACGGCGCACGGCCACCAGGATGTCATGGTGCGGGCGATCGAAACCGTTGCGTCCCTCGGACTGTCTATTCCGTTGGTCGCCGGAAACGTCGTGACCGCTGATGCCGTCCAGGACCTCGTCGGGGCCGGTGCAAACATCATCAAGGTGGGGGTTGGGCCGGGCGCAATGTGCACAACACGGATGATGACCGCAGTCGGGCGTCCGCAATTTTCGGCCGTTGTGGAGACGGCGGACGCCGCTCGCGAACTCGGTGCCCAGGTGTGGGCGGATGGCGGGGTTCGCTATCCGCGGGACGTCGCGCTCGCGCTCGCCGCTGGTGCCGCATCCGTCATGATCGGCTCGTGGTTTGCCGGCACGATTGAGGCTCCGGGAACCTTGGAGACGGATGATTCAGGCCGCCTGTACAAGGAGAGCTGGGGTATGGCATCCACCAAGGCAGTGCACGACCGTTTCGACCGCTTGGACGCATACGAAAGGGCCCGCAAGGAGCTGTTCGCTGAGGGGATCTCCTCATCGAAAATTTACCTTGATCCGAAGCGCCCTTCGATCGAAGACCTGTTAGACATGATCACCTCCGGCGTGCGAAGCTCGCTGAGTTACGCCGGCGCCTCAAACCTTGAAGAGTTTCGCGAGCGTGCGCTGGTCGGTATCCAGTCGGCGGCCGGCTATGAAGAGGGCAAGGCGCTTCCCGTCAGCTGGTGACCTCAGTGCGGGAGCGGAGCCTGACTCGGTATACTCGGTCTAATAATGGACGACCCCCCTCCTAGTCGCCGTGCCGGTGGTTCCCGTGTATGAGCTCATCATGCTCGCCATCGGTCTGGTTCTTACCGTCGGCACCGGATTCTTCGTTGCATCCGAGTTCTCTCTGGTTAATCTCGACCGTTCAGATTTAGAATCTCGCCAGGCGCGCGGTGATCGCGGACTGGGTGTGTCAATCGGTGCGTTGAAGGTCACCTCGACCCACTTATCCAGTGCCCAGCTCGGCATTACCCTGACGACGCTGCTGACCGGCTTCACCATGGAGCCTGCGATCAGCAGCCTGCTGCGCGGTCCGCTCGGTGTATTCGGGATGTCGAAGTCCGCGGTTGTCGTTATAGCTAGTGTGCTGGCCATCGTGATCGCGACGCTGCTGTCGATGATCATCGGTGAACTCGTCCCCAAGAACTTCGCTTTGGCCCTGCCGCTGGCGACGGCCAAGTTCGTACTACCCTTCCAGGTCGGGTTCACGTGGCTGTTCAGGCCATTCGTTGTGGTCCTGAACAACACGGCCAATGTCATTCTGCGCTCGGTGGGGATAGAGCCGCGGGAAGAACTTTCCTCTGCTCGAACGGCTGAAGAGTTGTCGTCCCTCGTTCGCCGCTCCGCCAAGGCAGGCAGTCTCGATCGTGACACGGCAACCCTCCTTGCACGCACGCTCGTATTCGGCGAGCACACCGCAACGG
Source organism: Lacisediminihabitans sp. (assembly GCA_039936355.1). GTDB lineage: Bacteria > Actinomycetota > Actinomycetes > Actinomycetales > Microbacteriaceae > Parafrigoribacterium_A. The sequence goes on along the minus strand of JBDTIM010000162.1, from coordinate 13,621 downwards.
ATGTCATGACCCCGCGCCCGAGAGTCGCGAGCGTCGGCCGCACCGATTCCGCGCAGCTCGTGATCGACCTCGCGGGGCGCACCGGACTGTCCCGCTTTCCTGTCATCGACGATGGGATCGACGATGTCGTTGGATTTGTGCATGTTAAGCAGGCCGTTGCGGTACCGAGGGAGCGGCGCGGTGACGTTCCTGTTTCCGCGCTGCAGTCAGATGCGCTACGAGTACCAGAGACGATGCGCCTCGATCTCCTGCTCGGCGAACTGCGTGGCCGCGGATACCAAATGGCCGTCGTGGTCGACGAGTACGGCGGCACCGCCGGCGTTGTCACACTCGAGGATCTGGTCGAGGAACTCGTTGGCGAAGTCGCTGACGAACACGATAGAACTCGTGCCGGGGTAGTGCGCTCGCGCAATTGGCTGACTTTTCCTGGCATGCTCCGTCCGGACGAATTGCTCGAACGAGCAGGAGTCACCGTGTCGGAAGACGGTCCGTATGAGACGGTAGCTGGGTTCCTGATGAGTGAATTGGGCAGGCTCGCCGTTGTCGGTGACACGATTTTGGTCGATGCGGGAGAGTTCCGTATCGAACGCATGGACGGCCGTCGCATCGACAGAGTGCGGTTCACCCCCAGTGTGCCTGACGGCGGTGAAACCGCATGAGCGACTGGTGGGGAATCGCATGGCTGGGCATCCTGCTGTTGGTGAACGGATTCTTTGTCGCAGCCGAATTCGCAGTGATCTCCGCGCGGCGCTCCCAGATTGAACCGCGTGCCGAAGCGGGGGGGCGGGCGGCCAAGACGACGCTCCATGCCATGGAACACGCGACCATGATGCTCGCCACCAGCCAGCTTGGCATTACCGTGTGTTCGCTGCTGATCTTGAATGTCTCGGAGCCCGCCATCCATCATCTGGTGGAGGGCCCGCTCGGCCTCACCGGCTGGACCGATGAGGTGATCGCCACGATCTCGTTCGTGCTCGCGTTGGTCATCGTGTCGTTCCTACACGTGGTCATCGGGGAGATGGTGCCGAAGAACCTGTCGTTTTCCGTTCCTGATCGTGCTGCGCTCGTCCTCGCACCGCCCCTCGTGTTCATCTCTGCGATCTTCCGCCCGATCATCGTCGCGCTCAATGCGACCACGAATGGCATCATTCGGTTGTTCGGTGTGCAGCCGCGTAACGAGGCGAACAGCGCGTTTACCGTCGACGAGGTTGCCAACATCGTGGCCCAGTCGACAAAGGCCGGTGTGCTGAACGACAGCATCGGTGCGCTAAACGCGGCGTTTGAATTTTCCACGAAGAAGGTCAAGAACATCGCGGTCGGGATGACGGAGCTCGTGAGCCTGTCAGAGGCGGTAACTCCGGCCGAGGTAGAGCGTGCTGTGGCCCGGCACGGGTTCTCTCGCTACGCGCTTGTGAACGAGGCGGGGGAACCCACCGGCTACCTGCATCTCAAAGACGTTATCGACCTCGAGGAGACTCACGAGTTCACCGAGCCGGTACCTCCGAAGCGGATCCGACAGCTGATCTCGATCAACCGCGAAACGGACTTAGAGGATGCCCTGGCGGCGATGCGACGCTCTGGTGTGCACTTGGCCAGGGTGTTCGATGAGCATGGGCAGACACGAGGTGTGCTCTTTCTCGAGGACATCATCGAGGAGCTCGTCGGTGAAGTGCAGGACGCTACGCGGCGGAACTGACCCGTGCCTGTGAGACATTTCCTGATCGGCAAACTATCGTGAGGTCCATGACCTCATACCGCGAGTGGTCGCGTGACGATGCCGTGGCCTGCATTGCCGTTCCCGTCGACTCGGACGACAAGTACAGTCGCGGTGTGCTTGGTATTGTCACCGGGTCCAAGGCCTATCCTGGTGCGGCCGTTTTGGGGGTTGAAGCCGCGCTTCGTACCGGAGTAGGCATGGTGCGCTACCTCGGCCCTGACCGCCCCAGTGCTCTCGTATTGCAGCGGCGGCCCGAGACAGTCACCGAACCCGGCCGGGTGCAGGCGTGGCTGCTCGGCTCGGGCATGGACGCGGCACGGAGGGCGCCCGCGGCAACTAGACGGCTGTCGGATGCGCTTCGCCAGGGCGTTCCGACGGTGCTGGATGCTGGCGCGCTCGACCTAATCCACCAGGCCCGGGGACCGGTGGTGATCACGCCGCATTTCCGTGAACTCGCCCGCGTGCTGGGGGTCGACGCCGGCCAGATTGCGAACGACCCTGCCGCTTCCGCGAAAATTGCAGCCGACCAGCTTGGCGTGACGGTTCTCCTCAAGGGGCACTTGAGTTACATTGCCGCGCCGGATGGTACGAGTCTCACCGCCTCCACCGCGCCGGCCTGGACCGCGACGGCGGGCACGGGCGACGTACTCGGTGGGATCCTCGGTGCTCTCCTGGCGACGCATGCGGACGAAATCGCGACGGACGATTCAGTGTTGGCGCGGCTGGCGGCGACGGCGTCAGTTTTGCACGGTCTCGCGGCGGAGGAGGCCAGCGGCGGCGGGCCATTTGTCGTGCTCGATTTGGCAGCAGCGGTGCAGAAGGTGATCGCGAGGCTGCTCGCGATCCATGACACACGCGGTAGTGCCGAGAGGCAGTGATCCGGCTCGTGCGGCATCGGCTGGCACTGTGGCCGGTATTCCTGCTCGTCCACCTCTGGCTCAGTGTCGCCAATATTGTTGGGAACGAGCATCCGCTCGGTGACGTGACCCTGGTCTACAAGACGTGGATGCAGCAAGGTTTTGACACCCATGTGTGGGTGGGGATCGACAGCGCCTGGGTGTATCCGATTGTCGCGATCGTTCCGATGCTTCTCGCCTGGGTCTTCGGCCCTGACGCGTACGCGCTCACCTGGCTTGCCATCGTTACCGCTCTAGACGCCGTCGCATTTGGGTTCCTGGTCGGATGGCACAGGAATGCTCGGAACACTGTGGCAGCCTGGTGGTGGCTAGCGTTTCTCACACTCCTCGGTCCAATCGCCGTGGCCAGGATTGACACGATCTCCGTTCCTCTGGCCGTCGTCGGTGTGCTGTTTCTAGCTACCCGACCCAGGATGGCAGGTGCGCTCCTCACCGTCGCGGCGTGGATGAAGGTCTGGCCGGGTGCGCTCCTCATCGCTGCAGTCGTGGCTACTCGGCAGCGCTGGCAGATTCTTCTGGCGGCGCTGGCTGCGAGCGTCGTCGTCGTCGTTGCCGCTGTAGCGGTGGGCGGCGGGGCCCAAGTTTTCAGTTTTGTGGGCCAGCAGGCCGGTCGAGGGCTGCAGATTGAGGCGCCCGTGAGCACGCCATGGCTGTGGCAGGCATTCGCGGGTGTGCCACAGGTGTCTATTTTCTTCAACCGGGCGCTGCTCACCTTCCAGGTGACCGGAGGAGGTGTTGACGCGATTGCAGAGTTGACGACTCCGCTCATGTTGCTGGCGATTCTCGCCATCGTGCTGGTGGCCGTGCTGGCGGTGCGCAATCGCGGATCGAGCATCGACGTGCTTCCGGCGCTCACCCTAGCTCTCGTGACTGCTCTCATCGCATTCAACAAGGTCGGCTCTCCGCAGTACATCACCTGGTTGGCTGTGCCCGTCATCCTGGGCCTGGTGACCTCGGCGTCGGCCCACGGTCGGTCCTTTCGAACTCCCGCGATCCTGGTTGCCATCATTGCCACACTCACCCAACTCATTTACCCGTTCCTGTATGACGCGCTGCTTGCTTTGCATCCTGTACCGCTGATCGTGTTGACGGTGCGTAACCTTATGCTGTTCGTGCTTCTTGGTTGGGCGATGTTCGAGCTCGGCCGCGTCGGACGGACAGATAATGTGTGCGACGACTTCGTGGTACGTGACAGTCTTATGGGTGACAAGCAAGAGCGATGAAACGAGGCAAGAACATGCTGGTGGCATTTTCCGTCGCACCGAGCGGCGGACCACATGACGGAGACTCGGTTCACGATGCGGTTGCGGCAGCGGTAAAGGTCGTACGCGACTCCGGATTGCCGAATCACACTGACTCGATGTTCACCACGATTGAGGGTGATTGGGACGAAGTTTTCGCGGTCGTCAGGAAAGCAACGGATGCAGTGGGCGCGTTTGGCTCGCGGGTCTCGCTGGTACTGAAGGCTGATATCCGCCCGGGTCACACGGGCGAGCTGACCGGCAAGGTGGAACGACTGGAGCGGGCCATCCGCGACTCCTCTCGGTGAGTCCGGCCCGCACTCGTCTCGCGCTGCTCGCTCTCGCACTCGGTGGATTCGGTATCGGGTCAACTGAGTTCGTCGCTATGGGGCTGCTACCGAATCTCGCCCACGACCTGCTGCCAGCTCTTTTTGAATCGTCTCCGGCTGCGGCGAACGCGCAGGCGGGGTGGCTCGTGTCCGCCTACGCACTCGGAGTGGTTGTCGGTGCGCCCACAATAGCGACACTCGCCGCCCGTTTTCCTCGCAAACAACTCCTGCTGTGCCTGGCCGCGGCATTTACGGTCGCGACTGCGGCATCCGCGGTGCTTCCGAGCTTTGGTCTGGTCCTGTTGGCCCGTTTCGTGGCGGGGCTCCCGCACGGCGCCTATTTTGGCGTCGCTTCCCTAGTCGCAGCTTCACTCATGGGGCCCGGCCGTCGTGCGAGAGGAGTGGCGCTTGTGCTCTCCGGGCTCACGGTAGCCAATGTCATCGGCGTCCCTGCCATCACGCTCCTTGGCCAGACCACGAGCTGGCGAGTGGCCTACCTTGCCGTCGCCACCATATTCGCCCTGAGCTTCATCGCGATCGCTATCCTGGTGCCGTTCCAGGCTGGGGACCCCGCCGCGACCATGAAACGTGAGCTGAAGGCGTTCGGCCGCTCTCAGGTGTGGTTGGCTCTGCTGATCGGCGCCGTTGGATTCGGCGGGTTCTTCGCCGTCTATACTTTCATCTCGCCGCTCGTCACGGAGGTGACCGGGCTCGGCATCGGGTTCGTGCCCATTGTCCTCGTAGTCGTCGGTCTGGGGATGACGGTGGGCAACATTCTCGGTGGGTGGAGTGCTGACCGCAATATTATGGGCTCGATCTTCAGCTACTTTGGTCTCTTTGCCTTTTCGCTCACCGGCCTCGCGCTGTCCGCCCATTCGGTGCCAGGACTGCTTGCCTTTACGTTCATGGTCGGGGCATCGGCAGCCGCGCTGGCACCCGCAATCCAGACCAGGCTCATGGATGTCGCAGGAGACAGCCAGACACTCGCCGCTGCGGTCAACCACGCCTCCCTGAACCTCGGCAACAGCCTGGGTGCATACCTCGGGGGAGTGACGATCGTCGCGGGCTACGGCTACCTCTCGCCGAGCTGGGTCGGGCTCGGCCTGTGTGTACCAGGTGTAGCGCTGGCAGCCGCGAGCGTACTGCGGGAGCGCAAACGGCCAGTCCTGCGTTAAAGAGCCTGTTCAGGAAACTCTGTTCTGAAGCTTGTGCTAGAACCCCGACGGTGTCTCAGTGGATAACAGTATGCCGTCGTGGATCGCCCGCTTGCGCAGTGCAACCTTGGTGCCAACGTCGATCCCTGCGACCCGGTATTTCTCGCGAATCCGTTTGAGATACGACTTTGCCGTCTCTTCGGAAATGCTCAGTTGGTATGCGACAGCCTTGACTGGTTCACCACCGCCGTACAGCGCCATCACCCGACGCTCCTGTGCGCTGAGCTTCGGCGCACCACCGACCGTTCCGGCGTTGAGAGCCAAGTCGAGCTCGGCGGAAACGTACGATTCGCCGCGGGTAGCTGCACGGATGGCTTCGACGATCATCTCGGCGTCTTCGCTCTTCACGAGGTAACCGAGTGCGCCTGCAGCGAGAGCCTCGCGCACAACGTTTGGTTCGGAGTAGGTGCTCATCACAACCGTCTTGACGCCCGTGGTGTTGAGGGTCGAAATCTTGAGTGAGATGGGGATGTTGTCTTTCAGGTCGAGGTCGAGCAGTACGACATCGACGGGGAACTCTTCATGGGTCAGCAGCTCTGGCCAAGTGGAGACCGCGGCAACCATGTTGATGTCGGATGCCGCGCCACGAATCCATTCCGTGAGCGCTCCGAGAAGCATCTTGTGATCGTCGACGAGCGCAAGTCGAATCCGGTTGTCTGTTATCGCCACTGTGCTACCTGATCTCCGTTGGGGTTATCCAGCATGTTATTGGTTTGCGGGGTTGGTCACGATGCACTCGATCTCGACACGCAGGCTCGAATTCTGCGTGGAATCGATGAATCGGCCTGCTTTGCCGATTGCATTCCAGGTAGTCGGGTCCACTCGATTTCGGGGGATACCCGTGGTCGTAATCACGATGGGGACCGTAACAGTGCGTGCTGGGCCGTCGTCGATCGTGCTCTTGATCGGCCCGAGGGCAAGCTGCGCGGTGGAGACCTTCTTGCCGTTGTTGCTCACGAGGAGCCATACCGCTGCGAGAAGTCCGTCGCGCTGGTGTGGGTCGAGCAGGCCGGCCAGGCTGCCAGGGTCACTGAGCGAGACCCCCTTACCCAACTGTTCTGACTCGGTGATCGCGTGATACAGCCAGGTCTCTCGACGTCCCTCGATGAGATGAAGTCGGAGTTCGGTTGCGAGCGATGCGGCAGTCGATGCAATCTTGGGAGAAAGCGGCAGGGATGTCTTACCGGTCGCGACAGAGTCGAGCAGGTCTTCCGCGGCGAGATCGAGCCGAGCGAGCTCCTCGGAGGCAAGCATGCCGACGGCGAAGCGTGGAGCCGAGATGGTGCTCTGGACGAGAACCCGGTCGAGTTCAAGCTGAACGACTCGCCGAAACCGCTGTACGACATAGACCCCGAACACGGGTGGCAATACTGCGAGAGCGACGATGCCGATCTGCGACGGCAGTGTTTCGCCAGTCAGGGGCGTGGTGAGCATGATCGCGGCGATGAAAGCCGCGCCGAGAAGCCCTGCAGCGAGCAGCATTTCGCTGGCACGTCTGAGGGTCACGGCGACCAAGAGTCCGAAACCAACAGAGGTGGATGCCGTGGCGAACTGGCCCACGTTGTGAAGGGGCCAGATCGCGACGAAGTCAAGCGCCACCACACACGCCTGAGCCACGAGGAATGTGCCGAAGAGCAGGCCTGACATCCTCTCGCCTCGGGTAGCAAGGGTGACGACGACGCCGATAAGCGAAGCGATGTAGATGAACCAGGAGACAATTATGGGCAGCAGACTCGGATACACGCCGACGTTCCACACGAACAAACTGATGCCAAACAGTGCTTGCACCCCGGCAATGACGCCAGCACCCACGCCGAGATACCCGGTACCGAGGCTCGCGCCTGGTACACCTGCCTGGTGCATTGCACGAGCTGCCGTTGACGCCTGTGGTACACCCGTGCGGTTTCGTCGACGCCCAACAATCACGCCGAGAGTGTTTTCCTCCGGACTGGAGACATCGGTCACTTGGGCACCTCCAGCACGACGGTTGTGCCGGAGCCGGGCGAGGAGAACAACCTGGCGTTGCCGCCGACCTCGTGGAGTCGGCCGACCACCGAGTCTTTAAAACCCAGTCGCGCCTCGTCGATGTCTTTGAGGTCGAAGCCAACCCCGGCATCCGTGACCATGGCACGGACTGTTGTCTCGTCGTCAGTGATTGTCACGTGAGCATCGGTGACGCCAGCGTGCCTGCGCACATTCTCCAGACACTCGGCTAGCGCGAGCAGGAAGGCGTCGAGCACATCACTCGGCAGTAGAACCTGTCCTGTCCCATGCCAGCTCACTTCAAGGCCCATGCGGCCGAACCTCTGCTTCACCGACTCGAGGGTAGTCCCGAGAATGGATTCCTCGGTTTGTTCGAGGTTGTACGTGCCTGACGACTGTGGGACGGGACTGGCGCCAAGGCGCAATTGGCGCAGGAGCCTCGCATCGTCGCCTGCCTGCTGTTGAAGAGCGGATGCCGTGACCCCGAATCCGGAGTGGGCAAGCAGCGTGAGCGTGGCCAGCACCGTATCGTGCAACAGTCTCGCTCCTTGGCGTCGCTGGGCTTCAGTCTCGCTCGCCAGCCGTTCTGCTCGGTGAGCGCGGCCGATGCTGAAAATCTTGCGCGCCGCTCTTGGCACGCTTGCTCTCAGCCAGTAGCCGAGAATTCCGGCGAGGACCCAACCGACAACCACCGAAGCCGCTTGTCGTGAAAGCACGTCTGGGTTTGGCGATGCGAATTGCACAAGCGTGAACGCTAGCCCGGCGCCGATCACCAGGATAACCAGCCGAGGAACTGTGCTGATGAGCACCATCGCGAACGCTGCCATCGCAGCCCCGGCGAGCGGAACCATGGAATCTGCCACCGCGGTCGTCTCACTGTGTCCGTTCGGTACCTGAGCCACCAAAAGGATTGCGAGGCCAGAGGTTAGCCCGAGCGCGACCCAGAGGAGCGACTGCCCCATCCCCATCCGATAAATGGCAAAGGCCAGCAGGGCATACAGCGGGAGAGTCGCGATATAGCTGGTTAGCGGGAGGAGTCCGGGCGTGCTGAAGGAGATGAGAGAAACGATCGTTGAGCCCAACCCCACAATTCGAGCGGAGCGATGCAGAAGTCGATCGCGTTCCTTGGCGATTGGTTCCACGCTTGCCATAGTTCCACATTGTCACCTTAAGTGGGGGTGCGACACCGTTGGTTATGCGAGTTAGCTCACGAGTACAGTTCAGTGAAAGAGAAAAGAGGGGCACACCGACCAGTCGGTAGCCACGCTCGTTCCGGGTTCGACGTTCTCGCGTTGACATTCGGATTGGCGCTTACACCCGAGTAAACGGCGCCTGGCAGGGAAATCTTGAGAGTTTCATGCCGGACCGGGGGGTCATGCTAAGAGGGCCACGACAAACCGTGGCCCTCTAGCCTCACTCGGCCGAAACCCATCCAGCGCGGATACCGTGGTCACGAAGTCGAATTTTGGTGCCGAGATCGATACCGGATTCGCGATACTTGCGTCTGGCTCGCTTGATGTATGACTTGACGGTCTCTTCTGTGGTTCCCATGGCCGCTGCGACCTCTTTGATGGTGCGGCCAGACGCGTAAAGCACCAGTGCGCGCTGCTCCCTCTTGCCGAGGCCCGGGAGTTCCTCAGGAGTCGTGCCTGCCATCGCCTTGAGCATCGGTCCGTTCTGGTATTGCACTCCGGACGCTGCTGATCGGATGGCGGCCACCAGTTCATCCGCGGTCTCTGTCTTGGGTACGAACGCGAGAGCTCCGGACTGAATAACGCTGTAAATCGTTGACACATCCGCGTGCCTGCTGATCACAATCGTGCGGCTTCCCGCGGCGGTCAGGGCGCGGATCTTGGTTCCGATGGGGATGTGATCAGCGAGGTTAAGATCAAGTACCACGACGTCGACCGGGAATGCGGCGTGAGAGAGCAGCCCCGCCCAGCTGTCTTCGCTGACTGCAACCTCGATGCCCAGCCTCTTCGCGGACAAGTGGGCGACGATCCCGTCCAAAACGAGTCTGTGGTCGTCCACCACGGCGACTCGAATAGGAGGCGTTCGGTTTACGCGCGACGTCATCACTGGCGAACTTTCGTCAGTATCTTCCTACCGCGATGGTCGGCCCCTATGTCAGACCGTTCTGTACACACCAGATCAGCATAACCAATGTGACATGATCTCGAATGTACTTGTTCAGTCGTCGAGCAGTCGCGCCAGTTCCGGACCCACGAGATCATCCTCTATCAAGAAGCCATCATGGCCGAAAGGTGAGTGGATGATGACGGCATTTCCCCCGTCGATATTGGCTGTGAGTCCACTCGCGATCAGCACCTGGTATTCAACGGGGAACAGTCGGTCGCTGTCGATTCCGAGCACGAGACTTTTTGCCGTGACGCGTGCCAACGCCTCGGAAACACCCCCGCGGTCGCGCCCGATGTCGTGGGAGTTCATCGCTTCGACAAGCGTCACGTAACTGTTTGCGTCGAAACGACGCGTGAATTTGTTTCCGTGAAAGTCGAGGTAGCTTTCCACCGCGAATTTGCCTGAGGAACCGAGCGGGCTGATGCTGCTCTGCCAGCTCCGCTGGAATCGATCGTTCAGCTCGGAAGGGGAGCGGTAATTGAGAAGCGCCATCCGCCTAGCCAGGGCCAGTCCCCGGTACGGCCCATCGCCATCCGCTGCCTCGTAATAGTCTCCGTCCTCGAATCTGGGATCCATCTTGATCGCTTCAATCTGAACTGAATTAAGCGCAATCTGGTCGGCACTGCTGATAGTTGGCGCGGCGATGATGGCAACGCGTTCCATTCGGTCCGGATGTCCGACGGCCCATTCGAGAGAATGCATGCCGCCCATTGATCCGCCGATAACGGCCGCCCAGCGTCCGATCCCCAGCAGGTCGGAAAACGCGACCTGGGCAAGAACCTGGTCCCGGATCGTGAGGTAAGGGAATCGTGCACCCCATTCGCGACCGTCGGAGGCGAGGGAAGCAGGACCCGTGCTGCCCTGACAACCGCCGAGCATGTTGGGGCACACCACGAACCACTTGTTTGTGTCGACGTGTTTTCCTGGCCCGATAATGCCGCCCCACCAGCCCGCGGTGGGGTGTCCTGAGCCCGGGGATCCGATCAGGTGGCTATCACCGGTGAGCGCGTGCAGGACGAGGATGGCGTTGGTGCCATCCGCGTTAAGCTCTCCCCAACTCTCGTACGCGATCCTGACCGAAGCCAGGTTTCCGCCGCGCTCAAGATCGAGAGGCCCGATGGAGACGAAGGAACGATGGCCAGGAGCGTCGCCCTCGCGCCAGGCACCAGTCGCCGACGGCTTGCCTGTGAGTGCTCGCGCGTTCGCTTCGGTGATGAAGCTAGACGGAACCGTGTCCTCGGAAGTTTGCCAATCCATATCTAGTTCAGTATCCCGGGTCGAGGCGTAGGGGTTGTGTTTGTTACACGGTGGGTTCGTCTTCGTGCTCGGGACCCGTGCGCCGACAAGGAAAGTGACGCGGCCGCCCCACCGGTGGTGGGACGGCCGCGTTGAGCGATGGTGCCGGAGTTAGTTGTTTGCTGCGATTGCTGTCTTTGCAGCGGCAAGACCGAGTTCGAGATCGGCTTTAATGTCGTCGATGTTTTCGAGTCCGACGGAGAGGCGTACCAGCCCTGGCGTGACCCCACCGGAAAGCCGTTGTTCCGGCGTCAGCTGGGAGTGAGTGGTCGATGCTGGGTGAATGATCAGACTGCGCACGTCTCCGATGTTGGCTAGGTGGCTGAACAGCTTCACGTTGTCGACCAAAGCGCGGCCAGCATCCACACCACCCTTGAGGTCGAAGGAGAGCACGGCACCGACACCCTTCGGTGTGTACTGGTTGGCCAATCCGTACCAGGGGCTGGAGGGTAGTCCGGCGTAGTACACAGTCTCAACGTCATCCCGCGCATCGAGCCATTCGGCAACCGCCTGTGCGTTCTGCACGTGACGCTCCATCCGCAGACTGAGAGTCTCAATGCCCTGGATGAGCTGCCACGCGCTGACGGGCGAGATGGCCGCCCCGAGGTCGCGCAGCAATTGCACGCGAGCCTTGATGATGTAAGCGAGTCCGTCGCCGACCGCTGCCGTGTAACTCGCCCCGTGGTATGAGGGGTCAGGCTTGGTGAGGCCGGGGAATTTCTCTACGTTCTTGGACCATTCGAAGGTTCCACCGTCGACGATGATGCCCGCGATGACGGTGCCGTGACCGCCGAGGAACTTCGTTGCAGCGTGAACGACGATGTCGGCGCCGTGTTCGAAAGGGCGCAACAGGTAAGGGGTCGCGATCGTGTTGTCCGCGATAAGCGGTACGCCGTTCTCGTGGGCGATGTCGGCGACGGCGCGGATGTCGAGCACGTTGATGCGAGGGTTTCCGATGGTTTCCGCGAACAGGAGCTTCGTGTTCGGACGAACCGCTCGACGCCACTCGTCGAGGTCATCCTGGTTCTCTACGAAGGTTGTTTCGATGCCGAGCTTTGCCAGAGTGTACTTGAACAGGTTGTAGGTGCCGCCGTAGATCGAGGCTGAGGAGACAATATGGTCGCCAGCACCGGCGATGTTGAGAACGGCGAATGTGGTCGCCGTCATGCCGGAGGCCACCAGCAGAGCGCCGGTGCCGCCTTCGAGCGCTGCCAGACGCTCCTCGACGACCGCCTGCGTCGGGTTCTGGATGCGAGTGTAGATGTTGCCGAATTCCGCAAGCGAGAACAGTTTCTCTGCGTGCTCAGCACTGTTGAAAACGTACGAGGTGGTCTGGTAGATCGGTGTTGCACGAGCGTTTGTCGTCGGGTCCGGCTGCGCACCGGAGTGGATCTGCTTTGTTTCGAACTTCCAGTCGCTCATTGTGGTTCTCCTCGTTGGAACGAATTCTTGCCGGCGGAATCCCGCGCATGTCCTCCGAGCCTAGGAATTACTGGCCGGATGAGCAATCCAGCACGAAACATGGCGTAACGACGACAGACTCAGCGCTCACAGATCCAGAAAAACGTGGCCTAGTTGCGCCGAGAACCGGTGGGGTCAACGTGGGAGGCTCCGCGTGGGATGGGGTCTGCACTGTTTGGGCCATCCAACCGCAGGAACAGCCACTGCGGTTTCGGTTCGATGAGAGGCCGAAAAACACGGCGCACGAACGGGGTGGCCAGCACGATCGACACGACAATGCCGAAGATGATCATGCCTATCAGCCAGACGAGCGACGAGTGCTCGTCCCCGAGGATTCCGGACTGTCGAATCGGGTACAGCACGAAGCTATGCAGAAGGTAGATGTACATGGTCGCTTGTCCGAAGCGCGTGAACCAGGTCTTCTTGCGCGGAATGAGAACGAACAGTGCTGCACTGAGAAGTGCCGCCAGCAGGATGAAGCCCAGCCTGATAAGCCCGGCCCACCATGCATCCTGTCCGATTCCGTTGTACGAATCGTCGTAAAAAAACCAGTACTTGAGGTCGATGGAGCGCCACACGCCGATGAATGGGAATACTACTGCCGCCCATGCCGCGAAGATCGCCACTGCGACAACCCGCAACCACCACGCCCTGGCATCCATGAGACGCCAGCGGTCGACCAGCTTCCACTGCCTGACTTGCCAGCCTAGAAAGAAAAAAGGCAGGATGCCGATGGAACGGGCCAAGGAGAAGGTGTTGTCGACGTTGCTCAGGTACCCAACTCCGACAGAGAATGCCACGCACCACACCAGCGGCCATCTCAGCAAGACAAGGTAGGGCAGGATCAGCCGGAACACGGCCAGTGCGAGAAGGAACCACAGGGTCCAGTGCGGGGTGGTCGGGTTGAGGCTGGTCGAGCCCTCGACCAGGAACTGCACACCACTCCAGATCGTCTCCATGATGGCGTACGGCAGCACGATGTCGGTGAGGACCTTCTTCATCTGTCGAGAGCTCGGCGGAGAAGCCTTCGAGAAGTAGCCGCTGATGATGGCGAAGGCTGGCATGTGGAATGCATAGATAAAGAGATATACGCCGAGCGCGGCATCCGAATCGCCGGTGAGCCTTTGGATGCCGTGGCCGATAACGACGAGGGTAACGCAGGCGAAGCGAGCGTTGTCCCAGACTGGGACCCGGGTCCTGCGGTGGGGGGCCGGGGGCCTCGTGGCATCCGTCATCACAAACAACACCCTAACTGCCAGTTGTGTGCCGAGCGTGCCCGTTTGCGCCGAGAGTGCTCGTTCCAGCGGGCCCTCTCGGCGCAAAC
>JBDTIM010000161.1:0-21490 GCA_039936355.1 Lacisediminihabitans sp. | reverse complement strand
AGGGCGCTGGCGATATCGAGGAACGACACCTGCGGATCGATTGAGCCGTCGGCAGGGTCGGCGTCGTAGGGGGTCGCACGGCCAATTACGAGTACCAGACGGTTGCCCTGAACGCCGATCAATACATCCGCATCCAAGTGCCGCGCCGTGCGCCGCAGCATGTCGACATCGAGCATTTTGGGTGCCGTCCCGACAAGTACGGAAACCTCACCGTGACCATGCCAGCCAAGGGCGGCGATGCGAGAGGGAAGTTCATCGTCGTACTCACCACTGAGAATTGAGTCAACGACCAGAGCTTCGAGCCTCGCATCCCAAAGCCCGCGTGCCTCGGCGGCACGAGCATAGACATCCGCTGCGGCGAAGGCGATCTCCCTGGAATAGAGAAGGATCGCCTCGCGCAGTGGTTCGCCTCGGCCTCTAACCCGGTCTTCAACCACCTCGACCGTGACCTTGATTAGCTGCAGGGTTTGGGTCAGGCTCACCGAGCGGAGCAGTTCACGCGGTGCGGCCCCGAACACGTCTGCGGCGATCCACGGTGTGGAGGTCGGGTCGTCAAACCAGTGGATAAAAGACGTGATACCTGCCTGGGCCACAAGGCCGACGGCAGACCGACGCCCCGGTGGCATGTCACCATACCAGGGAAGTGTGTCGTCCAGCCGCTTGAGAGTTGCTGAAGCGAGCTCGCCCGAGACAGCCTTCAGCCACGCGAGCGTCTGCTCCTTGGTTTGCGCCACAGCCGTCATGAACTTTGGAGACCCAGGCCGTCTAGCTCTCGCCGCCGGTCGAACCGGTGTTCCCAGCCGAGACATCGTGTAGGCGATACTTGTCGATCGCCTGTTGCGGGATGAACGGGTCGACCAGACCCCGTGCAACCAGAGACTCGAGGGTGCGGACGACCAGCGACGGACCGTCGATCTTGAAGAAACGTCTCGCCGCGGCACGGGTGTCGGAGAAACCGAAGTCGTCAGCGCCGAGGGTCGCGAAGTCCCCTGGTACGAACTGGCGGATTTGGTCCGGTACGGCGTGCATGAAGTCGCTGACGGCCACGAATGGGCCCTCGGCACTACTCAACTTTCGGGTGAGATAGGGGATGCGCGGTGGCTCATTCGGGTTCAGGAAGTTGTGCTCGTTGGCAGCGAGCCCCTCACGACGCAGCTCACCCCACGACGTCACGGACCATACGTCGGCTGCAATGTTCCAATCCTCGGCGAGCAACTGCTGCGCTTCCAACGCCCACGGTACGGCGACACCCGAGGCCAGCAGTTGGGCCTTATGGCCGAAGCCGTTCGCCTTCTTGAGCAGGTAGATGCCGTTCAAGAGTCCGTCGACATCGAGACCCTCAGGCTCCGCAGGCTGCTTCATCGGCTCGTTGTACACGGTGATGTAGTACATGACGTCAGGATGCGGATGCTGCCCGCCATACATCCGTTCCAGGCCCGCCTTGACGATGAGGCCGAGTTCGTACCCGTACGCGGGGTCATAAGACACCACGGAAGGGTTCGTGGAGGCCAAGAGGGGGGACTGCCCATCCGCATGCTGCAGGCCCTCTCCTGTGAGCGTGGTGCGGCCTGCTGTGGCGCCCATGATAAATCCGCGTGCCATCTGGTCGCCGGCTGCCCACATGTCGTCCCCGGTGCGCTGGAATCCGAACATCGAGTAGAAAATGTAGACCGGGATGAGCGGTTCACCGTGGGTCGAGTACGAGGTGCCTGCCGCGATGAAGGCCGCGAACGCGCCTGCCTCGTTGATGCCAACGTGCAGGATTTGTCCCTGAGCGCTCTCCTGGTACGCGAGAAGCTGCTCACGATCGACAGACGTGTAGTGCTGCCCATTGGGGTTGTAGATCTTCGCGGTGGGGAAGTAGGCGTCCATGCCGAATGTGCGTGCCTCATCCGGAATGATCGGCACGATGCGGTGCCCGAAGTCTTCAGCGCGGAGTAGATCTTTGAGCAGTCGCGCAAAGGCCATGGTCGTGGCAATCTCCTGCTTGCCGGAGCCGCGGCGAGCGACCTCATACGCGCTGTTGTCAGGGAGTGCCAACTGGGTGTACTTCGAACGGCGCTCTGGGAGATAGCCGCCAAGTTCGCGGCGGCGCTCCTGAAGGTACTGGATGGCTTCGTCATTCTGGCCAGGATGATAAAAAGGCGGGCGATAAGGATCAGCCTCGAGCACGGCATCCGTGATCGGAATCTGCATCACGTCCCTGAACTGTTTGAGGTTATCTAGCGTGAGCTTCTTCATCTGGTGGGTGGCATTGCGGCCCTCGAATGACGGGCCGAGTCCGTAGCCCTTGACCGTCTTGGTCAGGATGACGGTGGGCTGGCCTTTGTGCTCGGTCGCGGCCTTGAATGCGGCGTAGACCTTCCGGTAGTCGTGGCCGCCGCGTTTGAGGCTCCACAACTGGTCGTCGCTGTAGTCCTTGACCATTTCGGCCACGCGCGGGTCGCGGCCGAAGAAATTTTCGCGAACGTAGGCGCCGCTTTCTGCCTTGTAGGTCTGGTAGTCGCCGTCCGGTGTCACATTCATGAGGTTGACGAGCGCGCCCTCGTGGTCGCGGGAGAGCAGGCTGTCCCACTCGCGTCCCCAGATGACCTTGATGACGTTCCAGCCCGCCCCGCGGAAGAAGCTCTCGAGCTCCTGGATGATCTTGCCGTTGCCCCGCACAGGACCATCGAGGCGTTGCAGGTTGCAGTTGATGACGAACGTGAGGTTGTCAAGGTTGTCGTTTGCCGCCCATTGGAGAGCTCCGCGGCTCTCCACCTCGTCCATTTCACCGTCGCCGAGGAACGCCCAGACATGGCTGTCAGAGGCATCTTTAATGCCGCGGTTGGTGAGGTAGCGATTGGACTGGGCCTGATAGATCGCATTGATCGGACCGAGTCCCATGGAGACTGTCGGGAACTGCCAAAAATTCGGCATGAGGTGTGGATGCGGGTAGGAGGGCAATCCGCCGCTCGGATGCGATTTTTCCTGACGGAACCCGTCGAGCTGGTCTTCGCTGAGTCGACCTTCGAGGAAGGCTCGCGCGTACATGCCGGGGGAGGCGTGCCCCTGGTAGAAGACCTGGTCGCCGCCGCTCGGGTGGTCCTGCCCGCGGAAGAAGTGGTTGCTTCCGACCTCGTACAGTGTGGCTGATCCCGCATAGGTTGAGATGTGCCCGCCGACAGCTATCCCTGGCCGTTGCGCGCGGTGCACCATGATGGCCGCGTTCCAGCGGAGCCAGGCGCGGTAGCGACGCTCGATGTCTTCATCGCCGGGAAAGTCTGGTTCATTTTCCGGAGCAATGGTGTTGATGTAGTCGGTGGTCGGAACCATCGGGACGCCGAGCTGGAGGTCTTTGGACCGTTTCAGGAGGCTGAGCATTATTTCTCGGGCTCGCTGACGCCCCTGCGTTGCTACCAGAGCATCGAGGGACTCTTGCCACTCGGCTGTCTCTTCCGGGTCCTGGTCGTTATGGTTTGCCGAATACGGGTCTTGGTCGTTGACCGTCATCTTGACCTCTGCTCTTGTTGGCGGACAGACAGCGCTTCGCCGGTTCCGGGCCGGGTTGCGACCTGTGAGCTGAGTGCGAAGCCCGCCCAATTCTAGTTGTCACTGGCTGTGCGGGAGGAATTAGGACGCGCTGCGGCGTTCTCGAACGGATGCACGGGCGGATCTGCAGGATCGCTACCCTCGTCTCATGACCTTTTACGAATTAGCGAGCGATGCTCTAACCATCTCGGTTAATGAGATCGGAGCTGAACTGAGTTCGCTGCGGGATCGCGCAGGCAGGGAGATGCTCTGGCAGGGTGGCTCTCCGTGGAAAAGGCGCGCACCTGTGCTGTTTCCCATCGTCGGAAAGCTGCCGGGTAATCGGCTGGTCACCGATGGCCGCACCTACACGATGACGCAGCATGGTTTCGCCCGCGACCAAGCTTTTGTTGTCGAGCAGGAGGGTACTTCAAGCCTGGCATTCACCCTCGTAGACAACGACGAGACCCGCGAGCAGTATCCATTCCCGTTCCGGTTGCACATTCGGTTCACCCTGGTCGGCGGCACCCTGACCGTGGAGTACCAACTCGACAATCCAGGGGAGAAAATCTTGCACGCCTCGCTCGGTGCGCATCCGGGATTTCGCTGGCCGCTGCCTGGCGCACAGTCGCGCGCTGGACACATCATCGAGTTCGAGCACGAAGAGACGGCGCCAATACGCCGCATCAGCAGGAAAGGTTTGCTATTGCCGGAGCCTGTCCCGACGCCGGTCGAACACGGGAAGCTCGAGCTAAATGACCAACTTTTCGCGGATGACGCGATCATTTTCGACCAACTCGATAGCCGGGCTGTGCACTACTCGGCTCGCGGCACTGCCACCATCACCGTGGCCTTTCCTGACTTTCCCTACCTGGGAATTTGGAGCAAGGCACCTGGCGAGTTCGTGTGCATCGAGCCCTGGTACGGATTGACCACTCCGAAAGGTTTCACTGGCGACTTCAGCGAGAAGCCGGGGCAGCTTGCTCTCGAGGCAGGGCAGTCGCGCACACTCGTCCAGACGATTACGGTCCAACCGGCTGCTGAACTGTAGAAATTCGGCAGTGATGCCGTTGCTGGCGTAGAATTACCAGTCGTGTTTGCCGGGCGTCCCGACCCGGCCCCGTACGGCCTTCGCGGCCGAAAGGAAGCGGCATCATGGCTCTGGAAAACGACACTCAGGCTCCGGACTTCGAACTCGCTAACCAGTTCGGTGAGCATGTTCGGCTGAGTGATTACCGGGGCAAGAAACCCGTTGTGCTGGTGTTCTTCCCGCTCGCCTTCTCAAGCACGTGCACTGGCGAACTGTGTGAGTTGCGCGACAATCTTGCGCTTTTCAGGGACACTGGCGTCGAGTTGCTCGCGGTTTCGGTCGATTCAAAAGCGTCGCTGAGGGCTTTCGCCGAGAAGGAAGGTTACGACTTCACCCTGCTCGCAGACTTCTGGCCACACGGCGCCGTAGCCAAGGAATACGGGGTGTTCCTTGAACATAAGGGTTTCGCTAACCGCGCGAGCTTTCTCATCGACATGAATGGCATAATTCGCGCGAGTTTCATCACTGCCCCCGGCGAGGCACGATCGATTGCCGCGTACCGCGCCGCTCTGGCCGAGCTGTCACCCGCTCGCGTCTAAGGCGCCTCCGCCCGAACCTTCTTTACCTCTACTGAATCTTCTTTGCTGAACCTTCGCCCGCGTCGAGACGACTCAGAATCGTCTGAAGTTCCTGGATCATGACCAACTGGCTCTGGTTGATGTCCCTGAGCGTCTCGATGCCATCCTTGGCAGCGACATGTGTGTCGTAATCGTTTTGGGACAGCGCAGCGGCGATTCCGTCCTGTCGCTTCGCCGCGATCAACAAGATCGCACCCTGGAGTCCGGCGAGCAGGCTGAGGAACAGGCCCAGCTGCCCATCCCATTACGCACCACATCTGCAGCCTTGTCACCACGCCCAAGGGAGGCTTTGTGTGCGGAGTGTCAGTCGAGGCAGGATCTGGGGGAAGGATTCGTCATGAGGGAAAGTGTACGACCGTCTGGAAGGTCCGATTTGGCAAGAAAACACCGAGACTTTTCAGGTTTTTCACCTGCACGGTTTCTGCCTGTAAGCTGTGGGAACGCCTTCCCGTCGCGTACCAATTCCGGGGACGCGGGCCTTTAGCTCAGCTGGTAGAGCGCCACGTTTACACCGTGGATGTCATCGGTTCGATCCCGGTAGGGCCCACGCTTTTACACGTGCCGTTGCCTGTACGTTCTTTCTCTAGGGCGCGGGAGCTTAGACGGACGCGGGCTCGTCTGGTACCTCAGGGACAGTTCCGCGCCGTGCAACGACTGCCGGATCATTCAAGAAAATAGAGAGAATGAGCGCGAGCGCTGGCAATCCAATCAGGACAACGAGTGTGAAGTGCAGGCTCGTGGCATCGGCGAGGGCGCCCAGGATGGGATTGAAGAGGCCACCGATGGTGACGGCGAGCCCCACAGTGACGCCGCTCGCCGTGCCGATCCGGTTGGGCAGGTAGTCCTGGCCGAGGATAACGAAGACACTGAACGGAACGAACACGCCGAGTCCGGTCAGTGCCACGAAGACGAGCGCGACGTGCCACTCCGTGACCACGACAAGTCCAATCATGGCTGGTATACAGAACGCGAATCCGTATCGAATCGGGATCAGGGGGCCGAATCGATCCGCAATCCAACCCCCCAGGAAGGTGCCACAGGCACCTGCGCTGAGAAATACCGTCAGCGCGGCGCCGCCGATCGCCTTGTTGGTGCCGAGGTCATGAATGAAGTACAGACCGAGGAACGAGCTGAGCCCGAAAAACACGATGGAGCGCACGACAACGACGGATGTCAGCCTCAGGAAGTCTGGCCAGTTGTCTTTGCCTTTCGGCATCGTTACAACACGGCGATTGCCGACGGGGCCGTCCAGTACGGGTCCGAGTCGCTTTACAAGGATCAACGCCATCACCACAGCGGGCACGATCAACAGGGCCGATCCCTTGAGTCCAAGCCACAGCAGCACCGGAGTTGCGATGAGCGATCCGACGGCAAATCCGAGGTTTCCGCCGAGCGCAAAGATGCTCATCCCGCGATTGCTGTTGCCCGCAGCGCGACGGGCAGCGCTCGCTGCAGACGGATGGAAAGCGGCAATCCCGAGACCAGACACCGCGATGACGATCCAGGTAACCGCATAATTGGAAAACAACCCGGCAGCGCCGACGCCGAGTGCGGCGGTAGTCATGCCAACCGGGATAAGCCAACGACGCGGCTTGCGGTCGGTCCATACGCCGAAAGCGGGTTGAACTACCGAAGACAGCATCGTAGCCGCGAGTGTCAGACCCGCCACCGCCGCGTAGCTGTAGTGCCGCTCTGAAACCAGGAACGGGAGCATTGCAGGCACTACGCCCTGATAGAGGTCGTCGACCAAATGAGCCGTCGACATCATGGCGATTCCGCGCCGATTCATAGATACACCGCCGCTGTTTTGATGCACTCTTTCACGCTGGGAACGACCTTTCCTCTGCCAACCTTAACGGCAAGTTGCTGCGGTGCCGATCGCGAGGCGCATGCGCTAAATGTGGAGTGGATTCGGCTCACCAGGCGCCGACGGGCGCCTTCACGACGGGAACCGGTGTGTAGTGCCAACGCGAGCCGTTACCGTAGTGACTGCTGGCCCACGGTGACGCCCAGATTGCGTGTTCGATAGTCGCGCTCGGCGCTCCGGCAGCAAACGCCGCCTCTATCTGGTTGAAGCTCGGGTTGCGCTGGAGGTTCTCTGCGGCCTTCTGCGCCGCAATCACCAGGTTTGCGTAACTCCCGGTACCGCCGCCGCCGCCGGAGCCGTAGCCGTTATTCATCGGGTTATTGCGATTCCACCAATTGTTCGGGCCGTTCTCTTGTCGCATCCAACGCACCATGACTGTGACGCTTGCCTCGGTCACTGGCCATCCTCCCGACACGAGAACGAGCGTCGCCCAGTCGTAGTTCGTCCCGTTCTTCGCGAGCGTCTTGTATCCGGGCGTGACCAGGTATATGTCGCGCTTGATTTGGGTGGCGACCGCTTTCGAAGAGACGGTCAGTGTCTGGCTTGCTGCGGATGTGGATGTCGACACCAGCCCCGTTGCACCTGTGGGCGTCGGGGGTGCGATGGCGAACATGGCTGGAAGACAGAAAGCGGCCGTGGCAGCAAGAAGAGGGAGCCTCCTGCGTGACTTTAGACCGGGCGCAGTTCTGGTTGCCGGCCGGAAGGTCGAGCGGAAGGGGGAGTGGCGGGCCATATGCGACTGCGATCCTGTACAGGTGGATTGCTGTACCGGAGTTTCGGCCAGAAATGCCACAGGGTCAGGTGCCGACAATAGCAGAGGCACCTGAACTGGCTCCCTCCGTCACATCGCTCTCGAGGAACCAGCAGTTGATGGGAGCTCAATCTCCGAGGTTTCCAGGCGCACGCTCGTCGCCCCGTCGATATCGAGGCTTTCGGGAAGGACATCCCGTTTGATCGTGGTGGCGAGAGGAACTTCCTTGATGAAGCACAGGAGGATTAGGGCAATAAAGATCAGCGGAACCATGTAGAGAAACACGGGCGTGAGAGCGTCGTTGTACGCGCCGATGATGATGTTCCGAACTGCAGAGGGAAGGTCCTTGACGATGGCGGGGGTCAACTGGTTGCTGGACCCGGCCGCCTGGGTCGCGGCCGCTGGCATGCGATCAGAGAGGAGGCTTACGAGCCTCGCTGTGAACAGGCTGCCGACGACCGCCGAGCCAAGCGACGCACCGATTTGCCGGAAGTAGTTGTTCGACGCGGTCGCCGTGCCAACCTGCGAAATGGGGAAGGTGTTTTGCACGATGAGTACGAGGATCTGCATGCTGAGCCCGAGCCCGAGTCCCATGACAGCGAGGTACACGCAGATGAGCCAGACCGGCATTGTCGCGGTCATCGTTGAGAGTAGAACCAGGCCGAGTGCGACGAGAACGCTGCCGAGAATAGGCGCCCACTTGTAGCGACCCGTCTTGCTAACAATCTGCCCGGACCAGATCGAAGAGACAAGCAGCGCGGCCATCATCGGAATCATGAGGAATCCAGCCTGCGTAGCGTTGGCTCCGGTGACCATCTGCAGATAGGTGGGCAAGTAGGCAAGAGTGCCAAACATGGCGACCCCAGTGATCAGCCCCGCGCTGGTGGTGAGGTTGAAGTTGCGTTCCCTGAACAGGTGCATCGGCATAATTGGCTCTGCTGCTCGCCGTTCGACGAATACGAACGCAACGCCGGCGAGGACAGTACCGGCGATGAGCAGGATGATGATCAGCGAGTCCCAGTCGTAAGTTGTGCCGCCCCAGGTACTCACGAGCACTAGGCCGGTTGAGGCGATCGCGATGAGCGCCATCCCGAGGCCGTCGATCTTTGGCTTCGCGACGATCGTCTTGGGCAGTCGGAGGAAGAAAGCGGCGGATGCGATGGCCAGGATGCCGAGCGGAATATTCATCCAGAGTCCCCAGCGCCAGCCGATGCCATCGGTGAACCACCCGCCGAGGAGTGGCCCAGCAACCGAAGATAGGGCAAAGACGCCACCCATGATCCCCATGTAGCGACCGCGCTCGCGGGCTGGTACAACATCCGCAATAATCGCCTGGGAGAGCACCATGAGGCCCCCGCCGCCTAGCCCCTGTACCGCACGACCGATGATGAGCCAGGTCATGTCTTGCGCCCAACCCCCGACAATCGACCCAAGAATAAAGATGGTGATCGCACCGATGAATATCCCTTTGCGCCCTATCAGGTCTCCAAGTTTTCCGTATATGGGCAACATGATCGTTGACGCGAGGATGTAGACCGTGATGACCCAGAGCATCAGGTCGACGCCGTGCAGCTCGCCGACGATTGTGGGGAGCGCGGTGGCGAAGATGGTCTGGTCAAGGGACGCCAGCAGCATTGTGACCATGAGCCCGGCAAACACCAACAGGATGCTGCGCTTGCTCGGATTGCTCGTCTCGATTGAGGCGGTGTCGTGCTTGTTCATTGAATACTTTCCGTGGGGGGTAAAGGGTGGAAGTGGGTCACGCGTCTGAGCAACTGGATCGAACTGCGGAGCACCTCCTGAGGGGTACCGACAAGATCGCTGCTGAACCATTTGCGCACGGCGAAGTGAACGACACCAACCGCGAGCGAGACGATAATTTTGGCCTCGTCCTGGAGGTCAGGTGTGGTCGTCTCGTTGCGTCCCTGGGCCTGGAATCGGGCTAACACCATGTGGACGAATTGGTCTTCCGCTTCGGCGATCCGCGCAATCTCCTTGCTGGCAAGTTCCGGGGTTTGTCGAATGACGGCGCGACGTGAACGTAACAGTGCTGCGTCGGGTTCGTGATTGACGAAGGCCGTGGTGATGGTTTCAACGAGGTCGCCGAGGACATCGGGTCCAGTGCCGTTGATAAAGTCGGCGGTGGCGGCGTTCGTCGGCATGGGCGGCGCAGACCCGAGGATCACCCGCTCTTTCGACCCGAAGTAGTTGAAAAATGTGCGCTGCGAGACCATTCCAGCGTCGCAGATCATGTCAACAGTGGTCTTCTCATAGCCGTGCTTCAGCGCCAGAGACACCGCGGCTCTTTCGATCGTCGCCTGGGTGGTGGCTCGCTTCCTAGCGCGCAACCCCTCATCCTGGCTCGCACGTATTTTCACAGTCGGTTCGTCATTTCTCTGGATCGAGCGGGCGAAATGCCACGCGCGAATGCAGGGACGCTATTTATGCAGTGACTGCAAGATAAACGATAACAACGCTTTTCTGTGATTTGGCTGGAAAAAGCACGAATCCCGCCAGCAACAGACCAAACGTGCGGGCGGGACTCGGCGTGTACTGGGCCGGGACTAGTCTTCCTGGCCGCTGTTGGAGACCATTCCGGTTCGGATGAGCTCCATTACTCCGGAGTCGGCCAGAGTGGTCACGTCTCCGTCCGGGCGGTTCTCGGCGACATCGCGCAGCAGACGTCGCATGATTTTTCCGGATCGAGTCTTTGGCAGCTCCGCAACCACCATGATTTGCCTCGGCTGGGCGATCTTGCCAATCTGATTCGCCACGTGCTCGCGAAGTTCCCGAACGACGTGCTCACCGCCGTCACCGGCCTCGCTGCGGAGGATGACGAAAGCGACCACCGCTTGTCCGGAAACAGGATCGGATGCGCCGACGACAGCCGCCTCTGCGACCTTGTCGTTGGAGACCAGTGCCGATTCGATTTCGGTGGTGGACAGGCGGTGTCCGGAGACATTCATGACATCATCAACCCGGCCGAGGAGCCAGATGTCACCGTCGTCATCCTTTTTTGCGCCGTCGCCCGCAAAGTACTTGCCTGGGAACTTGGACCAATAGGTGTCGATGTAGCGCTGGTCATCGCCCCAGACTGTGCGGAGCATCGATGGCCATGGCTCGGTCAGGACGAGGTATCCGCCTGAGCCGTTCGGAACCGAATTCCCCGCAGCGTCGAGCACGTCTGCTGCGATACCCGGCAGTGCCGTCATGGCCGCACCAGGCTTCGCACTTGTCACTCCTGGCAAGGAGCTGATCATGATCGTTCCGGTCTCTGTCTGCCACCACGTGTCCACGACGGGGGTCTTGTCGTGGCCGATGTGGTGGCGATACCAGATGTACGCCTCCGGGTTGATTGGTTCCCCGACGGAACCGATCACACGCAAAGTGGAGAGGTCGTAGGTGGCTGGTATCTGATGGCCCCACTTCATATACGTCCGGATGGCCGTTGGCGCGCAATAAAGAATCGTCACCTTATACTTGTCGACGATCTCCCACCAGCGGCCCGTGTGGGGCGTATCCGGCGTGCCCTCGTAAATAACAGAGGTCGTACCGTTGGCCAGTGGCCCGTAAACGATGTAGCTGTGGCCGGTCACCCAGCCGATGTCGGCCGCAGTCCAGTAGACATCCGTTTCTGGCTTCAGGTCGAAGACTGCCCACTGGGTGTAAGCGCACTCTGCGAGGTAGCCACCGGAGGTGTGCAGGATGCCCTTGGGTTTGCCCGTGGTCCCTGAGGTGTACATGACATAGAGCGGGTGCTCGGAGTCGAAGTACTCTGCTTCGTGGGTCGTGTCGGCCTTGTCAACCGTGTCGTGCCACCACTTGTCACGGCCGTCGGTCCATTCGACGTCTTGGCCGGTGCGGCGGACAACCAGCACGGTGTGCACCTCGGGGCAGTCGAGGAGCGCTTCGTCCACGGCGGGCTTCAGCGCGGAAGTTTTTCCCTTGCGATAGCCGCCATCGGCTGTGATGACGACCTTCGCCTGACAATCGTGGATTCTGCTGCGCAGCGCCTCGGATGAGAATCCGCCGAATACCACAGTGTGCGGTGCGCCGATCCTGGCACACGCCAACATCGCAACGATCGTTTCTGGGATCATCGGCATGTAAATGGCGACGCGATCACCAGCCTTGACGCCGAGATCAACGAGGACGTTTGCTGCCTGACAGACCTGATCCGTCAGTTGGGAGTATGTGATGGTTCTGGTGTCGCCTGGTTCACCCTCGAAGTAATACGCGACCTTGTCCCCACGGCCAGCCGCGACGTGACGATCGAGGCAGTTCACCGCCACGTTGAGCCTCCCGCCGACGAACCACTTGGCGAACGGAGGATTGCTCCAATCGAGCGTCTGGTCCCAGTGATGCTCCCAGTCGAGTCGCTCTGCCTGCTTGTCCCAGAAAGCCAGACGATCGCTGGATGCTTCGGTGTATTCGTTTGCCGTCACATTCGCCTGCGCTGTGAATTCGGCACTCGGCGGAAACCGTCGATCTTCCCTCATCAGGTTGGTCAGAGTGGGTTCGATATCCATGGTGCTCACATCGCCGCCTTTGGTGAATTTCTGCTCGATACGCCGTATCCGGTTCGAACATCGTATTAGTTAGAGTTCTGAACTAAACCGTCTCAACACAGATCATAGCGAGCACACGCAATGTGTTTCTCTTGGTCTTAGAGCGCGGGATCGGCCCCGAGCCGTTGAACGATTCCTTGACCGGATATTATTCTGGCCCGCGGGCAGGCGCAATTCGGGTTATTCACTGTGTGCGCTCACACACTGATCGTGTACTCGGAGGAAGTCAGCACCGACTTTCGTAGCAGTTACCGCGTCGGCTTCGGCCCGTCACCCCGGTAACGGCGACGCAGCGCCCTATTATTTGGGCATGGCCGAGAACGACGAGGCGAGCGGGAGCGAATCCGCTGATGCGCCGTATGTACCGAGTGGGTTGCGCCGTTCGACCTATACGCCGCCGTCCGGTGACGCAGCACAAGCGGCCGCCCTTTCAGCCGATGGCACAGGGCAGTACACGCAGCACACGGAACACGGACCGGTTTCGGCCTCCGTGTCGAGATCGATGCCAGGATCTATTTCAAGCGCAGATTCGCATCCGTCCACCGAATCGACCCCGCAGGCCACTGAGGTGCTAGAAGATGATGCTCCGGCAACTGAGGTGCTAGAAGATAAGCCTCCGGCAACTGAGCCTCCGGCGACTGAGCCTCCGGGGCAGGGTTCTGCCCTCGGTGAGCTACCCGACCGTCCGAAACGGAAGTCGCTGGCCGACGACGATCTCGTGCGTAAGCTCAGCTCCGAAGTTGCGGCACCTGGTGCGACCCTTGGTGCCATCGAAGAGCTTCAGGAGCAATTACTGCTTCGCCAGGAGGAGGCGCGCCAGTTCGGCGAGTGGGAAAGCGGGATGCTGGCCATCGGCACTCCGGAAGCGTTGGATTCCATCGCGCGGGCCATTCCCGAGTTCACCGGTGTCATCCCCGTTATTACCCCTGAGCAGAGTGCAGACTACCTTGCCGGACTTCAGGCTCCATCGGCAACAGGCGCAGTGGCAGGGGCGCGGTCCGCTGCGCTCGAGGCTGCCTCGTTCCAACGTGGATCGCACCCCGCAGCGATCATTCCAGAGCAGGCTTCCGTCCAATACATGGATCCCACGGAGTATCCTCCTCCGCGTCTCGAGGAGCGAGTCGATGCCGCACCGCTGGAGGAGCCGAACCTCAGCGACCACATCGTTTTCCAACCGCCATGGAAGAGAAAGCCGGTGCCGGACCGGGCGTCCGTGCTCGATGATGTTCCCCCAGGTGAGAAGTCTGTCGAGTCTGGTGAGGAACTCGACTCTGGTGAGGAACTCGACTCTGGTGAGGAACTCGAGTTTGGTGGGTCTGCCGGGGCTCGTGAGATTCCCGCGTCTGGCAAGGCCTCTGCGTCCGGCGAAGCGCCGGCGCACTCCGAGTCCGTAGTAGGCGAGTTGTCTCCGCCGGATGGTGAATCACTGGCTTCACCCGAGTCGACCGCAGTTCAGGACGTGGCCGCCGATCTCGAGCACACCGAGCACACACCTCCCGAGGAGGAGACTGCTGCCGAGGATGATATTGCTGCCGACGTAGAGGCGGCTGCCGACGTGGAGATCGCTGGCGAGGAGGAGACGGCTGCCGAGGACGAGACGGCTCCTGAACAGGAGATCGCTGCCGAGGAAGAGGCTTCTCAGGGGGAGGAGTCGGTCGAAGCCGACCACGCCTCTGATGTTCCGGTTGTTTATGAACTTGTAGATCCGCTCCCTTCCGGCAGCGTTCCGATGGTGTCCGCGCCTTCAGCGTCCCTTTTCGACCGGCTACTGTCCGGTGGTACCTCAGAACCAGCGGCAGGGGAGGTCGCGGCGCCGTTCGCGTTGCTTGACGTTCAGCTGTCTGAACCGACGATGACCGCATCACAACCGATCATCCTCCCGGTGAGCGGGACCGAACCAGACGACGACGTGGACGAGGTCGACCGAGCCATCGGTGAGCCTTTCGATGCTGCTGTGACGGCATCCGAGACTTTAACGGGTCCAACGGATTCTCCGGCTTCCGATCGTGGTGGTGCACCGATTCAGCCACTCTCCACTCCGCGCGTGCAGACAGGAGCGATGGTTCTCGTCGCCGAGGATCTCCCCAAGCAGCCGATTTTCAGATTGGAGCTGAGTGGAATCGAGCCGACCCCGGTGGAGTACAGGGTGGGCCGTGCTGCGCGGATGTTCTGGCTATGGTTTGCGACCAACGCATCGGCGGTGAGCCTCGCGTTTGGTGCCGCACTGCTAGGTCTCGGGATGAGTCTCCGCCAGGCAATCCTTGCGGCGTTCATCGGTGTGGCCATATCGTTCCTTCCCCTCGGGCTCAGCACACTTGCAGGTAAATGGAGCGGGCAGCCGACGATCGTGGTGTCGCGCGCGACGTTCGGCCTGGTTGGCAACATTGTTCCTGCAGTCCTTGCGCTTCTTACACGATTGTTCTGGGGTGCCGTCCTGCTTTGGATACTCGCGGTGAGCACCGCCAGAATCCTGGTTGGGGCAGGGTTGGCCGGCTCGCTCAACGAGATGCAGCTCACTCTTGTTGTAGTTGCCATCGGATTTGTGTTGGCCTTTCTTGTGGCGTTCCTTGGCTATTCGCTTTTCGCTCGCCTCCAGCTCATCATCAGCATCACGTCAGCGGCACTGATTCTCGGACTGTTTATTGTGACGTGGAACGCGCTCGACGTCGGTGCGGCTTTGAGCATCGCCGATGGTCCGTGGATTCTCGTGGTCACGGGGGTCGTGCTCGTTTTCAGCTTCATAGGGCTCCTCTGGGCGAATGGGAGCGGCGATCTCGCGCGTTATCAGCGTCCGGGTAGTTCGGGGGCTTCGGCGTCACTGTGGGCGTCATTCGGGGCCACGTTGCCCGCATTCCTTTTGATCGCCTACGGTGCCTTGTTGGCAGCGTCCGGCCCCGCACTTCTTAAGGGTTTCCAGACCTCCCCAATTGACACGATCACACAGCTGTTGCCTGGCTGGTACCCGGTACCTCTCATCGCAGCGACCGCACTGAGCCTGCTCTCTGCCGTTGCCCTCAGTCTGTATTCCGGAGGCTTTGCATTGCAGGCAGTCGGTGTTCGATTGGAACGGCAGTGGGCGATTGTGGTTGTTGGCGTCGTGATCTTCGGCATCGCGATTGTTATGGCACTCTCGAATGCGGGCTTCGCCGACGTGTTCCGCGACATTGCGACTAGCGTTGCCGTTCCCGTCGCCGCGTGGGCCGGAATTTTCGCCGCCGAGATGATGATCAGGCGAAGGCACTTCGAGACTGATTCACTGTTGCGGCCTGGCGGAATCTATCCGAGTGTCAACTGGATCAACTTCACGATGCTCTTTGTCGCTTCTGCACTCGGTTTCGCCTTCACTTCTGCTGCGGTGGCGTGGCTCTCCTGGCAGGGCTACGGTTTCGTACTACTCGGGATTCCGCTGGATGGCCCAGCCGGTGCCTCTGACGTCGGAGTGCTCGTTGCGCTGACCATCGGATTACTGACCCCGCTTATGTCTGGGATCCCGGCCGTCAGGCGTCAGGAAAGCGCATCACGTTAGTGCGCGGGGGCGGCTCATGGCGAGCGCGTTCGTGAAAGTAGAATGACCAGATGCCCTCAACCGTCGCCGATGTCAACGCTGTCGTAGAGCGCCTCTGGCCTTTGTCTGGAGCGGAAAGTTGGGATGCGCCCGGTCTCGTCTCGGGCAGTCCCACGGCCAACGTTTCACACATTCTGCTCACTGTTGACGTCGTTTCAGAGGTCGTTGCGGAGGCGATCGACCTCACAGCAAACCTGATTGTCTCGCACCATCCGCTCCTGCTGCGCGGGGTGACCTCTATTGCGGAGGATCGCTACAAAGGTGCGATGCTCGCCTCACTGATCCGCGGAAACTGCGCGCTGATCGCAGCACATACCAACGCGGATGTCGTAGAGACCGGCACATCCGCCGCACTTGCCGCGGCGCTACACCTGGTCGACATCGCCCCGATTACGCATGGGGAGACCCCCACGCGCGGGATCGGCCGCACCGGGCGGTTGGTCGAGCCGACGACACTAGGCAGGCTGGCGCGGCGGCTCGGTGACATTCTGCCGGCGACTGCCTCTGGTATCCGAGTCTCCGGCGACTATGACCGTCCTGTCCAGAGCGTGGCACTGTGCGGTGGTGCGGGGGATTCGCTGCTGTCTGAGCCTGCAGTCCTCGCAGCAGACGTGTACATCACGTCAGATCTCAGGCACCACCCCGCGTCGGAGGCTCGTGAAAACGCTCGTGTCAGCGGCGGACCTGCTCTCATCGACGTTTCACACTGGGCGAGCGAGTGGCTCTGGCTCGAGTCTGCGGCGGGCGAGCTGAGCGATGCTCTGCCAGGCGTGAGCGTGACTGTGAGCGAACTGCGTACTGACCCTTGGGATTTCAGCATTGTCCAGTAGCTTTCAGGCGTGTGCCGTGCCGTGCACCATGGATCTGTCCGACAACAATCAAGTGAGGGCGTAATGCCGCTAAAAGCCAGTCCGGACGCACAGTCGCAACTGCTGGAGCTGCAGGCGATCGATACCCGTCTGCGCCAACTTGACCACAGCATGAAGACGGTGCCGGAGCTTGCCATCCTTGCGGAACTCGCCGCCGGTTCCGGTGTTGTGCAGCATGAGGCGATGAGTGTCAGCGGGTCACTCGAAGACGTCAAGCTTGAGCTGGGACGAGTCGAGGCGGATGTCGCCGTAGTCGAAGCCAGGATAGCCCGCGATGTGGAGCGGTTGGAATCCTCGTCGTCGGTGAAAGATGTCGCTGGACTGGAGAGTGAGCTGTTGGGCCTGCGCAACCGTCAGGGCGAGCTGGAAGATATCCAGCTCGAGCTCATGGAACAAGCCGAAGGGTTCGAGGCACAGCTCGCGCAGCTGCACGCGAATGCGGAGGAGGTGCATGCGAAGATCGCTGCAGCCGAGACCGAGCGCGATTCTGCTCTTGCCGCCCTCGGCAGCGAACGCGCTCACTCCGTAGCCACCCGCTCGGTGATCGTGGGCACGTTACCCGCGGAACTCGTGGCGCTGTACGAACGCCAGCGCGACCGCTACGGTTTCGGAGCTTCCCATTTGCGCGGCGGAGTATCGAGCGCGAGCGGTCTGAAGCTCAATGAAAGCGACATGGCGGACGTCAGGGCTGCGGCCCCTGACGATGTCCTGCTGTGCCCCGATAGTAATGCGATCCTGGTCCGGACCAGCGAGTCTGGACTATAAATTTCTGCCAGTGCGCAGCTAGCTCTATACACTTGAGACCGAATGGGTCGGCAAGACGGTCGCGTTGCTTTTTTTCAAGGCACCGAGGAACGTCCGGGCTCCGCAGAGCAGGATGGTGGGTAACACCCACCCGGGGCAACCCGCGAGAAAGTGCAACAGAGAGCAAACCGCCACTGGCCTCGTGCCAGCGGTAAGGGTGAAACGGTGGTGTAAGAGACCACCAGCGGTTCGTGTGAGCGAATCGGCTAGGTAAACCTCGTCCGGAGCAAGGTCAGACAGGAAGCGTTACGGGCTGCTCGCCCAGTTTCCGGGTAGACCGCTAGAGGTGTGCGGCAACGTACATCGTAGATAGATGGCCGTCCAGCACCGCAAGGTGGGGACAGAACCCGGCGTAATAGCCGGCCCATTCACACCCTCAATTTCGTCAGGGGATAATCGCGATTCAACTGCCGTTAGCGAGAGTTGCCGCACCCAGGATGCCTGCATTGTTGCGGAGCGTAGCGGGCACGATGGGGGTGTTTATGTGCAGGAGGGGCAGAAAATCCTCGTATTCTTTGGAGACCCCGCCTCCAACTACGAACAGTTTCGGTGAGAAATAGAACTCAAGCCTCGAATAGTACTTTTGCAGACGCTCCGCCCACTGTTCCCAGCTCAATTCGTCGCGTTGTTTGGCTGAGTACGACGCCTGGCTCTCGTAGTCGACACCGTCGATCTCTAGGTGTCCGAGCTCAGCGTTGGGGATGAGCTTCCCGTTGTAGATGAGCGCACTCCCGATGCCTGTTCCGAGGGTGGTCATGATGGTGAGGCCCTTCACTCCTTTGGCTGCGCCGAAACGATTCTCGGCAAAGCCCGCCGCGTCAGCGTCGTTGACGAAATGGATGTCGCGGCCGAGACCCTTTTCGAATAGTTTCTCCGCCTCCAGTCCGATCCACCTGTTCGACACGTTGGCTGCGGAGAGGGTTCTGCCATCAATGACAATCGAGGGGAAACATACTCCGACGGGTTCCTTTTTGCCGAGGTGTCCCAGTTTCTTAATGAGTTTCTTTACGGTATCGACGATCGCGTCTGGTTCGCCGCCAGCAGGCGTCGCGATCTTGATTCGGTCACTCACCAATTCACCGGTAGATGTGTCGACGATCGCACCCTTGATTCCGGTGCCGCCAATGTCGATGCCAACCGCTTTGTCGCCCATGATCTCTATTCTCGCTTCACGGGAGAGTGAGGATCTCCGCGCCACGCTCTGTGACGACGAGTGTGTGTTCACACTGGGCGCTTAGGCTGCGGTCCCGCGTCACAACCGTCCAACCGTCGGGCCACATTTCCCAATCGGCCCTGCCAAGAGTGAGCATCGGTTCGATGGTGAACACCATTCCTGTGACGATCTCGGTGTTGAAAGCCGGGGAGTCGTAGTGCGGAATAATCAAGCCGGAGTGGAATGCCGCACCGACACCATGCCCGGTAAAGTCCCGAACTACGCCGTAGTCGAAGCGTTTAGCGTACGATTCGATGGCCCTACCGATGACGTTGATCTGACGTCCAGGTGCGACCGCTGTGATTCCTCGAGCCATCGCCTCCTGGGTGCGGCCTACTAGTAGCGAGGCATCCTCGCGTGCTTCTCCCACGATGAATGTGCGGTTGCTGTCTCCGTGCATCCCATTCTTGTACGCCGTGATATCGATATTGACGATGTCGCCGTCCTTCAGAACCGTGTCGTCTGGGATGCCGTGGCAGATGACCTCATTGACCGAACTGCAGAGCGACTTGGGGAAGCCGCGGTAGCCGAGGGTTGATGGATAGGCTCCGGCGTCGACCATGAAATCATGGGCAATACCGTCTAACTCGTCAGTGGTTATTCCCGGCTGGATGCTGACACCAACCATTTCGATGGCCTGGGCCGCTATTCTGCCGGATTCCCTAATCCGCTCGATTTCCTCTGAAGAATAGATGTCCGACCCAACGTATTCGGCTGGCGCTGCCCTGCCGACGTACTCCGGTCGCTCGATGTCTTTGGGGACGGCGCGCCTTGCAGAGAGTTGGCCGGGAAGAAGGTGACCTGCAGAATCCCTGGGCATAAGATTAATTTTAGTTATCAGGAGGTAGGCACATGACCGAGTGGTATTACAACATCCGCACCGGAGAGGTCGAAGAGGGAAGGCAGTCTAATCCGGCTGACCTCGACGGCCCTTTCAGGAATAAGGAAGACGCCGAACGCGCGCCTGAAATCATTGCCGAACGCGCGCGCAGGTGGGCGGCTGAGGATGCGCAGAACCGTTAGATAAGCCCCTGTGCAACCATCGCATCTGCGACACGCACAAAGCCGGCCGCGTTTGCACCGACCACGTAATCACCAGGGTGGCCGTAGAGTTCTGCGGCCTCATAGGCGGAGCGGTGAACGTCACACATGATACGCCGAAGCTTTTCCTCGCTGGATTCGAAGTCCCAGCGCTGACGCGCTGCGTTCTGGCTCATCTCGAGAGCGGATGTCGCAACGCCTCCCGCGTTGGCCGCCTTGCCTGGTCCAAACAGCACACCGGACTCGTGGAATACTTCGACCGCGGTGGGCGTGCAGGGCATGTTTGCCCCTTCGGCGACCGCAATCGCGCCGTTCTTTACGAGTGTGCGTGCGTCCTCGACTGTCAGCTCGTTCTGGGTGGCGCTTGGCAGCACGATCTGGCCCGGCACTTCCCAGACGCGCCCGGAGTTGACGAAGCGTGCTCCGGCACGGCGGGCAGCGTACTCAGAGATTCGAGCGCGCTCGACCTCTTTGACCTGCTTCAGGAGTGCGACATCAATTCCCGCCTCATCGACGATGTAGCCTGAGGAGTCCGAGGCCGTGATGGCTTTGCCGCCGAGCTGCTGAACCTTTTCGATGGCATAAATTGCCACGTTCCCCGAGCCCGAGACCACGGCAGTCTTGCCCTCAATGCTGTCCTTTTTGATGGCCAGCATTTCCTCTGTGAAGAAGACGGCACCATAGCCAGTGGCTTCCGTTCGCACTTCAGCTCCGCCCCAGAGGACGCCCTTGCCGGTGAACATGCCCGACTCGTGTCGGTTGGTGAGGCGCCGGTACTGCCCGAACAGATATCCGATCTCCCTGCCTCCGACCCCGATATCACCGGCCGGAACGTCGGTGTGCTCGCCGAGGTGACGGTACAGCTCGCTCATAAAGCTCTGACAAAAGCGCATGATTTCGTAGTCTGATTTGCCATGGGGATCGAAGTCGGATCCGCCCTTGGCGCCGCCGATACCCTGCCCTGTGAGCGCGTTCTTGAGAATCTGCTCGAAGCCTAGGAACTTGATGATCCCGAGATTGACGCTCGGGTGGAATCGGAGGCCGCCCTTGTACGGCCCGAGCGCCGAGTTGAACTGCACCCTGAACCCACGGTTCACGTGGAATGTGCCGGCATCGTCTACCCACGGGACTCGGAACATGATCTGGCGTTCTGGCTCGACCAGGCGCTCAAGGACGCCTCGTTCCAGATATTCCGGATGCTTGGCGACCACCGGAGCGATTGATTCGAGTACTTCGAGCAGTGCCTGATGAAACTCGGACTCTCCCGCGTTCCTGGCGAGAGTCCTCTCATAGACGGCACGGATTTCAGGTGGGAGTGCAGGGTGCATGAAGAACTTTCAGTTGTGAGGGGAGGGAAACGATGCAACTCGCGACAGTGGGAGGCGATTGAGAGACTACTCGTACTCGTGTTCCGGCGCAGGATATGCGCCCGTTTCGACGTCTGACCTGTAGGCCTTGACGGCATCTGTTAGCGCTCCGCTGAGGTTCGCGTAGCGCTTGACGAATTTGGGAATCCGGCCCGTGGTAAAGCCTGCCCAGTCGGTCCAGACCAGCAGTTGGCCATCGACGTCCGGACCAGCGCCGACGCCGATCGTGGGGATACTCAACTCTGCGGTAACCCTGGCTGCCACCTC
>JBDTIM010000160.1:0-11115 GCA_039936355.1 Lacisediminihabitans sp. | reverse complement strand
CGGTGCAGCCCACGACAGGTGGCGCAGCATCCGTGCCAGGCGTAGTCGCAGGCAGCTATGACTTCGCTTTCGGCAACTACATCAGCGGCATGGTCGCTAATGACAAGGGCCTCGGCCTCAAATACGTGACCAACGGCAACTCGACAGCGGGCGACCCAGACTTCGGCGCCGTCATCGTTCCCGGTGACTCCCCCATCAAGAAACCAGCAGACCTCTCGGGCAAGACCATCTCGGTCAACAACCTGCAGAACATCGGTGACACCACCATCCGCACTGTAGTTGATGATGACGGAGGCGATTCTTCCACGATCAAGTTCGTCGAGGTGGCGTTCCCGGATGCTGAGGCCGCGGTCGAGAACAAGCAGGTTGACGCGGCGTGGATTCTGGCACCGTTCCTCAACTCTGCAGTAGCCAACGGTGCGCGGGTCATCTCGTACAACTTCTCCGCCTTCGATCCGAAGCTCGACATTGCCGGCTACTTCACGACGGACAAAACCTACAAGGAAAAGCCAGAACTAGTGAAGGCTTTCCAGACGGCGATGAACAAGTCCCTCGAATACGCTGACGCACATCCGGACGAGGTCAAGCAGATTGTGACGACCTACACGAAGATGACGGCTGACCAGCTCGACAAGATGGTCCTCCCGAAATTCAACGTCGCATTCAACAAGGAGTCGCTGACTAAGCTCGGCGCTGCCGCCGCCAAGTACGGCACCATATCGAAGGCACCGGATCTCGGCGAGCTGCTTCCGTAATCAGCCTCAGGATTAGTGAAAGGTAAGTATCCAGTGTCGAGTACGAACAGCAGGATGCTCTCGAAACGCGTGAGCGGACCAGCCCTCGGGTTCGTTGGCATCCTGTTGTTTCTGCTCGCCTGGGAGGCAGCGCCTCGCCTGGGGTTAGTGCAGGAGCGCTTTCTTCCGCCTGCCAGCAAAGTGCTAGCAGCCCTAGTTGACTACTTCGGACAGGCCGCATTTTGGAGGGACACCGGCGAAACCATGCTTGCGTGGGGCATCGGCCTGGCCGTGTCGATCATCGCAGCGGTCATTCTCGGCCTCGTGATCGGCTCCAGTTCCTTCCTCGGCAAAGCGACGTATACAACTATCGAATTTCTTCGCCCCATCCCTTCTGTTGCGCTCATCCCTCTCGCGGTTCTGTTACTGGGCGTCAAGATCGAGTCGTCCCTCTTGCTTGTCATCTATGCCTCGTTCTGGCAGGTACTTCTGCAAGTCCTGTACGGAGTTGCGGATGTCGACCCCGTCGCCGACAACACCGCGCGCAGCTACGGGCTCGGCCCGCTGGCCAGAGCACGCTATGTCGTGTGGCCCACCGTCCTGCCGTATTTGATCACCGGGATAAGGCTCGCCTCCGCAGTGGCACTCATCCTGGCAATCACTGCCGAGCTCGTCATCGGCAGCCCAGGACTTGGGTATCAAATCGCGCTAACCCAGTCCGGCGGGGCCGTTCCTGAAATGTATGCGCTCATCGTTGCTACCGGGATCATCGGCATTCTCATCAATCTAGGAATGCGCCTTCTCGAACGACGAGTGCTCGCATGGCACTCCTCAATTCGTAGCGAGGTTGTCGCATGAGCATCCTCAAACGCACAGGCTATTTCGTCGGTCTGCCCTTGCTCCTCGTCATTGCTTGGTGGGCACTGACCCTCGGCCCGACCAACTTCTATGTTCCGACGCCGCAGAAGCTCGCCGAAACGTTCTGGAAAGTATGGACTGGCGAACGATTCTTCACCGACTTTCTGCCCAGCATCGCCAGACTCCTCATCGGTCTCGTCGTGACCATCGTGCTGGGCATAGTACTGGGCGTGCTTATCGGCTCATACCGCTGGCTTCGCAGCCTCACCGAGCCCGTCCTGGAGTTCTTTCGCGCGATCCCCCCACCCGTCCTGGTACCGCTCTTCATGCTCATCATCGGCGCTAACGACCAGATGAGGATCGTTGTGATCGTCTCCGGAGCGATCTGGCCAGTGTTGCTCAATACCGTCGAGGGTGTTCGCGCGGTCGATCAAGTGCTCACCAACACTTCTCGCACCTATCGCATCGACGGCTTCGCGCGACTCCGGTACCTGGTGCTGCCTGCAGCGACGCCGCAAATCATGACCGGAATACGGCAGAGCCTGTCGATCGGACTAATCCTCATGGTGATCTCCGAGATGTTCGGAGGCTCGTCAGGGCTTGGCTTCACAATCGTGCTGTTCCAGCGCGGGTTTGCGATCCCCGAAATGTGGAGCGGCATCGTCGTACTCGGATTGATCGGCATCGCGCTTTCCCTAATTTCCAAAGCAATTGAACGCCGTGTACTGCGTTGGTACCACGGATTGAAAGAGGTGCAACGTGATAGTTGACGAAATGGGAGCTACGGCAATGACGACAACACCGATGCTGTCAATCAAGAAGCTGAAGAAGGTGTATCAGGTCGCCGATGGCGAGATCGAGGCTGTGCGCGATCTCACTTTCGATGTTGCGGATGGCGAACTCATTTGCATCGTCGGCCCATCCGGCGCAGGCAAGACCACGCTGCTCAAGTGCATCGCCGGGCTGCTCACGCCAACGTCGGGGACAATCGATTTAGCGGGAAGCCCGGTAGTCGGGCCACCGAAGGCGATGGCGGTGGTCTTCCAGGAATACGGGCGCAGCCTGTTCCCCTGGATGACCGTGCGAGCCAATGTCGAACTACCCCTGAAAAACCAGGGCGTCCCGAAGGCCGAACGTGACACGCTCGTGGACAACGCACTCGAAGCCGTCGAACTCGAGCACGTTCCGAAGAGCTACCCCTGGCAACTCTCCGGGGGAATGCAGCAGCGGGTTGCCATCGCCCGCGCTGTAGCCTACCGGCCGAAGGTACTCCTGATGGATGAACCGTTCGCAGCGGTTGACGCTCAGACTCGCGCGGATCTCGAAGACCTCATCCGGAACATTTGGCACAAACTCGGCGTGACAATTCTGTTCATCACGCACGACATCGACGAGTCCGTTTATCTCGGTCAGCGAGTCATTATGCTCTCAAATTCACCCACCGTGGTGCAGGACGATCTGACCATCGATCTACCGGATGTTCGTGACCAGCTGGAAACACGATCGAGCAAGCGCTTCGCCGAGCTACGATCCCACGTCTACGAGCAGATCCAACTGGCTAAGGCCTCCAAGCCGACCGGAGCGGTCATCGCGCAGAAGACTCGCCGACCGGCCAAGGCTCGTCGATCATGACGACAACCGTTCGCGAGGCCTGCTTCGACGTGATGCGCGCCGAGAAAATGATGACGATCTTCTCGAACCCAGGTTCGACAGAGATTCCATTTCTTACAGACCTGCCGAACGAGTTCCGCTTCGTCCTCGCCTTGCACGAGGGATCCGTCGTCGGCATCGCGTGCGGATATGCACTCGCCACAGATACCCCCGCCTTTGTTCTGCTCCACACAACGGCCGGGCTCGGCAACGGTGTTAGCGCAATCGCTACTGCACGCGTCAACCACGCCCCCATGGTCGTTGTTGTCGGGCAGCAGGACCGCAGACATCTTGCCCTCGAACCGTTCCTCGCTGGCCGGCTCGAGGGCCTTGCTGGCGACTACCCGCTTGAGGTCCTCTCCCCTGTCCTTGCCGCGGATGTCCCATCCGCACTGCTTCGCGCCGCCCATGTCGCACGAGAGGGTCGCGGACCCGTGATCGTTATCGTGCCCATGGACGACTGGGACGCGCCCGCGGAGCCGACGGCAGTTGCGGCATCAACTCGCAGCGTGGTCTCGCCCTACGGCGTTCCTACCGAACTCACCCTTGTGAGCGAGGCACTTCGCTCAGCGAATTCACCCGCCATCCTGGCTGGCTCAGGCAATGACAGCGAAGCGGGATGGGCTAGTCTTGTCGCTCTTGCTGAGCGGCTGAATGCTCCAGTCTGGCAGGAACCCTTCGGCTCCCGCGCGGGGTTCCCGCAAGACCATCCGCTGTATCGCGGGCAGCTCCCGGCCGACCGGCCGCGAGTGCGCGATACCCTCGACGCTCACGATGTCCTGCTCGTCGTCGGCACCGCGGCCATCCGCCAATACCCGTACAAGCCCGGACCGCTCGTTCCGGAGACAACCCGAGTTTTCGTGCTTACCGCCGACGCGGCCGAGGCACACCGCTCACCAGCCGAGCTCGCCATTATCGGCAACCCTTCCATCCTGTGCGACGAACTCACTGCCGCCCTTCTTGCTCGTGGGCACCAGGTTGATCTCCCACTCAGAACGAGCCCGTATCGTCTTGAAAACACGGCAGCGGGGCCGCTGCGTGCGGCACACGTATTCCAGTTGCTCGCAGATCGGTTGCCAGCGGAAGTGACAATCGTCGAGGAATCGCCCTCATCACGCCCCGCCCTCGAATCACTACTCCCCGCCCGCCGACCGAACGCATTTCTCTCAGCAGCAATGGGCGGCCTCGGATTCGCTATGCCTGCTGCAATTGGTCTCAAACTCGGCCGACCTCGGCACCCCGTGCTCGCAATCATTGGCGATGGTTCATCAATGTATTCGATCCAGTCGCTCTGGACCGCGGTTACGCTGGGCATCGGCACGGTGTTCATTGTGTTCAACAACGGCGGATATGCGGTGATGAATCGTCTTGCCGAACAGCGCGGCGGCACACCAGCATGGCCCTCATTCGGAACACTCTCGGTCTCGACCATAGCTCGCGGTTTTGGCATGGAGTCCCGGGTTATCGAATCCCCGGATGACCTCATCACGACGCTGGACGAGGTCATTCCAACTCTCGCGGATCGAACGGTGCCGCTCTTGCTTGAAGTTGTTGTCGAACCAGATGAAAGCTTCGCACCATGACTCAGTCACCATCGTTGCAGTGGTTCGCTCACCATGTTATGTTCATAATAAGCACAGGCGTTCGCTTTGCGCACATGCCATATTCAAGGAGGAATAATGTCGTTCTTTGACCCCAACGAATGGGATGGAAAGCTCTACAGCTCGGGCTGGGTTAGTTCCAGCGGCGGAAGCCAAGACATCATGGAGCCCGCAACCGAGTCCGCCATCGGCAGAGTCGGCGTGGCAAATGCGGAAGATGTGGCCCGCGCCGTAGCCGCAGCCGTCGAAGCTCAGAAGTCGTGGGCTGCTATCAGCTATGAAGAGCGTGCCGCGGTGCTGCGCAGGGCGGGTGATCTCCTGGAAGCCCACGGTGACGTGTCGAACAACTGGCTCATTCGCGAGGCTGGCTCCGCGAAAGGTAAGGCTGCGTTTGAAAGCCACATGGTTTCCGGAATCTTCTATGCTGCTGCAGCCATAGCCCTTGCCCCCTACGGACAATTGCTCCGCAGCGGCAAGCCACGGCTGAGCCTTGCGCGTCGGATTCCGGTCGGGGTCGTCGGCGTGATCTCTCCCTTCAACTTCCCGCAGATCCTCTCGATGCGTTCGGTCGCTCCCGCGCTCGCGCTGGGTAACGCCGTCATCCTCAAGCCGGACCCTCGCACCGCGGTCTCAGGGGGTCTTGTGTTCGCAGCGATTCTCGAAGAGGCCGGGCTGCCTGCGGGCCTGTTCCATGTGCTCCCCGGTGCGATAGAGCCCGCGACTGCACTCATCGAACATCCTGCGGTTCGGGTGATCTCCTTCACGGGTTCAACCAATGCGGGCCGCGCCATCGGCCAGCTCGGTGCGAAGCACCTCAAGCGAGTTCACCTCGAACTCGGCGGCAATAACGCCATGCTCGTGCTGGACGACGTCGATGTCCCCGCCGCCGTCTCCGCCGGAGCCTGGGGCTCATTCCTGCACCAAGGTCAGGTCTGCATGACCACCGGTCGCCATCTCGTGCACGAGAACATCTACGACGAGTACGTCGAACGGCTCTCCGCAACCGCCAACGCCATCCCCTTAGGCGACGGCGCAACAACCGATGCCCCGCTCGGCCCGGTCATCGACGCGGGGCAGCGAGACCGCATCCATTCTCTGGTCACCGGAAGCGTCGACGCCGGAGCCAGGCTCACCGCCGGTGGAACATACGAAGGCTTGTTCTACCGCCCGACAGTGCTCGCGGACTCAACGCCCGACCAGCCCGCGTTCAAAGACGAGGTCTTTGGCCCAGTCGCCCCCGTAATGAGGTTCTCCACCCTGGACGAAGCAGTCGAAATCGTCAACCGCAGCGACTACGGACTGTCTCTGGCCATCCTTACCAAGAACACGCTCGGGGCCCTCGCTCTCTCTGATCGGATGCACAGTGGCATTGTGCACATCAACGACCAGACGGTCGATGACGAGCCGGTCATTCCCTTCGGCGGGGTCGGCGCATCCGGAACCGGTTCGCGTTTCGGCGGCGCGGACGCGAACATCGAAGCGTTCACCGAGACCCAGTGGATCACCATGCAGAGCGAGATCGAACGGTATCCGTTCTGATCCGCGGGACGAGCTCACACCATGATTGACAAAATTGCAGAGGACGTTGCCGCCGCCGTGCAGGACGTGCACGACGGCGCAACGGTGATGATTGGGGGCTTCGGCACTGCCGGGCAACCTGTCGAGCTGATCGACGCATTGCTCGAACAGGGTGCCCGTGACCTCACTGTTGTCAATAACAATGCGGGAAATGGCACAACAGGACTCGCTGCGCTGTTGGATGCCGGGCGGGTACGCAAAATCATTTGCTCGTTTCCTCGACAGGTCGACTCGCAGATATTCGACGGGCTATACCGCTCGGGCAAGCTCGAGCTGGAACTCGTCCCACAGGGGACGCTCGCAGAACGAATTCGTGCGGGGGGTGCGGGCATCGCTGGCTTCTTCACGCCCACCGGATTCGGCACAATGCTTGCCGAAGGCAAGGAAACGCGCGCATTCCATGGGCGAGACTATGTGTTCGAAGAAGCGTTACTCGCGGACTTCGCCCTGATCAAGGCCCACAGGGGTGATCGTCTGGGAAATCTCATCTACCGCAAAACCGCGAGAAACTTCGGACCACTCATGGCGAGCGCCGCAACCACCGCAATCGCGCAGGTAAACATGGTGGTCGCGGTCGGCGACCTCGACCCTGAAGCAATCGTCACTCCGGGCATATTCGTACAAAGAGTCGTCGAGATCGGTGGACGCCTGCCACCCGCAACGGAGGGCCAGTGATGCCAAAAACTCGAGTCTCCCCGGCACGTGGTTCCCTGAGCCGCGACGACATGGCGCGCAGAGTTGCGCAAGATATCCCGGAAGGCGCATACGTCAACCTCGGCATCGGCCTGCCCACCAAAGTCGCCGACTTCCTGCCGGCCGATCGCGAGATCATCCTGCACACCGAGAACGGGATGCTGGGTATGGGCCGCGCGGCTGTGGGCGACGAAATTGACCCCGACCTGCTCAACGCAGGCAAGATCCCGGTGACCGAGCAACCCGGTGCGTCCTACTTTCACCACGCGGATTCCTTTGGCATGATGCGGGGTGGCCATCTCGACATCTGCGTGCTCGGTGCTTTCCAAGTGTCGACATCCGGCGACCTGGCGAACTGGCACACCGGCGCCGAGGATGCCATTCCCGCCGTTGGTGGCGCCATGGATCTGGCAATCGGTGCCAGGCAGGTCTTCGTGATCATGGAGCTTTTCACGCGGGACGGTCAGTGCAAGCTCGTCGAACACTGCAGCTACCCCCTGACCGGAATCGGATGCGTCGAGACTTTGTACACGGATTACGCTGTTTTCGATGTGGGACCAGATGGCCCGGCGGTGCGGGAGCTCTTCGGGGACACCACGCTTGAGCAACTCGAGGAATTGACCGGATTGCACTTGCGATCGGCATGACCACCGACCTCGCGTCGGCCTCCATTCGCCCGCGTGGAATGTGGGCAGGAATCGCCGTCGTTCTATTGGCACTCAACCTGCGGCCGGTAGTCGTCTCGCTGTCTCCACTGCTTGACACCATCAGTTCGGAACTGCGACTCACATCCTTGACCGCGGGACTTTTGGTTACGCTTCCAGTGCTGTGCTTCGGCGTGCTGGGGCCGGTCGCACCAGTGCTCGCCAGGCGCTGGGGTATGGAACGCACACTCGCGGGCGTTCTTGTGGCGATCTGTCTGGGTTCGGCGTTACGACTGCATCCGTCGGTACCTGCACTGTTTCTCGGAACTCTGCTGGTTGGCGCCGCTATTGCAGTTGGCAACATCCTGTTACCCGGGCTCATCAAGCGCGACTTCGCTCATCGCATCGGGTTGATGTCTGGCCTGTACACCATGTCCCTTGCGGGTGGTGCGACGCTCGCGGCAGGCATCACCATCCCGGTCGCGCGCGCTGCCGGGTGGGACTGGAACGTCGCGTTGGCCGCCTGGGGACTGTTCGCGCTTCTCGCTTTCGCTGCGTGGCTACCCCAGCTTCGAGGCGCACCTCACAGTTCACGCATCCTCAAGCCCGCGACTATCAGACTGTCGCGGGATCGGATGGCGTGGTGCGTCACCGTGTTTCTCGGGCTGCAGTCATTCAACTTCTATGCCACGACAGCATGGTTGCCGACCATCTTCATCGCCAACGGCTACAACCTGCTGTTGGCCGGCTGGATGCTGTCGCTGGTCAACTTGGTCAGCATCGTACCGGCACTGCTCGTTCCGATGCTGCTGGTTCGAATGCGCAATCAGGCTGTGTTTGCTGCCTGGCTGACGCTGCTGTACGTCATCGCGTTCAGTGGCTTTGTCTTTGCCATCGATACTGCACTGCTCTGGGTTGTGCTACTAGGCATCGCCCAGGGGTCTGGACTCGCGTTGGCTCTCACCCTCATCGTGTTGCGCGCGCCGGATGCCGATCACGTAACGGCCCTCTCCCGCATGGCTCAGAGCTGGGGTTATGTGCTCGCGGCCGCAGCACCGATTCTGCTCGGTGCCGTTCATGACTTCACCCTCAGCTGGACCGTGCCACTCCTGCTTCTGCTGATCCTGCTTGCCCCGCAGGGCGTGGCTGGATACCTCGCCGGACGTGCCGTGATGGTGGGCAAACACTAAGACATCCTCGCTGGCCCACCGATGACACCCGAGTTCATCACCGCCAACCGCTCACACGGTAAAGCGCGCATCATTGCATCAATTGAGGTGCCATCCCACAATTCGAACACTCCACAGGTACAGTGAAGCAACGGGATCGAGCCTTCTTGTCTCAACGCCACTTGCACGTGGGCATTGCCGCGCTTGTCGCTGTCATGCTGGTCTTCCCGGCGAGCCTTGCAGCAAATGCAGCGACTACCGCCTCCTACTCCGATGAGGTGGGTGGGAACGGAGTCACCGCTCGAGCCAACACCTCGCTGCTGGATTCTGCTTGGCAAGCCTCTGTCGCTGCGAACGGTGGAACCGCGCAGGCGCCAGCGATTCTCCCCTCTGGCACGATTACAAGCCTCCCGGTAGCCGCCGACGGTACGACAACATCCGTCACCAGAAC
This sequence comes from Lacisediminihabitans sp., assembly GCA_039936355.1. Taxonomy (GTDB): domain Bacteria; phylum Actinomycetota; class Actinomycetes; order Actinomycetales; family Microbacteriaceae; genus Parafrigoribacterium_A. Next base: position 1,737 of record JBDTIM010000160.1, on the reverse strand, counting down.
TCGATACTCCACTGCCTCTTCCCCGGCCTACGTGGCGCCGTCGTCTAACCAGGGCACCGGCACATGCTTCAACAACGGTTCAGGAGCCTCCAATGCCGGAGCTGGCATGCAAGGCAGTTCGCCCCGGCCCACAGCACTGGTCGGCGGCGGCGCCTCCTGCGCCAACGGATTCGCCTATGCGGAAGCGGGTGGTGCCGGCGAAAATACCACGCGTGACGCAGTCGAGTTCACCTTCAGCCGCCCCATTCTGGGATTCGGAGCATGGTTCGGGGACCTCGAGACCCGTACCGACGGCCGAGGCGTTGCCGCGGTCCTGCGTCTCTACGGCGTTGGTAATGTGCTCCTCTCTGATCAACGCGTCGTGCCCGGCCCGAACTATCTGCCGCAGTCCTCGTGCGATAACGATTCCCTAGGTTGCGGCAATGGCACCACTCGGTGGCTGGGCTTCGTCGCTGATCCGACTGCGCCGGTCGTGCGCATGGTGGTCATCGTCGGTGATGAAGACGCTCGAGGCACCGCACTCGACGAGGGGATGAGCTTCATCGGCCCCACTTTCGATCTCAGCACAGCATCCATCTCACTGGCGAAGAGCGCCGCACCGCTTACCGACACGAACGCAGATGGTCTGGTTGGCGCAGGCGACACTCTCTCTTACAGCTTCGTGGTCAGGAATACGGGGACGCTTCCCGTGTCGTCAGTGACGATCACCGATGTCGCGGCTACCGGTCTCTCCTGTCCGCTGGGTGCACTCGCGCCAGCAGCGTCCATGACCTGCACAGGGTCACACATCGTGACGCAGACCGAGACGAACGCCGGATCCGTGACCAACACCGCGACCGCGAATGCAGCCGTGTACGGCGGATCGATAGCATCCACCCCCAGCACCAACGTCACGACGATTCCGAGGGTCTCTGGCCTAGTGATTGTGAAGACCGTTAACCTCGCAACGTACTCCACGGTCGGCGATGTCCTCTCGTACAACGCCACGGTGACCAACGACAGCAATGTCACCATCACCGGCGTGACAGTGTCCGATCCCGCACCCGGCGCGGGCGCGTTCTCAACCGACTGCGGCGCGATCAACACGACAATGCAACCCCACGGCACGATCACATGCCGGGCCAGATACACGGTGATCCAGTCTGATTTAGACGCGGGTTCCGTGGCTAACGTTGCCTCGACCACCGGCACAGTACCTAGCGGAGCCACAATCGGGCCATTCAGTGACACCGCGACAAGCACAGCGATTCAGACGGCGAGCCTCGGCCTTTCAAAGTCCGTCGCGGAACCCACCTTCGATGCCGTCGGAGACCTTCTGCACTACACGATCACCGCGTCCAACGACGGTAACGTGACTTTCCGCCAGCTCGCAGTCATCGATCCGAATCCGGGCTCGGGAGCATTTTCAAGCACCTGCGCGACGCTTTCTTCCGCACTGGCGCCGGGCGCGACCGCGACTTGCACCGCCACGTATACGATCACGCAGGTCGACCTCGATGCCGGGTACGTGACCAACCTGACCGATGCCAGTGCCGACGATCCGGCAGGGGTGGCGTACCACGCGCCGCAAGACTCCGCAACGTCAACGGCGGTCATCGTTGGCGCCCTCGGGATCACCAAGTCGGTCGCCGAGTCCACCTTCAACGCGATCGGAGACGTGCTCCACTACACCCTCACCGTGACCAACAACACCAACACCTCCACATCATTGGTGGTCACGGATCCCAACCCCGGTTC
>JBDTIM010000159.1:0-9166 GCA_039936355.1 Lacisediminihabitans sp. | reverse complement strand
GTCTTCGCACCGAGCTCGGCGGCGAGGTCGAGGTTGCGCAGCACCTTGCGCAGAGCGAACCGGCGTACCCCGCGGTCGTTGGAGGTGAACCCGCCGTCTTTGAACACCGGCTGACTGAACAGGTTGGTGGTGATCATCGGCACGATGAGTCCGGTGTCGGAGAGGCCCTGCTTCAGGCGGTCGATCTGCCGCTGCCTGGCGCTGTCGGACGAGCCGAACGCGAACAGGTCGTCGTCGTGGAAGGTGAGTCCGTAGGCGCCGAGTTCGGCCAGGCGGGTGACCGCCTCGACGACGTCGAGCGGCGGCCGGGTCGGCCCGCCGAACGGGTCGGTGCCGTTGTATCCGATGGTCCAGAGTCCGAACGAAAACTTGTCGTCGCGGGTGGGCGTGGTGGCCATGAGTTCTCCTGGGATCGGCGCTGCCGGTAATTTGTTGGCTAAGCAAACATATTAGTGCGCGGATTCCGTAATGAACAGAGACTGGGTAGCGGAGAGATAGGTTAGCGCCATGATGATGGCCGAATCCGTCGGGCTCCGCCGCAGCCGCAATGCTGATTCCGTGCGTCGACGCAACCTGTCGGCGGTGCTTACGCTCGTGCATCGCAAACGATCACTCTCGCGGTCGAGTTTGACCACCCTGACGGGGCTGAATCGTTCCACGGTTGCAGCACTCGTGGCCGAATTGGTATTGCGTGGGCTGGTCGTGGAGTCCGAGCCCAGTACGAACAGTCGGGTGGGTCGGCCGAGTCCCGTGGTGCAACCCGACCCTCGCGTCGTCGCTTTCGCCGTCAACCCTGAAATCGACGCCATCACGGTGGGGCTCGTCGGACTGAGTGGGACCATGGTGAAACGCGTGCGTCACGAGCTCGAGCGTTCCCCGACGGTGACCGAGGCGGTCGGCATCGCTTCGGAGATCATCGGTCAGATACGCGCTGGTTTCGACGGCTCAGCGCTCGTGGTGGGAGTCGGCATGGCTCTGCCGGGATTGGTGCGCGACAGGGACGGCGTGGTTCGCTTGGCTCCGCATCTTGGGTGGGTGGACGAACCGGTCGCTGGCCTGCTGGAGGCGGCAACCGGATACCGGGTCGTCGGTGGCAACGACGCCCGACTGGGAGCGAATGCGGAGCGTCTCTTCGGCGCTGGCCGCGGAGTCCGCGACCTTGTTTACCTAAACGGAGGCGCCAGTGGCATCGGCGGAGGTGTGATTGTCGACGGCACGCCGTTGCGCGGAGTCGAGGGCTATGCCGGCGAATTCGGCCACACCTTGGTGACCGGGCGCAGCGCGCGGGATGCTGCAGGATCGCGAGGCAGCCTAGAACTTGAGGTGACGCGCGACGAACTTCTCCGAGTACTCCGCATGAACGGGGCCGACCCGGACGAACTTGAACGGGCTTTGGTCGCGTCCACGTCCGCTGAGGTGCGCATCGAGGTGCGCCGTCAACTTGATTTCCTCGGAATCGCGCTCGGGAATGCCGTCAACATTCTGAACCCGGAACTGGTCGTGCTTGGTGGGTTCCTCGGTGCGTTGTTCTCGGTCGACGGCGAATATCTCGAGTCGAAGGTCGCCGAGTACTCGCTGCCGGCCGCGTATGCCGGCATGCGCATGGCGCGTGCCCAACTCGGCTCTGACATCCTCATGATCGGTGCCGCGGAACTTGCCTTCGCGCCGATTCTGGCCGACCCGGCGAACGGTGGGGAATAGCGGCGACACGAAGCCGTTACAGTATTCGGGGACTATGGGAGTACACCGCCTCGTCCCAGAGTTGCCCGGGATTTCCGCTTAGGTGGTCGTCGGGTGCTCCGCCCGCCCATTCACAACCTTGCACCGGAGTTCGCGTGACCACAGTCGTCCACCCGGGTGACTCGCTGTCGCCCAGGCAGCGGCTGGTGTACATCCTCGTCCTCGGTGCGCTGACCGCTCTCGGCCCCTTCACCGTTGACCTGTACCTGCCAGCTTTCCCGGCCTTGGAAAGCGACTTCGGGGTATCGACGGCAGTCATCCAACTGACCCTCACGGCAACGGCAGTCGGTTTCGGCTTCGGTCAACTGCTGGTCGGACCGTGGAGCGACCGGGTCGGCCGGAGACTGCCGCTCGTCCTTGCCACCTCCCTCCATGTGGCGGCGTCGCTCGGCGTCGCATTCGCTCCCGACATCGTCACCCTTGGCGTGTTCCGCGTACTGCAGGGGTTCGGAGCTGCCGCGGGCGGCGTGGTCGCCATGGCCATGGTTCGCGACCTCTTCGGCGGTCTTCCGCTCGTGCGGATGCTGTCCAGGTTGGCTCTCGTGAACGGCCTCGCCCCGATTCTCGCTCCGGTCATCGGATCGCAGCTGCTCGTCATCCTGGACTGGCGGGGAATCTTCTACTTCCTCGCCGCCTACGGCCTGGTGGTTGTGCTCTCCACGTTCTTCTTCATCGTCGAAACCCTGCCGCCGGCTCGGCGGATCGACACCGGACACACCACTGTTCGCGAACGATATCGGTCGGTGCTCACGGACCGCACCTTCGTCGGTGTTGCACTAATTTCCGCGATGACGTTCTCCGGACTTTTTGCCTATCTTTCGTCGTCATCCTTCTTGTTCCAGGAAATCTATGGTCTCAACCCGCAGGAGTTCGGCCTTCTCTTCGCGGCGAACTCGATCGGAGTCGTGCTCGGCGTGCAGACCAGCGCGGCACTGGCTAGGTATTTCGGCCCGCAGTGGATTCTTGCCGTCACGACCGCCGTGCTGCTGGTCTCCGCGGTGCTGATCATCGTGCTGGACTCGTTCCACCTCGGACTCCTGGGGATCGTGATCCCGCTGTGGTTCTTTCTCACCGCCTGCGGTTTCGGGTTCCCCCTCGTGCAGGTACTCGCGCTGGTCAACCATCCGCGAGAAGCCGGCACCGCCGCTTCCGTGCTCGGCGCCCTGAACTTCGGATTGGCCGGTCTCACCTCGCCGATCGCCGGCCTTTTCGGCATCCACGACGCGGTTCCGATGGGCGCTGTCATGGCGGTGACAGCCATGTTCTCGGTGCTGGCACTTTGGCTTGTCGTGCGGCCGTGGACGGTCGCACAGCTGGCACGTTAGTCGCAGGCTACTTCCGCCGCGGTTATCTTTGCAGCATGAAAGAACGCACCACGCGCACGATCAGTAGGCGCTGGCCGCTCATCAGCGGGGTCACCGCGGTGGCCCTTGCTGTGGCGCTTGGGCTGCTGATCTCCCTTCGGGAGAAGAACCTGCCCTTCGGCTTCGATACGGAGTGGATGGACGAGGTCGTGGAACACCGCAACCCGTTGTGGGAAGCGCCGGCCCTCGTGATGAACTTCCTCGGCGGCGGATGGTTTGCCGTGTTCGTGATCCCTCTCGTCGTGATTGCCCTGCTACTGGCGTTCCGGAGGTATGCAGCCACGCTGTACTTCGCCGTCGCCGTGTTGCTGAGCGTCGGCGTGGTGCAACTGTTGAAACAGACCCTGGGGCGGCCGCGTCCGCTGGAGATCCTCGTGACATCGGACACCGGCTCGTTCCCATCCGGGCACGTGGCCAACGCCGCGACTCTTGCCGTCGTGCTCGGTCTGATCGTGCGACGCGGCTGGGTGTGGGCGGCGGGGATCGCCTACACGATCCTCATGATGCTCAGCCGCACCTACCTGGGTGCCCACTGGGTCTCTGACACCGTCGGCGGAGCACTGGTCGGCGCGGGGGTGGCTGTGATCGTGTGGGCCCCGTTGGCGTTGCGGCTGGAGCGAGAACGCTAGCCCTGGAGACTGGGCGGCTTCGCACCTATGCTTGTCGCCATGACCGATGCAGCGGCGCGCGTTGAAGCGGCGAAGAAGGCGTTAGCGGACGCGGAAGCGGCGCTGGCAGAGACACAGGCGCCTGATGTCGCGCCACCGGTCGGGCCGCCCATTCCGGTATCAGGCCCGCTCCCGCCAGCCGACGTGGAAACGATCCGAACCGGCTACGCCTTCGACGGGGACCTGCTCGAGATCGGAGCACTGGTCAACGGCGAGGCGCTGCCCGAGGTGCAGGTGCGCATCCCGATTGCGATGCTGAACCGTCACGCACTCGTCGCCGGCGCGACGGGAACGGGCAAGACGCGCACCCTGCAAGTACTCGCCGAACAGCTGTCTGCCGCCGGGGTACCGGTATTCGCAGCCGACATCAAAGGCGACCTGTCCGGCGTGGCAACCCCCGGTGCATCCAGCGAGAAGCTACTCGCCCGCACCGACGGCATCGGGCAGAAGTGGTCGGGCGCAAGTTTCCCCACCGAGTATTTCAGCCTCGGCGGCACCGGGCTGGGGGTCCCGGTGCGGGCGACACTGTCGGGATTCGGGCCGGTCCTGCTGTCCAAGGTGCTCGGGCTCAATGCGACTCAGGAATCCTCGCTCGGCCTGGTGTTCCATTACGCCGAGAACGCTGGCCTGCCGCTGGTCGACCTCGCAGATCTGCGGGCAGTTCTTACCTGGTTGGTCGACGAGGGCAAGAGCGAGCTGCGCGACCTCGGCGGCCTGTCCGCCACGACGGTTGGTGTCATCCTGCGCGAACTGATCGCCTTCGCTGACCGGGGAGCAGATGTCTTCTTCGGGGAGCCCGAGATAGACACGGCCGAGTTCATGCGAGCCGCCCAGGACGGGCGCGGTGTCATCAGCCTGCTCGAGGTTCCCGGCGTGCAGGATAAACCGGCGCTGTTCTCAACGTTTTTGATGTGGATGCTCGCCGACTTGTTCAACGACCTTCCCGAGGTGGGCGACGTCGACCGGCCCAAGCTGGTGTTCTTCTTTGACGAGGCGCACCTGCTGTTCAAAGACGCGTCGAAAGACTTCCTGGCTTCGATCGTTCAAACCGTGCGATTGATCCGATCTAAGGGTGTCGGCATCGTGTTCGTGACCCAGACTCCGAAGGACGTCCCGGATGAGGTGCTCGCCCAGTTGGGATCGCGCATCCAGCACCAGCTCCGCGCCCACACCCCGGATGCCGCCAAAGCCCTCCGCGCAACGGTGTCGACGTACCCGATGTCCGGGTACGACCTTGAAAAGGTTCTCACCCAATTGGCCACCGGTGAGGCGGTCGTCACCGTGATGAGCGAGCGCGGTGCCCCGACGCCGGTTGCCTGGACCAGACTGCGGGCACCACAAGGCTCCATGGGGCCGTCTCCGGCTGCCGCTATCGCCGCCGCCATCGCCGGCTCACCGCTGCAGGCAAAGTATGGAACGGCGCTCGATCCAGATTCGGCCCGCGAGATTCTGAGCAGGAAGCTTGATGCGGCCGCTGAAGCGGCGACAGCGAAGGACCTGGATATTCCGGTGCTGGATGTGGAAGAGCAGTACGAACGGATACGGCGAGAGGGCGAGAAACCCAGGCCCCCCGAGACCCCTCCGAAAAAGCGTCCCGCCGAGACGACCTCCAAACCGATCACCGATTTTCTCGGCTCCCGTCAGGGGAGAGCGATCGTCAACTCGGTGATCAAAGGCATCTTCGGCACGCTGCGGCGTCGCTGAACCGTTCGTCTCTGAATCCACAGTGAGCAGCGGTTACGCCACAGCACCAATTGGGACTCCGGCGAGCGCCATCAAGCCGACGACGATGCCAACAGCGACGATCAGCGCCGTGGCTAGCACGATCGCCGACGATACTCGGCTTCGCTCGTACCAGTCGACGCTCTGAGGATGCTCGGCCATAAAGGCCTGTTGCGTCACCGGCTCTGCCGTCTCGGTTACCGGAACTCCGATGGCCTCGGCAACACGGCGCATCTCGGCTTCCCTCCAGAAGACTCCCCGCATCCGCAGCAGTCGATTGTTGTCACGGTCGGTGACTAGCAACTGGTGCCAGGTCTCCGCCGAAGATGGCCGATAGATCTCGGTCAGGATGACCTCGCGTACAGCATCCAATGGCCAGCTTTGGCGGAAGAAGAAGCCCCGCTCGTCGATGCTCAACTCCGACACCGAGACGGCGATCGCGCGATACCGGGCCCACACCAATGCGCACAGTGCGATCCCGACACACTGACTGCCGAGCACCACGAGCCAGGAACCGCGGGACACTCCGAGAACGTAGAGCGCCCCATAGAGCGGCAGGGAGAACAGCACCACTGACGACACGACGTTTCGCAGCAGCGACGCCTTCGGGCGCACCAACACGCGGTTCGGCAGAACGGACGTCATTGAAGCCCCCAACAAATACTTGCGTGAGGTGAATCTACGCGCACTGGGTCACGACTGGCTATTGAAGTTCATTTCTTCAACAGTGTTGCCGCGTGGTCGTGGACATACTTGTTGTTCTCCCGGGGTGGGCGGTCGAGATTCTTCGCCTTTGGCCGGTCAGGAATTGTGATCTTCTCCGGAAGCAGATACTTGTAGGGCACTTGTGTGAGAAGGTGGCAAATCGCATTGATGCGCGAGGCACGTTTGTCGTCACTTTCTACGGTCCACCACGGAGTTTCGGGTAGGTCGGTCGCCTCGAACATTTCGTCCTTCGCGCGGGAGTAGTCCTCCCATTTCGTGATCGAGAGCACGTCGGTTTCGGACAGTTTCCACCGACGCATGGGGTCGTGGAGGCGAGAATGAAAGCGCTTTTCCTGCTCGGAATCAGAGACGGAAAACCACAACTTGATGAGAATGATTCCGTCGTCGACGAGCATCCGTTCCACGAGTGGCACCTGATCCAGGAACTCCTCATACTGCTTGTTCGTGCAGTAGCCCATCACCCGCTCGACTCCGGCGCGGTTGTACCAGGAACGATCCATGAGCACGATTTCGCCCTTGGTCGGTAGTCGCTCGATGTATCTCTGGAAATACCACTGGCCTTGTTCTCGCTCGCTGGGGGTCGGGAGGGCGACGACCCGTGCCGATCGTGGGTTCAGGTACTGCACGATTCGCTTGATTGCGCCGCCTTTCCCGGCGGCATCGCGACCTTCGAAAATGACAAGTATTCGCGCTCCAGTTTCGATGACCCACTGTTGCATCCCGACGAGCTCGACCTGGAGTCGTTTAAGCTCTCGCTCGTACCGTGCCTTCGGCAATCGCTTGGGCGCCTGTGACTTCGACATCCTGATATCCCAACTGCGCTGCTGGGGTCGCAGCCGCACTAACAGTGAACGGACGTGGGGGATAGCTGTCAATGCCCTACCCGGCTCGAATATCCTGCCCTATGCTGACCAGATGTCAGACTCGAAGCGTGCTGCCGTGATCTTCAACCCCGTCAAAGTGGACATCATCGCTCTTCGGGAAGCGGTTGACTTGTCGGCGTCGGCTGCCGGCTGGGCAACGAGCCTTTGGTTTGAGACGACCGTTGACGATGTCGGGCAGAGGGTCACCAAGGAAGCGCTTGACAAAGGTGTAAGCCTCGTTATTGCGGTCGGCGGAGATGGTACCGTCCGCGCAGTCGCCGAGGCCCTTCACGGCTCTAAGACACCCTTGGCGCTGGTTCCTTCCGGGACCGGAAATCTGCTCGCCCGAAACCTCGAACTCACTCTCAACGACCTCCCGGGCTCCATAGACACGGCATTCGCAGGGGCCGAAAGGAAGATCGATCTGGGCATCATTGACATTGAGCGATCGGACCTCACACGCGACCGGCATGCCTTCCTCGTTATGGCCGGGATGGGTATCGATGCGAAAATGATCAAGAACACGGACGATGACCTGAAGGCGAAAGTCGGCTGGGCCGCGTACGTCAAGGCCATTGTTGCCTCGCTCCGCGATCCGGACGAATTGCACCTTCGCTACCGACTCGACCAACAAGCGTTGACCCGCGCCACCGTTCACACTCTCATTGTCGGCAATTGCGGCTCTCTTCCCGGGAAGATTCTCCTCATGCCCGACGCGGTACTCGATGACGGGCTCTTTGACGTGATGATGACTCGTCCACGAGGAATCACCGGATGGCTGAACGTGTGGGCGCGTGTGACCTGGCTCAACGGTGTCATCCGTCAAACAAAAGCCGGGAAGGCTGTCACCGGCGACCACACCAACGATGCCCGCCTTCACTACCGAACCGGCCAACGGTTAACCGTTCGGTTCTCACGCCCCGAAGAGATCGAACTCGACGGCGACGGGTTTGGCAAAGCAACAGCATTCGATGTCCGGATTATTGCAAGGGGGCTCACAATCAGAGTCCCGGATGCCGGTGAGTAGGTCCAGTTACCACGATCTCGGTTGGCAATACACTCCGAGGAAAGGTGCACCACAGTGAGCGAGACCGCTAAGCGTGGGGCTGCAAAGGCCAAGAACAGTGCGCCACTTCGGGGGGCGGCTCGAGCCGGGTACGTAGTGAACGGGATCGTCCACGGGCTGATCGGTCTCACGGCCGTTAGCGTCGCCGTGGGAACAGGGGGCGAAGCGGACCAATCCGGTGCCCTGGGCCAGCTCGCGCAGGCGCCAGCCGGTATGTTTCTGCTCTGGGTTATCGCGATCGCCCTGTTCGCGCTCGGTGTCTGGCAGGTGCTTCAGTCGGCACTGACGTGGTCATCTGACACCAAGCGAAAGTGGCTTAGTCGGCTGAGTGGGATTGGCAAATCTCTAGCCTATTTCTTCGTGGGCGCGACAGCTCTCACCTTCGCTCAAGGGTCATCGACCAGCAACGCAACATCCTCCCGGTCGCTGTCCGCACAGTTGATGGCTACGCCGGGCGGCAATTTCATCATCGTCATCATCGGCGCCGCCGCGTTCGCCATCGGGGTCGGGCTCATTGTGCGCGGTCTGAGCCGACGGTTTCTGGAAAAAATCGATCTTCCACGCGGTCGGCTGGGGCGAATCGTTACCGCCCTCGGAGTCGTCGGTTACACCCTGGAAGGCGTGGCGCTCTGCGCGGTCGGTGTCTTGTTTTGGGTCGCCGCAGCCACCGTTGACCCCGATAAGGCCGGCGGACTCGATGGCGCACTCAAGGCGCTTATTGCACTGCCTTTTGGCGCACTGATTGTCGTGGTCATCGGTGCGGGGTTCATCGCTTTCGGGCTCTACAACGTGTTCCGGGCTCGGTTCGCTCGACTGTGACGAAAGAAAGGCCTGTGAGGAAGGGCGAAGTACATGCGGCTTACCGAACGACACTTTTGGCGATCCAAGTTCGTCACTGAGGAGCGGTATGTGAGCCCCGTCGCGCGGCGTTGGCTTTACCTCAGCGCCGCCATCCTCATTGCGCTCGGGGTGGTGTGCTTCACCATCGTTCTGACAGGAGTTCTCACCCAGACCGGG
>JBDTIM010000158.1:0-10370 GCA_039936355.1 Lacisediminihabitans sp. | reverse complement strand
TGTCCTCGCGACGCTTGACAGCGGCACCGAGGCCGTTTGATGCGTCGAGGATCTCATTGGTGAGACGCTCGGTCATGGTCTTCTCGCGACGACCCTTCGCGTAGGTAGTGAGCCAACGCAGTGCAAGCGTGTTGGCGCGGTGAGGCTTGACCTCAACCGGAACCTGGTAGGTGGATCCACCGACACGGCGCGACTTGACCTCGAGGGTGGGGCGCACGTTGTCGAGCGCCTTCTTCAAGGTGACAACGGCATCCGCACCGTTCTTGTTGGCGACCCCGGCGAGAGCGTCATAGACGATCCTCTCGGCGAGACCCTTCTTGCCATCAAGAAGGATCTTGTTGACGAGTTGGCTGACGATGGGCGCTCCGTAGACCGGGTCCGCAACTACGGGACGCTTCGGTGCTGGTCCTTTACGTGGCATTACTTCTTGTCCATTTTCGCTCCGTAGCGGCTGCGAGCCTGCTTACGATTCTTAACTGCTTGGGTGTCGAGCGCGCCGCGCACGATCTTGTAACGCACACCGGGGAGGTCCTTTACACGACCACCGCGAACAAGCACCATCGAGTGCTCCTGCAGGTTGTGGCCTTCACCCGGGATGTACGCGGTAACTTCGGTGCCATTGGAAAGCTTCACACGGGCAACCTTGCGCAGGGCCGAGTTCGGCTTCTTCGGGGTTGTGGTGTACACGCGGGTGCACACTCCACGCTGCTGCGGGTTCGCCTTCAGGGCGGGCGCCTTGGTCTTGGTGACCTTGGGGCTGCGGCCCTTACGGACCAATTGTTGAATGGTGGGCAACTACATACTCCTTGTATTTACTGCACGGTGACAGTTACTTCAATAGCATCCGATCCGACAACCAGTTAGATCGTTTTGCACCACACGCGAACCCCACGAAGTGAGATCCTGAGTGATATGCCGTGGGGGCTGCCCTGCGACCCAGGATAAATCCGGTCTTAGGCAAACCCAGCTTGTATGCCTCATGCTTGTGCTTGTCACGCCGCTGAAGATGTGAAACCAGCGAGCATGATTCAAGCGCACGTCAAAGCGCACACCACGAAGAAGAATAGCTCCTCAGAGGTCTGCGGTCAAATGGCCGAAGCCCACTCCTGTGAAAAACGTCATCGGGTTAGCGGGGTCGATTCGTGCTTGTCGCGAGCAACGGTGCCAGCAGCACGACGGGCAGTGAGATGAGTGCTGACGCGACGACGAATGGTCCGGTCACGCTCTCCGCAAAGAAGAACAGGGCAGAAAACATGTCCGCTCGATGGATGGCAACCAGGATCGCACCAATGGCCGGGCCCAGCAGGTACACGGCGACGGCGGTGATGACTGATCGCGACCACGGCAGACGCAGCGGACCACCACTCGGCCGGAGGCTGAACAACACGGACACGAAGACCACCGCGCAGGCGGAAGCCGCCATGATGGGACCGATCAGCGGACCGACATCCTGCTCGGTGATGACGTCTCGGCCGGTCAGCAGGCTGATGAATCCGTACACAGCACCGAGCAAGGCGCCAAACAACACGGAAGCCATGATCGCGGCCAAGAGTGCCCGGCTCAGCGGCGAGGCGTCCTGGATCGGCGCCCCCGGAGGCTCAGAGGCTTGCGTTTGCTGCCACCGCACTCTCGTATTCGGCTCGCGCCCGCGCTGAATCGCTGTCAAAGCTGGCACGAGCCTCGGCATTCTTTGCCTTGACCCTGCGCCCGCGTGCAGCGATGGCTGCGCCCATCCAGAGCGAGACCTCCCTAGCGACGAGGCCTGCCGTGATGATCAGGGGTGACCCCGCAGCTACTCTCAATGCCCGTGCCGCAGCGCTCGGAGTCATCCCGATCACATTGTTCAGCAAGAGCAAGATCCCAATGCTGACGACGTAGACGAGGATGCCGACGAACAAGCTCCCGAGCACGTGCGCCCACCAGCCGGCCCGGTTGACGATCAACACCAGCAGCACGAAGGCGACCACGAACACCAGCACGGGAATGAAGAACGCCGAACTGTTGACGAAACGGAAGAACTCGAAGGCAGTCGCCCTCGGCGGGGCGAAAAGCGGCATGACCAGAATGGCGACACCAGCGTAGATGGCAGCGAAAATAACGGCAGAGATGATCGCTATAAGGGTGCCTACGACACGGTTGCCTTTTTTCACCGGCTCGAGTGGTTCCCTCACATAGACGGTCTGAACGGAGCGAGACTCCGCCGGTGCGACAACGGGTGCGACAACGGGTTCGACAACGGCGGGTTCGACAACCACGGGTTCGACGACAGCCGACTGGGTGTCGGGTTCGACGACAGCCGACTGGGTGATCCTGCCTTCGTCGTCAGTGCCGTCGACGTCAGTGCTTTCGACACCAGCGGTTTTGACCACGGGATGCTGCGGCTCCGGTGGGACGATGAGGGCAACCGGCTCCGCATTGTCCCGCTCTACGCCGTCGGCAAAAACGGGGTCTACAAGCTCCGGCGGATGGGACTCTACGGTCGAATCCAGGGATACATGGTCGCTTGCGGAGACCGGCTGCTCGGTGTGAATCTCGGGCTCGCTCCCCTCCGCATCACTCGACAGCGGCGTTTTTGGCGTTTCTGGCGTCGTATCGCTCACGTTGTCACTCCTTGCTCGAGCCCTCGCGGGCATGCGGTCCAACGAAGTTACTCTAGCAATGGAGTATCCGCGCAGGACAGGGACGGCGCGGTTCGTCAGGCGCAGCGCGAGAAGACTACTTCGCTGGGACTGCAGCTGCAGGAGTGTCGCGAGCAACAAAGACGAAACCGGTGACCGTACCCCCGTCGTCTCCTGGGTTGTCTCGAGAGCCCGTGAAGCCATCACCCGTGACGAGCAAGAGTCGGGTGCCGTTCTGGATCGCATTCGTGAACGCCATTACCTGATCGGGGTTTCCTTTCACCGCGATAGTGATCGGCACGCTAAACAGCTTGTCCTTCACTCCGGCGGCCGGTGCCGTCGCGGCCGAAGTCGCGGGGTCGGCGGCTGGGGTGGGTTCGCCGGTGGCTGCTGGCTTTGGCTCGACGGCCGCGCCCTCTTCGCCTCCGTACTTGACTGCTTCCGCGGCGGTGAATCCGGAGATTGTCACGCCGCTGGTCTGCGCCATTTGCTGCAACTGGTCGAGGAAGTCATCCAGGTTCGCTGTCGCAGGAACTGCCAGCTGCAGCGTGGAGAGCTCTGACTTCAGCTCTGACAGCTTGTCATACTGGCTTTTGAGTTTCACAAGGGCGATCCGCTGGCTCGCGTTCTGCGCATCGGCAGATTGTGCCTGAGTGGATGCGAGCTCAGCTTGGGCGAGAGTCGGAGAGATGGCGAACAACCAGCCGAACGCGACGACGATGACAGCGACGACGGCAACCCCGAAGATCCAGATCCGGTTCCTACTCATTTCGACGCCTCCGTCGTTGTAGCGAATCTGTTAGACAGCGCCTTCTTGTTGACGTTGAGCGTCACCGACGTGCTGTAGAGGCCGTCTGCTTCAGTGACAGAGTCTGGCGTGGCGTCTGCGAAGCCAGTGACATCCACGAGCGATCGCACGATCGCAGTCGCGTCGAGAATGGTGGGACTGCTGATCACGATGGTGATGGTCGCTACGCGCGGCTCTCGCAGCGGACCTGCAGGAGCAAGCTCTGGCTCCCACGGCGCGCGCGCCTTCATAGTCGCCGACTCGATGAGCACACCAGCAGGGAGCGAGCTTCGAACAGAGCTGATCAGGTCAGCCCACAGCACTTCGGTAGACGCCGCCAGGGCCTTCGACTCAGTGATGTCGGACACCTGGGAAGCAACCGTGGTCGCTTTCGCGTATTTCTGGCGCTGGGTCACCAGAGACTGGGTTTGTGCGTTGGAGGCGGCAAGTGCGCTCTGGGCGTCGGCGTTCTGGAAGAATGCCCAGCCGTATCCAGCTCCCACGACCACGAGAACGAGAACGAGAAGCAGCACGGAGAGCCGTCGCATCCCGCGTTCCTTCTCGCGAAGGGCGGCCTCGGGAGGCATCAAGTGTGCTCGGGGCTCTCCCCCAATAATCAGGGTGTCTTTTGCGCTCATGCGCGCGTCCCCAATGCGAGCCCGAACGCAGTTGACATGGCATCCTGCTGTTGTGGATTCGGGTTGGATGACAAGTTCTTTGACAACTCAGCACCCCCGAGTGGTTCTGCCTGCGCAACGGGCAACCCAATCATTTCAGCCAGAGCCGAGTTGAACCCGGTGAGCTGCGTCCCTCCACCCGACACCACAACCGATTCGAGCCGCATGTCGCGCTTTGTGGTGAGGAAGTAGTTAAGGGTATTGCGGATGCTGTTGAACAGTTCCCCGACGACCGCATAGATGATCTCAATGGCGGGCCGTTGATCCAGCGGAACGTCGGCAGACCCGAGACCCAACGAACGCTTAAGCGCCTCAGCCTCTGCCAGCTCGAGATGCAATGACGTAGCCAGGGCCCGAGTCACGTCGTCGCCGCCAGCACTCAGGATGCGCACAAACAGCGGAACACCGCCCTGGCTGATAATGACGTTCGTGGTGTTCGCGCCGACCCCAACGAGCACGGTTAGTGCCGTGCTGGAATCGATCGGCGCGAGCGCCCTGGTGAGCGCGAAGGGAATGAGGTCGACGTGCACAGGACGTAAGCCCGCCTGCGTGGCCGCCGCGACGTTCGCCGTGACCGAGTCTTTAATCGCGGCAATGAGGAGCCCGTTCACGACCGGGCCTTCTGAGCTGGTCTCCTCTGAGATCGGGTAGAAGTCGAGGATCGCCTGGTCGACCGGCACTGGCAGGAGATCCTGCACATGGAACGGTAGTGATTCTCGGATCTGAGCGAGCGGGGCGCGAGGGACGACGAGTTCGCGGGCGAACACTCGCTGGCCCCCCATCCCCAGCACGACATCCTTGCTCTTGAAGCCGCCGACCGACCAAAGTTTTTTGAGCGCGTCAGCCACGGTATTGACTTCGAGCACCTCGCCGCGACGGACGGAACCATCCGGCAGCGGAATCTCGTGGTACCTGGTGATGACAGGCTTCGCCTTTGTCGCCCCCTGTACTTCGACCGCACGCACCGAACTACTGCCGATGTCGATGCCCACAATTGTGGAACCCATCTATTTCCCCCCTAGACCAATCCGAACAATGACAGGTACGCCGACCAGATGGGTGCACCCGCCACAACGCCAATCCACGCCCCAAGCAACATCCAGGGACCAAACGGAATTGCCGTCTTTCGCCCTCCGCGACGCGCCACAATCAGAATTATCCCGAAGATACCACCAAGGAGGAAGGCCATCATCGCACCGACTGCCAATGGTCCCCAACCGAGCCAGCCCAGGAACATGCCGAGCACTCCAGCAAGCTTCACATCGCCAAAGCCCATCCCCCCCGGCGCAATCACAGCCATGAGCAGGTAGGCGAGTCCCAAAGCGGCACAGCCGATAGCCGCGCCGAGCAGCGAACCGAAGTTGGCAGACAGGACGGATGACGACGCCAGAAGCACGGCACCGACCAGGTATGCAGGCATCACGATCGCGTTCGGCAACCGGCGTGTGTCGAGGTCGATGAGTGCGAGTGCAACGCTAATGGCCGCGAGATAGAGGTAGGCGACGAGCGCGAGTACGCCAGCCCAGACTGTCGGAAGGCTTGTGGCCTCAATGATCGGAGGCACGAAAATGAGCGCGACTACCGCAAAGAACAGTGCGCTACCGAGCTCCACAAGGGGATATCGGATGGAAATACGGCTGCCACAATCGCGACATTTTCCACGCAGTACCAACCAGGAGAGCAGCGGAATGTTGTCATACCAGCGGATGGGGTGCGCGCAGCTGCCGCATGCGCTCGGAGGCGACACGATCGACTTCTTCAAGGGCACACGGTAAATCACGACGTTCAGAAATGAACCGATGACCAGGCCGAGGATGCCGGTGGGGACGAGAAGGAGAATCATCCGCCATACACCTCCTGGTAGCCGCTGACGGATCCGCCAACGCTCGCGGCCGGTGCGTTCCACTTCTGGGCAAATGAGTTGTCGCAGGTTGCGACAGTGATCTTCGAGAACGACGTATTAAAGAGATCGCCGGGGTTCGTGCCGACGGAGAGGCAGCGCCCCAGTGAATCCACGAACAAGTAACTGTCTGCATAGGTGCCGGTGTTGTTTATCCTGGTCCATTTCTGCAGGTTCTCGGTGCCGACACAACTCTTGAAGTTCGGGTAAATCAGTCCGGAGGCCGCCGTGGGCGTTTGCAAGCAATAAGTTTGTCCGGGATCGTTATTGACTAGAACGGTGATGGTCTGGTTTGGCGCAGAAGTCGCGGGTAGAACGGGCTCTGCATAGAACCACTTGTGGTTCCACTTCAACTGTCCTGTACCAGGAGGTGTGCCCGTTCCCGATGGGTCCTGCTTGCACGGGTACGAAATCATGAAGGCCGACGTGATCTGCTCGTTCGTGACGTCGAGGCAGCGCCCGAACTCCAGATAGTTGACGATCTGCTTGGTGTTGACGCTCGCTGCACCTGGTCCGACCTCGGGGGTGGGGTTAAATGTTCCGTTCGCGCCACCAGCATTGACCCGCAAGTAGTTACCCTCGGCGAAAGAGCCAGCAAGGTAATAAGAGCTGTAACCCGTGGTTATATCGTAATTTTGGCCTTGCCAGGTGTAGGACCCCATCCAGCTCCATAGCTGATTCCACTGTTTAACCACACACTTCGTTAACGTGGCATCCTGCGTGTCCTTGTCATTCTTCTTCACAGGGCCGGTAATACACAGGGGCGTGGATCCCGCGACGGTAGTGCTCGCAAGCTTGATCTCGTAGTCGTCGTCGTAAATCCACAGTTGCATTGCTTCTCGCGCCTTGATGCAATTGCCCTTAGACGTGAACTTGATCTTCGAACCAACTGTGGTCCCTGTGGCTTCAAAACAATAGTTATTCGCACCGTCGAAGATCCGACCGCCCGGGATGTTCACGTTGGTGACCTTGAACGTGTAGAGCGCCGAGAGAGACCGGCTGCCCGTCGGGGTGCTGCTTACACCCGGTACAGGATCGGCGATGCCCTGCGAGTCGATCTTGGCGTACTTGGGTTGCCCGCTCACCCCTGCCGCGGTGCATCCCATCGCGGTTGGGGCGACGGTCTTGGTTGGGTCGATCGTGAAGTAACTGATGTCGGCCTTATAGCTGAGGCCATTGTTTTGCGCGTCGACCCTTCCGGTCAGCGAACACACCAGTTTGGACGGATCGCCAAAGGTTCCACTGGCATCAGTCTTTGCTCCTGAGCGCAGCATTGCGAGAGAGGCCTGCACACCAGCCTGGGCTGCATAGATTGTCTTGGTGTTCCGTTGCGCCAGAGTCGATGGCACGACCTGGCCGAGAACGGTGCTGAGAAGCGTCACCGAAATTCCCGCCATGATGACCATGAAGATAATCGCACTCAAGAGTGCCACGCCGCTCTCGGCGTGGTCGCCACGCACCCGCGCGACGAGTGCATCACGAAGCCGGCTCACTGCACTCTCGTTCCCACTCCTGCGTTTGATCATGGTCGCTCTCATGGTCGCATCGAGCCCGCCGAGCAGATCACACCTGCGGTATTGGAGGCGGCGCTGCTGTTACGTGCAACGAAATTCGTGGTGACCAGCGCTCCCTTTTGGGAGGCGTTGCCTGCGTCAATGGTGAGTTTCAATTGCTGCATGGTCGAACCGGTGCCACCCGCCGGGATGAGGGCGAACGGATAGTTTGCCCCGTCGTCGAACACGAAAGTGAGTTTGGTTGCCCAGGCGGTCGCACTCCCCGTTGCGCCATCCGGCCACTGACGGGATTGTATAACCTTCGTACTCGGCACATACCGCCACTGCGTGCAGGTAGCGACGGAAGCCACGTCCTTTGCCGGAACGCGGAACTCGACATAACGCCCGCCGGCTGCAGCTGCTGGTGCATTGATCACGTCGGCGTATCGGATGGCACGGTCAAAGTTCTGGAAGACAATGAGAACCCCTGTAGATGAGCGCGCGATGGTCTGAGCCTGCGTCGACGCCTTGGTGATACCGACGAGCGAGGAAAGCACCACGGCGAGGAAGATGGAGAAAACTAGGATCGTGATCATGAGTTCGACCATGGTCACCCCGGACTCCGCGAAATCCTGATCCTGCGCGCTTCGACCCGATCGAGTGCGGTCGCTAGTCATGAGTCACCCACTCCAGATCCTTGCCAGGATCAATCAGGGTCGTGGTCGAATACGAGCAGCCGCTGGCTGCACAGGCATCGCCGGCGTTCCATCGAACGACGACAATAATTCGAATGAGTGGGATATATCCGGCCGTTGCGGGCTTTAAGCAATCCCCGCCGGAGCGAGGCTGAAAGCATGAGCCCGCGAGAATTGTTGTCGTGTAGGTCGTGCCACTCTGTGTAATCGGTGGCGGCGAAATAGGCAGTGCCTGCGTGGCAGGAATTGGAAGACTTGTGTCCGCAACCGGATTGGTGGCGCTGACGCCCGGCACTGCCGCGTTGCTGGCGAAGGCCGCCATGACGGCAGCTGACTTCCTGCCTGAGTATATGGTTGCCACCGCCTGTGCACTAGCGGTTTCCATCGCACCGTTAGCAATCGTCACGGCGACCTGCTGGCGCTCAGTGCTGGATGCTAGGGAAACGCCGTTGATGGTGAGGGAAGCGGATGCGAGCGCAACTATCGAGATGATCGCGATAGCAACAATGACTTCTATAAGAGAGAGGCCATCGTCCCGTAATGTTCTGGAACAACGATTCTCACTGTCAAACTTCACGAGGCCCCCCTTCGAGAGTTAAGTCCGAGCTGTGCAAAGAGATCCATACTCGCTTGTACGAGTTGTGCGGGGTGCCGCAAGAGCGACACCCCGCACAATCGAGTGATCTACTACGGTCCGGTAATAGTGCCTGTATTTGAGGTGTACGTTCGCGAAGACCCACTGTTCTTGTTGTACGCCGTGATCACGTACGTCGTTGTGGAGACCGCGCCGAGCGACCAAACGGTGTCGGTCCCCGGGTTGAAGCCAGCACCGGTCAAACCAGCAGTGGTCAAAGCGGAATACGAACCATTGTGATCGGTCGCGAACGACGACGCTGCAATAGCTGCGTTCCCGAGGTCAGACTTTACCGAGGCATCCCAAGCCGACTGTCGTTGGTTGAGGAAGACTGGGATGGCGATCGCGGCGAGAATGCCGATGATGATGATGACAACCATGAGCTCGATGAGGGTGAAGCCCTTATCATTCTCACCGTTCTTGAGTTCAGCGCGACGCTGTGCCATCGCGTTGTTAAAGGTTCGGATCATTGTGTTCCTGTCTTGTCGGATTGTGAAAGATGAGGTGGCCCCCAATAGCTCGACCCCCTGCCTAAAGCATGTACTGCTTGTACCCCGCTGAGAATCCCGTAAACGGGGGGTTTTGGGTTGCGAAACACCCCCAGTTGGAGGGTCTCCAGCCCCACAGCTGTTAGTGGATGTGACCGTAGATGTCGAAGATCGGCATGTAGAGCGCGACGATCATGCCGCCGATGAGCACACCAATGACAGCGATCATGATGGGCTCGATGAGGGCGGTCAGCTGTTCGGTCATTGACTCGACCTCCTGGTCGTAGAAGTCGCTCACCTTGTGCAGCATCGTCTCGAGCGCGCCAGAGTCTTCGCCAACGGCGATCATCTGAGTGACCATCGACGGGAACACCTTCTCCTTGGCCAGGGGCTCAGCGATCGTCGTGCCGTTTCGTACGGCCTCACCCACTCGGTTAAGCGCACTCTCTATCACCCAGTTACCCGAGGTCGCGCCGACGACTTGAAGCGCCTGAAGAATAGGCACACCAGAACCCACCATCGTGGCCAGGTTGCGGGTTACCCGCGCCACTGCCACCTTCTTCATGAGCTCGCCGAAGACCGGCATGCGCAGGCGCACCGGATCTACCACGCGCCGAACCGACTCATCACTCTTGTGTCTCTTCCACCAGATGGCAAACGCGATGCCCAGAACGATGGTGATGGGGCCGATGTACACCATCCCGTGCGAAAGATCGACCAAGAACTGGGTCGGCAGCGGGAGTGCTGCCCCCATCTGATTGAACATCTTCTCGAACACCGGAACGATAAAGGTGAGCATGGCTGCTACGGAAATAATCGCGATGACGAGCACCACGATCGGATAGCTGAGTGCAGCCTTAATCTGGCCGGTGAGCTTGACCTCCGCCTCGAAGTTGTTCGCAACGGACTCGAGCGCACCCTCGAGGAATCCACCGATCTCGCCCGCCCGAATGAGATTAAGCATGAGTGGAGGAAACTCGCGCGAATGCTTGGCCATCGCATCTGATAGCGATGAACCCGACTCGACATCGCCGCGTACGGTGGTGAAGATCTGGGCGAGAGTCTTGTTCTCAGTCTG
>JBDTIM010000157.1:0-9612 GCA_039936355.1 Lacisediminihabitans sp. | reverse complement strand
GCTCTCCGATCCAGACCAGCGTCAGCAATACGACCTTGGCCCGCAGGCTGGATTTGGGGCTGGAGCGAACTTCGGTGGTTTCGGCGATATTTTTGAGACCTTCTTCGGTGGTGGAAACCGCCGCTCTGGACCGCGGTCCAGACGGGAGCGGGGCCAGGATGCTCTTGTGCGAGTCGAAGTGGACCTCGACGACGTTATTTTCGGTACCAAGCGCGACATCGAGGTGGACACGGCGGTGCTCTGCGAGACCTGCTCCGGCTCGTGCTGCGCACCGGGTACCCAACCGGTCACCTGCGACATCTGTCAAGGAACTGGCCAAATCCAACGCACGGTGCGAAGCCTTCTCGGCAACGTCATGACTTCGAGTCCGTGCGGCACCTGCCGCGGTTACGGCACCGTCATCCCGAACCCCTGCCCTACCTGCCAGGGCCAGGGACGAGTGCGCGCACGGCGCAGCATTCCGGTCGACATCCCCGCCGGAGTTGACACCGGTTTGCGACTCCAGATGCCGTCACAGGGTGAGGTCGGGCCAGCCGGCGGGCCGAACGGTGACCTTTATCTTGAGATCAAGGTGCGTCACCACGACGTCTTCAGCCGCAATGGTGACGACCTGCTTGCGACCCTCGAGGTGCAGATGACGGACGCGATCCTCGGCACCAAGGCCACCCTGAAGACGCTCGATGGCGAGGTCATCATCGACATCAAGCCGGGGACGCAGAGTGCGGAGGTCATCACGATCAAGGATCGCGGGGTCACTCGACTGCGCGGCAATGGCCGCGGCGACCTCAAAATTGGTGTGCAGGTCACGACTCCGACCAAGCTGAACGGTAAGGAGCAGGACCTAATCAAGCAGTTTGCAGGCACCCGTAAGACCGCGCCTCCGACGCTGACTCACTTCCAGCAGGGTCTGTTCCAAAAACTGCGCGACCGCTTCCTCAACATCTAGGTCTCAACAGGCTAGCTCCCTGCCGCTGCGTCCGCGGGCCTTTCGGGAATTCAGGACTTTGGCCAGTGGTCGCGTGGCATTCCTCTTATAAGCACGGGCGGCTGCATTGCCGAAACTACCGAAGTCCTGAGTTTCCACAAGGATAGGAGCAGTGCGGGGTGCTGCGGTGAATTACCAGCGTTAGTGTTCTGCCAGAGTTGAGGCATGGCGCACTTCTACCTGAATGATGAACTCACTTCCGCGCGCGTCGGCGATCGGATATCGGTCATCGGCGCCGAGGCGCGCCATGCAGTTACGGTGAGCCGCCTCACCCAGGGGGAGGCGCTCGCGGTAGGGAACGGTGCCGGATTAGTGGTGACAGGCACGATCATTTCTGCGGAGCCGTCCGAGTTCGTGCTCGAAGTCGTCACTGTCTCAGAGACGCTACCGGCGACTCCGGCAATCTGGCTTGCCCAGGCGCTCGCCAAGGGTGACAGGGATGAATACGCGATTCAGCAGGCCACGGAGCTCGGGGTCGATGGCGTCATCCCGTGGTCGGCGCAGCGATCCATCGTCAAGTGGGAGGGCGCCAAGGTCGCAAAAGGACGGCAGCGCTGGTCCGCGATAGTGCGGGAGGCCAGCAAGCAGTCGCTGAGGCCGTGGATTCCCGAGGTCGGTGATCTTGCGTCTACCGCAATTCTTGGAAAGCTGGCAGGCCAGACACGGATGCTCGTGCTCGACCCATCCGCGAAGCAGCCTCTCAGCGCGGTGGAGCCTGATGGGCGTGACATCGTCCTCGTCGTAGGGCCGGAGGGTGGCGTCTCGGCGGCTGAACTGTCCAGGCTGACTGCGGCAGGGGCATCCGCGTGGAACCTCGGCACGCCGGTGTTGCGAACCTCTACTGCAGGGCCGGCCGCGATTGCAGTTCTCAACACCCGGCTTGGTCGCTGGTAGGCCGCGTGCACACCCGTGGCGGGCCCGAGAGCCGCCCGTCTGGAACTGCACAGTGTGATAACTGCTCGTAGCGAACCGCTGCCCGCAGCAGGACCATCTCGTTTAAGCTAAGAGACATGTCGGCAGATAACCCCTCCATCTTCACGCGCATCGTCGCGCGAGAAATTCCAGCGGACATCGTGTTCGAGAGCGAACGGATTATCGCGTTTCGTGACATTGCTCCCCAGGCCCCCGTGCACATCCTGGTCGTCCCCAAGACGGAGCTTTATCGCAACGTCGCTGAACTGGCCGCTGGTGACCCCGCGCTGCTCGCCGAGGTGGTCTCGACCGCGCAGAGGCTAGCAACGGAGCAGTGCGCAGGGGAATACCGTCTTGTTTTCAATACCGGTCAGAGCGCGGGTCAGACTGTTTTCCACGTCCATGCGCACGTCCTCGGCGGAGTCCTGGCGGAAGGCACCCTTGCCCAATAGAACGGAACACGCAGAGGATTCGGCCGACAGGGTGGCCGCGGGCACTCTCGGCGCTGGGCGTGCGCAGCTGCGAGTCGAGGGCGTAGCCATGGTGAGGCTGCTCGGCACCCAGGATCGCCTGCTGAAGACAATCGAGCAGCAGTTTCCGCTCGTTGAGCTTCTCGTGCGGGGCAATCACATAAACCTGGAAGGGGATCCTGACCAGGTTCGATCGGCCGTGAGGCTCATCGAGGAGTTGGTGCTGATGATTCGGAACGAACGGGGAACGGGAGAGCGTGGATTGGATGAAAGGAGCGTGACGGAGTCGGCGAAGATCCTGCAGAATGATCCACGGGTGAGTCCAGCCGAGCTGTTGAGTCAGGCGATCCTGACTAGCCGCGGCAAGAGCATCCGCCCGAAGACTCTTGGACAAAAAGACTACGTCGACGCAATTGACGAGAACACGATTGTTTTTGGCATCGGTCCTGCAGGAACCGGCAAGACCTATCTCGCGATGGCAAAGGCCGTTCAGTCCCTGCAGCGCAAGGAAGTTAGCCGCATAATCCTCACTCGTCCTGCTGTGGAGGCGGGGGAGAGGCTCGGCTATCTGCCCGGTACGCTCACCGACAAGATCGACCCGTATCTCCGTCCGCTCTATGACGCGCTGAACGAGATGATGGATCCCGATCTCGTGCCCAAGCTGCTCGCTTCGGGGACGATCGAGGTGGCCCCCCTCGCCTATATGCGCGGGCGCACCTTGAATGACGCGTTCATCGTGCTTGACGAGGCGCAGAACACCTCACCGGAACAAATGAAGATGTTTCTGACCAGGCTCGGGTTCGGATCAAAAATGGTCGTGACTGGGGACGTCACGCAAATCGATCTCCCAGCGGGAGCGAGCGGCCTGCAATTGGTGACGAGCGTGCTCGGTGATGTTGAGGAGATCCATTTTTCGCGCCTCACGAGCGACGATGTTGTGCGCCACAACCTGGTGGGGCGAATCGTGGACGCCTACACGAAGTACGATGCGGAGCGCCAGGCACAGCGCTTCGCGCGCGAGCAGCGCCGCAACACTCAGGAGCCGGAAGCATGAGCGTCGAAGTCAACAACGAGTCCGTTGTCACCGTTGATGAGTCCGCACTGCAACGCCTGTCAATCTTCGCTCTCGACCAATTACACGTGCATCCGGATGCGGAACTCGCTATCGTCCTCGTGGACGAGGCGGCAATGGAACAACTCCATGTCCCGTGGATGGATGAGCCGGGCCCGACGGACGTGCTGAGTTTTCCCATGGACGAACTTCGCCCCGGAACGGAAGACGCGCTGAGCCCCGCTGGATTGCTCGGCGACATCGTGCTGTGCCCGCAGGTAGCGATCGCCCAGGCTGAGGACGCCGGCCATTCCACGCTCGACGAGCTGTTGCTGTTGACCACCCACGGCATCCTGCACCTCCTGGGCTTCGACCACGCCGAACCAGACGAAGAAAAGGAAATGTTCGGTCTGCAGCGGGAGATTCTGGTCGGCTTCGCTCACCATGACCATGACCATCCACCGGAGTAACGGGCCATGACGGTCATTTTCGTCTGTGTTGCGGCCCTCTTGGTCGTTTTTGGCGGTTTTCTCGCGGCGGCTGATGCTGCTCTCGCGGTACTTTCGCGGGCTGACCTTCAGGACCTCGCGCTTCGATCCCGCGCGCGGGAGTCGCTGCTCGCCATCGCTCGGGATGTCGGCGCCCACGTCAATTCCATCAACTTCATGCGCGTGGTTGCTGAGACCACCGCTGCGGTGCTAATCACGCTCGCCTTCGCTTCCGTGTTCGAGCAGTGGTGGTGGACTCTGCTGGCTTCCGCGGCCATCATGACTCTGGCCTCGTTTGTGCTGGTGGGTGCAAGCCCTCGCAGTGTCGGGAGAGTCAATGCCAGACCAATCATCCGCTGGGGGGCCTGGATGGTGCACGCGGTTCGCGTCTTTCTTGGGCCGGTTGCTGGCGCGCTCGTTGCCGTGAGCAACCGGGTGACGCCCGGCAGGCCCAAGACGGTGAGCTTCTCCTCGGAGGAACAGCTGCTCAGTATGGTGGACGAGGCGACCGAGCTTGAGGTGCTCGAGGAAGACGATCGCGAGCTCATCCACTCAATTTTCGAATTCAACGACACCGTGGTGCGCGAGGTAATGATCCCGCGAACGGACATGGTGACGATCGACGGCACGGACTCCATCGGTATGGCCATGGGGTTGTTTCTCAGCAGGGGAGTGTCGCGGATGCCGGTGAGCGGGAGCAATGTGGACGACGTTCTCGGCGTCCTCTACCTGCGCGATGTTGCGCGTCTGAGCTACGAGCAGCCCGTCGGGTACGAGGCACTCACCGTCGCGGATCTGGTGCGGCCCGCACTGTTTGTCCCCGAGTCGAAGAAGGTCGACGACCTACTGCGCCAGATGCAGCTTGAGTCGAACCACCTCGCGATGGTCGTCGACGAGTACGGCGGCATCGCTGGGTTGGTCACCCTGGAGGACATCATCGAGGAGCTGGTTGGCGATATCTCTGACGAGTATGATCGCGAGGTCGTCGAGATCGAGGATATTGGCGAAGGACGGTTCCGGGTAAGTGCCAGACTTCCTGTCGACGAACTTGGCGAACTTTTCGAGATCGACCTCGATGACGATGACGTCGACTCGGTCGGCGGGCTGCTGGCCAAGTTGCTCGGCCGACTGCCGCATCCAGGTGCCGTCGCGCAATACTCCGGACTCATCATTACCGCAGAGCGAACGGAGGGCCGCAGCAAGCGACTCAGCACTGTCGTCGTCAAGCGTGACCAGGCGCTCAGCGCAGCGCAGGCCGCATTTACACCACCACGAGAAGGCGACAATCGACCATGAACAATCCCGAAGTGAACGGCCACCGCGCGGGATTCGTGTCGTTCGTTGGCCGGCCCAATGTGGGCAAGTCCACCCTCACCAACGCGCTCGTCGGAGAGAAAGTAGCGATTACCAGCAGCAAGCCGCAGACCACCAGGCGCGCCATCCGCGGCATCGTGCATCTGAAAGCGGGCCAGCTCATCCTGGTTGACACTCCCGGTATGCATCGGCCGCGGACGCTTCTCGGGGAGCGGCTCAACAGCATCGTTCAGGACACGCTGGGGGATGTCGACGTGGTCGGATTCTGCATGCCAGCGAATGAGAAGATCGGCCCTGGAGACCGCTACATCAACGAGCAATTGGATTCGTTTCCGCGGGCGAAAAAAGTCGCGATCGTCACCAAGATCGACGCAGCGTCGCGCCCTGCGGTCGCGGCGCAGTTGCTCGCGGTGTCGCAGTTGCGGGACTGGGAGACGATCATTCCGGTCTCGGCGACCAGCCGCATCCAGCTCGATGTGCTCTCGAATGAGCTCATCCGCCTGCTGCCGGTGTCGGCACCGCTGTATCCGGCCGACGTGGTGACCGAGGAGGGGCTCGTGGATCGCATCAGTGAACTCATCCGGGAGGCAGTGCTTGAGGGCGTCGAAGACGAGTTGCCGCACTCGATTGCCGTCACCGTCGACGACATTGTTGAGCGCGACGACAAAGAACTGGTGGAGATTTATGCAAACCTGTTCGTCGAGCGGGACAGCCAGAAGGGCATCATCATCGGCCACCAGGGTTCTCGGCTCACCGACGTCGGGGCGAGGGCTAGGGCGCAAATAGAGCCGCTGGTCGGCAAGCATGTCTTTCTGTCGCTGCGCGTCAAGGTAGCCAAGGATTGGCAGCGCGACCCAAAACAGCTTGGGCGTCTCGGCTTCTAACCCATTCGTCGATTGTCTAATGGTGCCTCGTAGCTGTCGCCGATCCCGTGGTTGCAGTCAACGGCGAAGCGCTGCCGCGCCATTGTCCTGAGTTTTCGAAAGTCATGTGTGCGGCGGCAACTTAGCTGAAGGTTTACTCAGGCTCGCTCGTATTTGAGTCGGCGCGCCGGAATGGCTCGGATAATGGGTCTTCGGACGCATGCGATGGAGAGGGATGCCATGGGCAATTCTCTGACGCAACTATCGCTCGTGGTCGGGCCGGTGCCCGTTGTGGTTTACGCGCTCGCTGGCCTAACTCTGGTTGTCCTGGTGGCCGTGCCCAAGCGACATCGAGCACTGTTCCTTGTGGCGAGTGGCATCGCTGGAGCCTCTGTCGGCCTGCTGCTCGGCTGGCTGGTCAGTGACGTCTGGGATAGCTTTGAGGTAGCGCTCAGCGTGCCGACCAGACTGTGGCTTGCTGCGGCGGTCGCTGCGGTCGGTGTAGCCGTCGCGAGCTTTCGTGGCGTACGAACCTGGCGGAAAGTTTTGGCCGGATGCGCGATTCCACTCTTCGTGCTCGCCGGTGGCATTGGAATCAACTCTGACGTTGGGGAGTTCCCCAGGGTGGGCGATCTTATTGGCCACACGACGGTTCGTGCCCTTGTGCTTCCGGCGCCATCCACTTCGTCGCCTTCTTCGAGCGTCGCGAAGTGGGTCCCGCCGGTGGATCTCCCGCTGAAAGGCAGGGTCGGCTTCGTCAGTATTCCAGCGGTAACTTCTCACTTTGCCGCGCGCAAAGCAATCGTCTATCTCCCGCCGGCGGCCCTAGTGCCGAATGCCCCTGCGTTGCCTGTGCTCGAAATGATGTCTGGGCAGCCAGGCGAGCCGTTGAATCTCGTTACGTCCGGCAATTTCCCGGAAATACTCGATTCCTTTGCACTGGCGCATCGCGGACTCGCACCAATTGTCGTGATTCCGGATCAGCTGGGTGCTCCGCAGAACAATCCCATGTGTGTCGATTCGCCACTTGGAAATTCTGCGAGCTACCTCACGGTTGATGTGCCCGCCTGGGTACGGGACCATCTTCGCGTGCTGCCAGGCAGGAGTGACTGGGCCATCGGCGGCTTCTCCCAGGGAGGAACCTGCGCCATCCAGCTCGGAGCGAAATATCCGGCTCTCTTCGGAAACATTTTCGACATTGCCGGCCAGGTTGCTCCGCATCACGGTTCGATTGCCTCAACAATTCGTGATGCTTTCGGAGGTTCACCGGCGAGATATCAGGCGGCGACCCCGCTGGCACTCCTCAGAGCGGGGGCACCGTATCCCGATACTTTCGCCGTTTTTGTTTCAGGGCAGGATGATGCGAGGTTCGGCCCGGGAGCGAGGGTCGTTGCCACTGCCGCGGCCGCGGCAGGCATCACCGTGCGTTCGGTCGTTTCGCCTGGTACTGCCCATGACTGGCGCACGGTGCGGTACGCACTTAACGCAGGAATCCCACTCCTCATGAACCAGTGGGGGCTGAAATGAACGGATGGGTGCGCCAGCGACGTGCGAGCCTTTCGTTGGCAGCGATCCTGGTGGTCATCGCTTTTGTCTCGGGTTCCCTGCTGCGAGGTCCGCGTCCGCACCTGAAGCTACTCGTGGGAACCGGACTCGAAGCGTTCGATGAAACTCACAATTTTCTCTCCCCGCTGACGTCGGTGCTGTTTACCAGTGGCATTCTCGAGCTCCTCGCTTCGGTCGCAGCCCTCGTGCTACTAGTTGGTGCGGCCGAGCGGCTCATGGGCTGGTGGCGCATGCTCCTCGCTTTCATCGTCACCTCGTTTGTGGGCTCAGGAATCGGGATGCTCCTGCAGGCCGCCGGGCTGATGGCGCGCGAGAACTGGGCCGTCCGAATCCAAGAAACACTTGTAATCGACCCCTTTACGGCCATTTCGGGAACGGTCATGGCGGCCAGTGCGTTCGCGGGTCCGCTGTGGCGACGGCGAATCCGCGTCCTGGGCTTCACCGCGCTGGTAGTGGTGTTCCTCTACTCTGGACAGCCATCTGACTTGTTCCGCTTGATCGCGGCTGGCGCGGGACTCGTGCTTGGGTTCTTCCTCAACAGAGTGCGTCCAGGTCTGCGCTGGTCTCGGAGTTCTCATCACGAGGCGCGTAGTCTGCTTGCTGCCGCCCTCATGATCACCGCGGCCGGGCCGTTCGTCAGCATATTCACTCCGGTGCGTTATGGTCCGTTGCATCCGCTCGGCCTGCTGTTTCGCACCAGCCTGCCTCGCCTGAGGACGGTCACTGACCAGTGCATCGGGCACATGTCGAGCCTTGAGTGCGTGCATAATTTGGCACTCGCGAGACTGAACGGGGTGGGCCCCGTGCTGCTTGCCCCACTTCCGCTCATCGTGCTCATCATCGCGGCGTTCGGCCTGATGCGCGGTCGCAGGAGCGCGGCTTGGGTGGCAATCGCGGTCAACGTCCTCCTCGCAATGCTCGCGGCGTTCTATTACGGCTTTCTCCCAGCATTCGGCAGTGATGAAGGGGTCGCAGACAATGCCACTGGTACGGAGTCGGTCGTGCGGTTGACCGTATCCGTCTTCCTACCGCTGTTGCTCGCGGTGTTGGTCGCCGCGAATCTGCGCCACTTCACGGTGAGGATGCCACGGCTCCTGATTGCGCGCGTCGTTGTCACGGTGGTCGGTGCTTTCGTCGCACTGTCGGGCCTGTATGTTGTCGTGGGACTCCTGCTGCGCGGACAGTTTCACCCGGCGGCCACGATAAGCGCGCTCCTCGCCGACCTGCCTGAGCGATTCATCCCCATCGGTTTTCTTCGCCTCGAGAGCCTCACTTTAGTGCCGGTGGGCGCAGGGGCTCGCTTTGTCTACGAGTGGGTGGGGCCCGTGTTCTGGATCGTCGTCCTGATCGCGATTGTCCCCATGGTTTTCTCCGAGCGGAATCAGGTCAACTTTGACGAGCGCGACCGCGTGCGCGAATTGTTGGCGGCTGGTGGTGGCACTCTAGGGCAGATGGCCACCTGGAACGGC
Organism: Lacisediminihabitans sp.; assembly: GCA_039936355.1. GTDB lineage: Bacteria > Actinomycetota > Actinomycetes > Actinomycetales > Microbacteriaceae > Parafrigoribacterium_A. The sequence goes on along the minus strand of JBDTIM010000157.1, from coordinate 494 downwards.
AACAGCTACTGGTTCAACCCGACCGGGCGGGTGGCGATCGCGTACCGCGTGTACTCCGGTGTCGCCATCACAACCTCCGACCCGATCGGAGACTCGACGGCATTCGATGGTGCCGTGCGCGGCTTTGCGACTTTCTGTGATGACAACGGGTGGACTCCCGTTTTCTATAGTGTTCACGAGAGCTTGCGCGCGACGTTCGGGTCGATGGGATGGGCAACGATGGTTGTAGGGGAGGAGACAATCGTGCGGCCGAAAGGTTGGTCGATGCAAGGCAAGGCGTGGCAAGACGTTCGCAGCTCGATCAACCGAGCTTCACGGCTAGGGGTGCGGGCGGAGTGGACGAGTTATCGAGCGCTGCCGCTCGCGGCAGTGACGCAGATTGAAAGCATCTCGGAGTCATGGGTGGCCGAGAAGAACCTTCCCGAGCTGGGATTCACACTCGGTGGGCTTGATGAACTGAGTGACCCCGATGTTGCGTTATTGCTCGCGATTGA
>JBDTIM010000156.1:0-15711 GCA_039936355.1 Lacisediminihabitans sp. | reverse complement strand
GCCCGCCATCATCGCTTTCTGTGTCAACTCAAAACTGGCTCGACCTGACACCATCAGGACGGTTCCACTGAGTGGCAACCGGTCCTCCTTGAGCGCCCAACCAACTACCTTGTCCACGGCGTTATGGCGCCCGACGTCTTCGCGAAGGACGAGCATCTCACCCGTGGTCCCGTCGAAAAGTGCTGCGGCGTGCAGCCCTCCGGTCTTCTCAAACACTGCCTGATGAGCTCGGAGCTTCTCCGGGAACGAGGTGAGCATCTCTGCCTCAATGCGCAGCCCGTCATCGCGAACGTCGTAGACCGACTGAGTTCGCACCGCGTCGATGCTGGCTTTACCACAGAGGCCACATGAACTGGTCGTGTAAAACGAGCGCTCCAAGCTTGGGTCGGGCGCTGCCACACCGGGGGCGAGCGTGACATCGAGGACGTTGTAGGTGTTGAGGCCTTCAAGGGTCGCACCCGCGCAGAACCTGGCACCGCCAAAGTGTTCGGCCTTGGATATGACGCCCTCCGACACCAGGAAACCCGCAGCGAGATCGACGTCATTTCCAGGAGTGCGCATCGTGACAGCCAGTGAACGACCACCGACACGAATCTCCAACGGCTCTTCAGCGGCCAAGAAGTCTTCTTGCACGACGGAGGCATCGCCCGCAGTTATGCGGGTAACTCGTCGTCGAGCCGTGATCCTACTCACAGGATCAGGCCTATCAGCTAACTGACATAACCGCAAGTAACTGCGGCGATCCTCACGGCGCGCCGCTAGGATTAGCCCACGATGACCCCCATGGAAGCGATAGTCGAACCGGGACCACCGCTGTCGGGGAAACGATTCGCACGCTACAGCAGGCAGTTGGCGATGCCCGGTTTCGACGAACTTGCACAGCGTCGACTCGCGGCCGCCCGGGTGCTCGTCATCGGAGCCGGCGGCCTGGGAAGCGCGAGCATCCCGTACCTCGCTTCGGCAGGAATCGGCACGATCGGGGTCGTTGACACGGATGTCGTGGAGCTCTCCAACCTGCACCGCCAGGTCGCGCACGGGATGAGTGACCTCGGCCGCAGCAAGCTCGACTCCATCGCCGACACCATCGCGGAGATTGATCCGGAGACGGTCGTCCATCAGCACAGTATCTGGTTGGACTCGAGCAACGCGATCGCGATCTTTGCCGGCTACGACCTCATCCTGGACGGGAGCGACAACTTCGCCACCCGGTACCTCGTGAACGATGCGGCGGCGCTTTCGCACAAGCCCGTGGTGTGGGGTGCGATCCTTCGCTATAGCGGGCAGTGCGGTGTCGTCCGTGCAGACTACGGTCCGAGCTACCGTGACCTCTTCCCAGTTCCTCCGGACCCGAGCGAGGCGTTGTCGTGCTCGGTCGGCGGAGTGCTGCCGACCGTCTGCGCCGTCATCGGATCGATCATGTCGACCGAGTCGATCAAGCTCATCACGGGGATCGGAGAACCTCTCATTGGCCGGGTCACCACCTATGACGCGCTCAGTGGCCGATTCAGGGAACTCGGCTACCGGGCAATTCCCGACGCCCCGCCGATCACGGAACTCATTGACTACGAGCTGTTCTGCGGGCGGAATGCGCACGCCGTTCCCGTCTCACCAAGCACAGTTCCTGCAACGGCCGAGCATCCAACATCGACCACCCCCGCCGAGCTTGCCGAGCGAATTGGTGCGGGTGAGGACTTCCAACTTATTGACGTACGCGAGCCGTTCGAAGCACAGATCGCACAGATCGGCGGCTCAGAACTGATCCCCCTCGCGCAGGTCGAAAGCTCACTCGAGCGAGTGCGACGCAATGTTCCCGTGGTCCTCTACTGCCACTATGACAGCCGGTCGCGGCACGCGGCGGGTGTCCTTCGAAACCATGGCATTGCCAATGTCCAGTGGCTTCAGGGCGGGATTGACGCCTATTCTGCGGTCGTCGACACCACCCTCACTCGGTATTGAGTCAGACAGAACTGAGGCAGACAGAACTGAGACAGTGCGAGGATGGAAATCATGATTGCCTTGGTCACCGAGCTTCCGATCGACGAGGCTGCGCTGCGGAGCTCGGTCCTCACTCCAGCAGCCGGCGCCCTCGTTGCTTTTGCCGGGATCGTGCGGAACCACGATCACGGTGAGGCCATCCGTTCACTCGACTACCAGGCCCACCCCGACGCGGAGCGAATACTGACCGAGTGCTGCACCAGGATCGCCGCGGAGTCAGGCCTTCAGCTCGCCGCTGCCCACCGCATCGGCTCGCTGCAAATCGGCGATATCGCCCTCTTCGCTGTGGTCGCCGCCTCGCACCGCAAGGAGGCGTTCGATACCTGCGAGCGGTTGGTCGAGGAGATCAAACACACCATCCCGATCTGGAAGCGGCAGTGGTTCGACGACGGCGCATCCGAATGGGTAGGACTCTAGCGGCACACGAGAAAAGGGGTAGCGGAGATCAACCGCCGGCAAAGGGCGGCAGCACGTCTACGCGGTCGGAGAGAGGCCATTCCGGGTCGCGGCGTACGACCTCGTCGACCAGGAATGATCCGGATGCGAGAACCCGCCGCATTTCCGCGCCGTAGCGCTCCTCAAGTGCGGTCCTAAGCTCCCCCAGCGTAGCCGCACCGTCCAAAACGAGTTGCTCCTCTTCGCAGCCGGCCGCTTCAGCAGCCGCCGCGAAATACCTCACCGTTATCTGCACCGCTCACCCCCCGATGTAAGACATTTCGATCTTGTGTTTGCCCGTGGCACGCAGCAGTCCGGTGTTGGAACTGCGCAAATCGGAATATCGATCGGTTCGTTCACGCCAAATGTGGGCCATTACAGTTGAGAGCTGCTCGTCCGTGCATCCACCGCGCATCAGGGCGCGCAGGTCGTGACCGCCCGTCGCGAACAGGCAGGTGTAGAGCTTGCCCTCGGTCGAGACGCGCACTCGGCTGCAGGAGTGGCAGAACGACTGCGTCACACTCGAGATGACTCCGATCTCGCCACTGCCGTCCTGGTATCGCCAGCGCGCAGAGGTCTCACCGGTGTAGTTCGGCGCAACCTCCGTCAGCGGAAACTCGGCCGTGATCCTCGCGATGACTTCTGCCGACGGCACGACCTCGTCCATCTTCCAACCGTTGCTCGAACCGACATCCATGTACTCGATGAATCGGAGGATGTACGGAGAACCTTTGAAATGCCTGGCCATCGCGACAATGTCCTGGTCATTCTGCCCGCGCTTGACCACCATGTTGATCTTGATCGGCCCTAGCCCCACCTCATGCGCGACCTCGATGCCGTGTAACACCTTCTCCAGTGGGAAATCGACGTCGTTCATTGCGCGGAAGGTTGCGTCATCCAGCGAATCCAGGGAGACCGTCACGCGGTCAAGACCGGCGTCCTTGAGCGCCTGCGCTTTGAACGCGAGCGCGGAACCGTTCGTCGTCATGGCGATATCGAGCTTCTTACCGCTCACGGTGGTGATCTTCGTGAGCATTCCGATGAGGTCTTCGATGCCCTTGCGCAGGAGGGGCTCCCCACCGGTCAGTCGAATTTTCTCGACACCGTGCGCGACGGAGATACGCACCAGACGATCGATCTCCTCGAACGTCAGCAGCTCACCGCGCTCCATGAACATGTAGTCCCGGCCGAAAAGCTCTTTAGGCATGCAATAAACGCAACGGAAGTTGCAGCGGTCGGTCACCGAGATCCGCAAGTCATGGAGCGGTCGCCTGTGCGTGTCGACGATCGATCCCGTTGGGGCCTCGAGTTCGGTTGGGATGTCTGAAAGCTCGCGAAAGAAGTGTGTGGTCGGCTCGTACGGTGCGGCGGTCATCGCCGGCTCGTCCGTCATCACTGGCCCGCGCGAATCTGCGCAAGGATGAGGCCGATCGGGATGCTCACGAGCAATAAGGCGACAAGGGCTCGATACACATACCGAAGCCACCCACCGCGCACCGAGCCGCGTACGCCCCACAGGAACAGTGCGAGGGATGCGACGAGCAGGATACCCCCGACGTTTACCATGATGGGAAGCGACAGCATTGTCCCGGCGGCGACTCCGGCGTTGCCAAGTGTGAACCCCAGGAACTCTGTCACGAGCACGCCCCCACCCAGTGGGTGCACAGCCAGCCAGGACTGTCCGGCACCCAGCCCGATCTGCGCCACCCCAACAACGAGAACGAGGTATGCGACCAACCAGGCGAGCTGCCGTGACGGTGTAGACGCGGTAAATGCGGAGACCATACCGCCCGCGATGACCGCGGCGACGCCGAGAAGAACGAAGGGGGATGCGGCTTTCCACCCGATCTTCAGGCGTGGGGACTGTGCGATGCTCATGCCAGCTAGCCTACGTTGATTGGCCAGACGGAAACCGGTCCCCTGCTCCAACTGGGCGTAAAAACGTCCGGACAGCCTATGTTGTTATGAACAACCCGGAGGTACTGGCCATGCAAAAGACATCGCTCACCGCACTGGCACGGCATGAGCTGGAATCCGCGACGGGCGCCTCAAGTGGGCGCAGCTCGAAAACGGTGTACGGCGGTCACGAGAAGGTGCTGCGTCAGACCGTTGTCGCCCTGAGATCCGGCCAATCCCTCGGCGAACACGACAACCCAGGCGAGGCCACCATCTTCGTGCTCAGCGGGCGAATCATGTTGAATTCGGGAGAATCTTCCTGGTCGGGCTGGGTAGGAGACCTTCTGATCGTTCCCGACGCCCCGCACAGCGTGGAGGCGACGGAGGATGCCGTGTTCCTCCTCACCGTCGCCAAACTGCGCTAGAGGAATCTGCCACCGGCTAAGCGCGCCCCTTCGGACCGCGACCCGCCGATCCATCACGCGTCGATGCCGCACGTGCCGCCGCCTCACGCTCTGCCGCGAGCTTCTCCCGGATCTCCTCGCGATAGCGAACTCGGCGGATGCGGCGCACCATGTCCATGATCAACAACACTGTCGCGACAGCCACCATGAAGGTGACCAGAAAGCCCACCCACGTTGGCGTAACCGTGGTGGTATCAAAGTTGGGATCGGGAACCGGGGTTGCCGCCATCAACCAGCCGAAAGTGTTCATACGTCAGCCTTCTCGTCGACAATTCCCGCGAACAGGTCAGACTCGGGCAACTCTGACACCACGAGCGACCGTGCCAACTGAAAGTCTTCGTACGGCCACGCCCTGCGCTGCAGATCATTGGGCCAAAAGAAAAAGCCGCTGTCTGGTGGAACCTGACTGGCATGTGAACGCAAAGCGTCGTCGCGGGCCTCAAAGAATGCGCCAACATCGACGCTCGTGGTCACCACGCTAGGACGGCCGGCGAACCTCTCGCGGAAGTCAGCCAGCCGTGCGATCAGCGGCGAGCCAGGCTCCGAGGCGACGAGCTCGTCGTACATGCTGTTCATCCGCTGCGGGTTGAACATCCTGTCGTAATAGATCTTGCTGATCTGCCAAGCGTCACCCAGTTCGGGATAGCGAGTGGCATCCGCGGCAGCCTCGAATGCGTACATCGACAGCTCGTGGGTGCGAACGTGATCCGGATGCGGGTACCCGCCGTTTTCGTCGTAGGTCACCATCACCTGCGGTCGGACCTCGCGGATCACTTTGACCAAGGGTGCCGCTGAGAACTCAAGCGGGATCACGGCAAAGGAATTCGGCGGCACTGCCTCGCCGTTCTCGGGCAACCCTGAGTCGACATACCCGAGCCAGCGGTGATCGATTCCGAGAACGGCCTGGGCCCTGGCCATCTCGATTCGTCGGAGGCCGGCCATGTCGCGCTCCGCCATCGCGCGCTCTGCTAATCCTTCATTCTGGACGTCGCCGCGCTCACCACCGGTGCAACTGACGACGACGACATCGGCACCGATGCTCCGATAGTAGGCATAACTGCCCGCGCCCTTACTCGACTCGTCGTCGGGATGGGCGTGAACAGCAAGTAAACGCAGTGTCACCGAACTCCTAGGGATAGCCAATAGCCTTGACTCAAGAGTAATCGCACGGCGAGGGATGGAAACACGGATGACGGCTATCGGCCAGGACAGCGCCGTGCTGGATGCGCGTTATGGTCGCAGCCCCGGTAAGCGCAGACGCGATCGGTGGATCGCGGTGGTAGCTGCTATCGCCGTTGCACTCGTGATCGGCGCCTGGGTGATCTGGGCAGGCCTCGACCAGACCAATGGTGGCCTCGACTCCCAGGATATCGGCCACCACGTGCTGAGCGATCGCGAGGTGAGCATCACCTACCAGGTGAGCATGCCTCCAGGGTCGACGGCGTCCTGCGCGCTCGAGGTAGAGAACGAGGCGCACGCTATCGTCGGGTGGAAGATCGTCGACATTCCGGCATCCACGACAAGTACAAACGCGTTCAAGGACACTGTGCGAAGCTCAGAGTTGGGTGTGACCGGCTTGATCTACCGCTGCTGGCTGACCTAAGCTGGTTCGAATCCCAAGAGACCGGCCGAGCGGCCGGTCTCATTTCTTTAGCGCAGGACCCGGCGATCAGCCGGTCCTTCTGTGAGGAGTGCACTGTGTCTACCGCATCTGTCGAAACCTGGCTGACCCAGGAAGCGTTCGATCGTCGTACCGCCGAACTCGAACACCTCGAGGGCGAAGGTCGTACCGAGATCGCGAAGAAGATTGAAGCGGCGCGCGAAGAAGGCGACCTCAAGGAGAACGGCGGCTACCACGCCGCCAAGGAAGAGCAGGGCAAGATGGAGGCCCGCATCCGGGTGCTCACCGAATTACTCCGTCACGCCACTGTGGGGGACGCCCCGACGAACACCGACGTCGTTCAGCCTGGCACGGTCGTCACGGCAAAGATCCTGGGAGACAAGAGCGTGTTCCTGCTCGGCAGCCGAGAAATCGTCGACGAAGACACCGATCTGGACGTCTACAGCGAGGGAAGCCCGCTGGGTATCGCTATTCAGGGCCTCAAAGTTGGCACAAAGACCAGCTATGTCGCCCCGAACGGCAAGGAAATTTCTGTCGAGATCATCAAGGTCGAGCCGTACAAGTTTTAGTGGCGGCCATGCTTTAGCGCTCTACAGTGTGTGATTCGCGCTCTGTGATCCGCACGATGTGATTCGCGCTCAAAAGTCCACGCGCGGCACATAGCCCGCGTCGCTGAGGTGTCCGAGCACCCGCTCAACGTGCTCCGGTCCTCGTGTCTCGATGCTCAACTCGAGCTCCACCTCGCTGATCATGGCGTTGCGGCCGTGGCGGGTGTGCAGCACCTCGACGACATTGGCATTCGCCTCCGAGATGAGTTCGGCCACGCGCGCGAGCTGACCCGGGCGATCCGGAAGCATGAGCCTGATCTTGAGGTAGCGATCTGATGCGGCGAGGCCGCGTGAAATGACGCGCTCCATAACGAGCGGATCGATGTTGCCGCCGCTCAGGATGGCAACCGTCGTGCCGGAGTTCGCAACCTTTCCGGTGAGGATAGCCGCGACCGAGACTGCTCCCGCCGGCTCGACGACAAGCTTTGCCCGCTCAAGCAACATCAGGAGTGCGCGAGCGATGTCATCATCGCTCACGGTGACGACCTCGTCGACCGTGTCCTTGATGATGTCGAAGTTGAGAATACCCGGTTTGCTGACCGCGATGCCGTCGGCAATCGTCGGCATGATCGTGATCTCTGTCGGCTCGCCATTGGCAATGGACGGAGGATATGACGCGGCACTTTCCGCCTGCACACCAACAATTCGGACGCTGCGACCCTCCCGCGCAAACTTCTGCTTAAGGACGCTCGAAACCCCGGCAATCAGCCCGCCGCCGCCGATCGGAACGACCACCGTATCGAGATCGGGAACCTGGTCGAGTATCTCCAGGCCTAACGTGCCCTGGCCAGCCACGACATCCGCGTGGTCGAACGGCGGAATCAGCACGGCGCCATCAGTCTCGGCGAATTGTGCGGCCGCACGCAGGGGCTCATCAACCGTGTGGCCCCGAAGCACCACTTCGGCACCATACTTGCGGGTGGCCTGCAGTTTGGGCAGTGCGACCCCCACCGGCATGAAGATGGTCGACTTGATGCCGAGCTCACGGGCGGCAAGCGCGACGCCCTGCGCGTGGTTACCGGCAGAGGCCGCAACGACCCCGCGCGCCCGCTCCTCACCCGTGAGCCTCGCCAACCGGTTGTACGCTCCACGGATCTTATAGGAGCCCGTGCGCTGAAGGTTCTCACACTTCAGGAATACCGGAGAGCCGAGCAATTCGGTCAGGAAGTGCGAGCTCTCCATGGGCGTGACTTTAGCGACCTTCGAGACCATAAGGCGGGCAGCCTCGAAATCGGCGAGGGTCGGACCGGCCAGCGTCGGGCCGACAAAGCTCGTGTCAGACACTGTGCTGTCGGCTGCTGTGCTGCTAGTTACGAGACGATCAGTCATGAGGCGATACATCCTTCAGGGTGGGATCTGGAAAGGCGCGCCACTCACCACGCGCAACGTACGTGACCATGACGTTCAGGACCGCGACTATCGGGACCGCAAAAAGTGCTCCAGGAATACCAGCGAGGAAACCTCCGGCAGTGACCGCGAAGACCACGGCAAGCGGGTGCACCTTTACAGCGCTACCCATGACGAGCGGCTGCAGCACGTGGCCCTCGATTTGCTGCACTCCGATAACGATAGCGAGCATAATCAGCGCGGCAAACGGGTTGATATAGACGAGCGCGATGAAGATCGCGAGCGTCCCGGTGAGAACCGCACCAACGATGGGGATGAACGAACCGAGGAAGACGGCGACGGCGATGGGAACGACCAGAGGGAATCCGCCGAAAACGAGTCCGAGTATCCAGGCACCGAGTCCAATGCCCACCGCGTCCACGAACGCCACAAAGATTTGCACGCGCACGAAGCGAGTAAGCGTTCCCCAACCGGCGTGCCCCGCGCCATCCACCGCTGCCCTGCCCTTGCGCGGGAACAGCCGCACCACCCACCGCCAAATGCCGTTCCCGTCAATGAGGATGAAGAGCGTCGCGAACAGGGTGAGCAAAAGACCCGCGAGGAAGTGCCCTGCCGACGACCCGACCGACAGCGCCCCGCTCCACAGTGCCTGACCATCCTTCTGGATCGCGGCACCGGCCTGGTCAAGATAGTTGTTGATGTCGCGATCCGTGAGGTGAAGCGGCGAATCGAGAAGGAATCTCTTGAAGTCGTCGTATGCGATGACACTCTGCTTCTGCAGGTCGGGGAACCCGCTGCGAACCTGAAACACAACGAGCACGACGAGCCCTGTCACAACAGCAATGAGGCCAATCTCCGCAGCCGCTATCGCGAGCCATTTGGGCCAGCGGTGTCGCTGGAGAAACTGCACAAACGGCACGAGGAGGGCGGCCAGAAGGATGGCAACCATGAAAGGCACCACAATCTCGCGCAGTTCCACGATGAGAAACCCGAAGAGTGCCAGCACTGCCGCTATTGCGAGAATGCGCCAAGACCAGGCCCCAGCGATGCGGATGCCGGGGGGAATGCTGGCCTCGACGCCGGCTGCACGCGCAGGGGTCTTCGAAATGCCTCGCTTCGCTCTGCCGAATGCCACCGGATTAGTCTATGTGCGCGACGTGTAACCCAGTGTTCATATACCCATCCTGGAATCTATAGGCCCGCCGACCAACCGCTCACCTCGTCGTGTTGAATGTCGGTCCGGCTCGCTAGGGTCGAAGTGATGGTCACCTCGCTTTCACCGGCACAGCTTTCCCCGGCCCAGGCCCGCCGCGTCGCGCTCGCGGCGCAAGGATTCGGCCGTGCCGTGCCTGCCAATCCAGGCAGCCGGCAGCTCAGCTCGCTCATCGGCCGACTCGGCCTGCTCCAACTGGACTCCGTGAACGTCTTCGAGCGCAGCCATTACCTGCCAGCCTTTGCGCGACTCGGGGCATACGACAAAGCAGACCTCGACCGGCTCGCTTTCGCCAGACGCGGACGCTTCATCGAGTACTGGGCGCACGAAGCAGCCATCATCCCTGTGGATACTTGGCCGCTCCTTCGCTGGCGGATGCAGCACTACCGCGACAAAACCCGAGCGGATGCCGGGCACTGGGCGCATGCCAATCGTCCGATGATGGAGTGGCTGCTCGCCGAGCTCGCTGACAAGGGACCGTTACCCGCGAGTGCAATCGAGCACGACGCCAACAAACGCAGCGGGCCATGGTGGGGCTGGTCGGAGGTGAAGACCGGGTTGGAGGTGCTGTTCAGCTGGGGCGACGTGGTCAGCGCCGGTCGCACGCGCTTCGAACGCACCTACGCTCTGCCGCAACAGGTTCTCTCCGACGAGGTGCTGGGGCTGGAGGTGCCTGCCGACGAGGCACGGCGCCGGCTTGTCGAACACGCTGCGCGCGCGCACGGCATTGCCACCGCATCCGAGCTTGCAGACTACTTTCGCCTCAAGAGCGCTGAGACTGTGCCCGCCATCCGCGAACTGGTCGACGCGGGTGTGCTGCTGCCGACGTCGGTGCCTGGATGGAAACAGACGGCATACCTGCACCGCGACGCGCGCATTCCACGCCGGATCGAGACGACGGCCCTACTCTCGCCGTTCGACCCCGTGGTGTGGCAGCGGAGCCGCGCCGAACGGCTGTTCGACTTCCACTACCGGATCGAGATTTACACCCCGCAGCCCAAGCGGGTGTTCGGCTACTACGTTCTGCCATTGCTCGTCGACGACACTCTGGTGGGCCGCGTCGACCTCAAAAGCGATCGGCACGACGGCGTGCTGCGAGTGCAGGCAGCCTGGAGCGAGACGGATGCTGCGCTGTCTCGAAGCTCGGCCCATTCTGGACGCCCCGTGCGCTCTCGAAACTCCGTGCGCTCTCGAAACTCGGTCCGCTCTCGAAGCGAGGTCGCATCCCGACTCGCCCCGCTACTGCGGCAAACTGCTGCGTGGCAGGGACTCGACGAGATTGAGGTGATGGCCAGAGGAGATCTGGCGGCGTCGGTTGCCGGTGAGCTGGGGCAACGACCCACCTTGGTTTGAGCGCTTCTAGAACTCGCCACCGATTTTGTGCAGGCGCGCGATGCGGTCCTCCAATGGAGGGTGAGTGCTGAACAGCCGACTCATCATGCCCGGCTTGTTGGGGTCGGAGATCCACAGGTGCGACATCGATGAGTTCTGCCGCTTCATGGGACGGCCATACTGCCCGAGTTTCGCCAGAGCGCTGGCCAGCTCATCCGGGTTACGCGTGGTCATCGCGCTCGTCGCATCCGCAAGATATTCGCGCTGACGGGAAATCGCCGCTTGCACACCCGCAGCGACCAGAGGTGCCACGATCATCGCGGCGAGACCGAAGACCATCACGATGGGGTTTCCGCCCCCGTTGTTGTTGCGGCTGCGGCCTCCGCCGAAGAAGGCGAGTCGCAGGAACATGTCCGCGATGAAGCCGATCGCCACAACTAGCCCGAAGACGATCATCGAGACGCGGGTGTCGTAGTTCTGCACATGGCCCATCTCGTGGGCCATCACTCCCTCAAGCTCTGAGTCGTCCATCAGGTCGAGGAGCCCAGTCGTCGCCGCCACCATCGCATGCTGCGGGTCGCGACCAGTTGCAAACGCATTCGGCGCGGGATCGTTGACGATGAAGACCTTTGGCATGGGCAGGCCGTCGGTGATCGACAGATTCTCGACGATCCGGTAGAGCCGTGGATTGTCTGCCTTCTGAATCTCAACGCCGCCGGCCATAGAGACGGCAAGCCTGCTCGCGGCAAAATACTGGATGAACGCGTAAATCGTCGCGATCACGACCACCGTGATCCCAATCGAGTAATCACCGTTTGCCGGATCGCCGTACACATAGGTGGCAATTAGCCCAAGCGCACCAATGATCACCACGAACAGCAGGATGATGAAGACGGTGTTGCGTTTATTCTTCGCTATGGCGCGATACATCTAGGCCTCGATCTGACTACAGCGCCTGTGAGGTTTGGACAAGCTCAACCGACAGGGTCTAGAACTGCACGCGCGGCGGTTCTGCAATGGCGGCAGAATCCGACACCTCGAAAAAGTCGCGCTCTGTGAAGCCCAGGCCACGAACAAACAGCGTGTTCGGGAAGGTCTTAATCTTGGTATTCAACTCCCGCACGCCGCCGTTGTAGAAGCGGCGCGACGCTTGGATCTTGTCTTCCGTATCGACCAGCTCACCCTGGAGCTGAAGGAAGTTTTGGCTGGCCTGCAGCTGTGGGTACGCCTCGGCAACGGCGAAGATGCTCTTCAGAGCCGACTGCATGTGGCCTTCGGCGACTGCCGCATCCACCGGGTTACTGGCGTTAACTGTCTCGGCGCGAGCCTTGGTCACCGCCTCGAAGACGCCACTCTCGTGGGCCGCGTAGCCCTTGACGCTCTCGATGAGGTTCGGGATGAGGTCGGCACGGCGCTTGAGCTGCACGGTGATGTCGCTCCACGCCTCGTCGACACGAACGTTGAGACGAACCAGCCCGTTGTACGTGCTCCACAGGTAGATACCGACGATCACGACGAGCAGGACGATGATTCCGACGACGATGAGTAGTTCCATTACTGCGGGCTCCTTCGGGCCTTGTGCCACATGTGCTGATAACTATAACCAAGCAATCCGACACTCCCATGAGAGTTTCATGAAGCTCCGGGCGAACTCAGAGGTGTCGTGTAGGGCAACCGCCTCCCTACCGGCGCACGCGTTGGCATCGGCGCGGCGAGGGTCGGAGGGGGAAGGGAGCGGATGCTCAGGCGCCGAGCACGCGGTCGAGGTATGGATTCGTGAAGACCCGGTCAGGGTCGAGGCGGTCACGCACCGCGAGGAACTCGGAAAAATGCGGGTACGACCCAGCCAGGGCACCTGCATCCTGACGATGGATCTTCCCCCAGTGCGGACGACCGCCATAGCCACGCATGATCGCCTCGACCCCGGCGAAGTATTCGCGATAGTCCTCGCGAAAATAACGATGGACGGCGATGTACCCACTTTCCCGCCCTTGTGCGGTCGAAAGCCAGATGTCATCGGGTGCCGCGACGCGCACCTCGATCGGGAAGGAAATTCGCCATCCGCGGTCTGCGATGAGCTTCTCGATCGCGCGAACCGCATCGGGGATCACCGCGCGCGGAATCGCATATTCCATTTCACGAAAGCGTGTTTTTCTCGGGCTGACGAAGACCACGGGAGAATGGTCGGTGAATTCTCGGTTGCCGATGAGCTTTGCAGCCAGCCCGTTGACACCGGGAGTCAACACCGGAGCAGCCCTGCCGACGTTACACATGAGCGAGAGCACGCTGTTTGACAGCACACGATCTTCAAGCCACTCCCGCACGGCTGGGAGCGGGTGCCGCTCGGCCGAGCCTTCCAGCCGCGAGTTGTTCTTGGTGAGCGCGGTGCGCGTGTGGGGAAACCAGTAAAACTCGAAATGGTCAACAGCCGTTGCCCGCGCATCGAACTCGTCGAGAACGCGCTCGAGTGGTTCTGGCCTCTCAAGCGCGCTGAGCAAGAAGTCCGGTACACACTGGATAGTGATGTCGACCAGGATGCCGAGAGCACCGAGACCAAGGCGCGCGGCCGGAAAGAGCTCCGCATTCTCGGTTTCACTCACGTGTACAACCGAGCCGTCTGCGGTGACCAGCGTGACCGCCACGATCTGCCCGGCCAGTCCGACGAACTCCGAACCTGTGCCGTGCGTCCCGGTCGAGGTCGCACCGCTGATCGACTGCCTGTCAATGTCGCCCATGTTCTCCATGGCGAGGCCGTATGGGCCGAGCAGTGCCGGTACCTGGTACAGGCGGGTTCCAGCGGCGAGCGTCACGCGGCCGGTGAACACATCCACCGCCAGTAGTCCTTCGAGATGCGAGAGGTCGAGCTGGATGCCGGGAGCCGCGGCGATCGCAGTAAAGCTGTGCCCCGCGCCTATCGCTTTGAGTCGCATCCCACGTTCGCGGGCGTATTTCACGACCTCGACAACGCCGTCGACACTTCGCGGGCGCGCGATGAGCTGTGGCCGGATGCTCTCTGAGCGCCCCCAGTTTCGCCAGATTCTGCCCGGAACGAGTCCGAGTGGGAGCGGTTCAGTTTTCACAAGAACGCCTTTCCCTCGCCGCGATACGTCGGAAGCACATCGACCACTCGACCGTTATCGACCAGGGCGAACTCGTTCAAATGCTCCGCCAGCTCGCCTGCCTTGGTGTGCCGCAGCCAGACACGATCGCCGACCCGCAGTGTTGCGGCATTGGCGCCGGCCACGGGCGTCTGCACTTCTCCCGCCATCTCCCGTGGCATCATTTTCAGCCCCACCGGCCAGACAATGCTCGGTACCCGATCTCCCCCGGGGGGACCGGACGCGATCCAACCACCGCCGAGAAGCGTCGCCATCTGTGACGTCGGCTTCCTCACCACCGAGAGCGCGAAGGCTGCAGCGGGGGCGGGCGTGAACCTCGCGTAATGGTCGAACAGATGTGGACCGAACAAACCGCTGCCGGCACCGATTTCAGTCACCGCTGCCTCCGCTGCGGTTGACTCGAGTGAACCGGTTCCTCCGCCGTTGACGAACTCGAGTTCAGCGACCTCGCGCACCGCAATAACCGCGGCCGCCCGGCGGATGGCGAGCTCGCGCGCCGACTGCCGCTGCATCCATCGAACGGTCACACCCCGAACCGGCTTGCCCTCCGGCTGGTCGACCGTCCCGGCAATTTGGCCCTCGTACGCCATCATTCCTACGAGCCTGAACCCGGCACGGGTGGCGATCCTTTCGGCGAAACCGCGCGCATCCGCCGGGGTGAAGAGCGGGGAACGGAATGTTCCGAGGTGTCCAAGCATCCTCGACTTGAACGAGGCGTCGAGGTCGAGGCAGACTCGGATGCTCTCCCGCGCGCCAGGCCCAGCAACCGAATCGATGAAGTCGAGTTGGTCGACCGAGTCCACCATGAGGGTGATCCGCGAAGCAAGCTTCGCATCACCTGCCACGGCGCGGATGGCACTCCGGTCGACACTCGGGTACGCGACCACGATGTCGTCGTGGTCAACAGCCAGCCAGACGGCTTCCGCGAGCGAATACGCAAGAATCCCGTGGAAGCCTGGTAGCGCGAGCACGGAGTCGATGACGGAGCGCACTCGCACCGACTTGCTGGCCACCCGGATCGTTGTGCCGCTCGCTCGCTCGAGCATGCTGAACGCGTTTGCGGCGAGCGCTTGCAGTGAGATGACACCGTATGGCGGCTCGAGCTCGCTGGTCGCAGCGGTGAGCGAAGGCCAATATGTGGATGGTGTTAGCCACGGGGCATCCGCTGGCTTGGTGAGCGGGAAGGTCATTAGCGAACCGATCTGATCGGGAGGATAGCGAGCGCACCGAGCAGAGTGGCTGCGGCTGCGAGGAGGAATAGCCCCTGAAACCCGACAAGTGCCGCAACGATGAAGGCACCGAGCAGGGGTGCGATCGCCTGTGGAACAGCGGTCGCGATGTTCATGATTCCGAGATCCTTGCCACGGGTGCGGGCATCCGGCAGCACCTCGGTGGCGAGAGCCTGATCGACCGAGAGGAAGCATCCATAGCCGAGCCCCAGCAGCCCAGCTGCGACCATCGCAACCCCGAGGTTGGGGACCAGGGCGAGAAGCAGAGCGGCGATCGCTTGCAGGGCGGATGCAACGAAGACAAAGACTTTGCGCCGACCAAGCTTGTCAGAAAGCCTGCCCAAAAAGAGCGACGCGAGAATGACGAAGACCATGTAGATGAGGATCAGCGTCGTGAGGTCTTCCTCCGCGTTCTTGTCATTCAGGCCGAACTGCAGGAAGTACAGCAGCAG
>JBDTIM010000155.1:0-33213 GCA_039936355.1 Lacisediminihabitans sp. | reverse complement strand
CATCATCCGCTCCTGGCTCTCCGACATGAGAATTTCCTCGGCGGTCAGCGTGGGGTCGCGCAGCAAAACCCGATCGAGCTCGATGAACATGCCGCCGTCGCCGTTGGAGGCGAGCTCGCTGGTCGCGCAGCTGATGCCGGCGGCGCCCAGATCCTGGATGCCTTCGACGAGCTTGTCGCGGAACAGCTCGAGGCAACACTCGATGAGCACCTTCTCGGCGAAGGGATCCCCCACCTGAACTGCCGGGCGCTTGGTGGGGCCGCCCTCTGAGAAGGTGTCTGAGGCCAGGATGGATGCTCCGCCGATGCCGTCTCCGCCCGTACGTGCCCCGAACAGCACGACCTTGTTACCCACCCCCCTGGCATTGGCCAGGTGCAAGTCTTCGTGGCGCAGCACCCCGACGGAGAGCGCGTTGACGAGCGGATTGCCCTGGTACACCGGGTCGAACCAGGTCTCGCCCCCGATGTTTGGCAGGCCGAGACAGTTGCCGTAGAAAGAGATGCCTGAGACGACGCCGTGCACCACGCGAGCGGTATCCGGGTCGTCAATCGCACCAAAGCGAAGCTGATCCATGACGGCGACCGGGCGCGCACCCATCGAAATGATGTCGCGAACAATGCCGCCCACGCCGGTTGCCGCCCCTTGGAACGGCTCTATGAAGGAGGGGTGATTGTGGGATTCGACCTTGAAGGTCACCGCCCAGCCTTCGCCGACATCCACAACACCGGCGTTCTCACCCATGCCCACCATGAGGTTTTTGCGCATCTTCTCGGTGGTCTTGGTGCCGAACTGGCGGAGGTACTGCTTCGAGCTTTTGTACGAGCAGTGCTCACTCCACATGACCGAATACATGGCGAGTTCGCCACTGGTGGGACGGCGGCTGAGAATCTCGCGAATGCTCAGGTACTCGCTCTCGGTGAGACCAAGAGCCGCGTATGGTTGCTCTTTATCTGGCGTGGCTGCGGCGTTCGCGACGGTGTCTGCGACAGAAGTGGTGGCCGGAAAAGAAGGTGACTGACTCACGTGGCGAGGGCTCCTGGATCGAGGGCGTGCCGAACTCTCCAATTCTATCGGTGCTCGCCACAGCACTCGGCCTGTGCAATCCTCGTACCATCCCATCCACTCATCGGAGCCGTTACTCATGCCGTCACCCTTGCAACCGCTGTATCCCATTCGCACCGAGCGGCTGACCCTTCGACCTGTGACCCTGGGCGACCTGGATGCCATCCACGCCTACCGCTCAAATCCGACCGTGGCTCTGTACCTCCCGCACGAGCCGCACAGTCGAGACGATACTGTGGCGATGCTGGAGAAAATGACGGAACAGTCCGCTCTCAGCAAGCCGGGGCAGTGGCTCGATTTGGCCGTGGAGTTCAACGGTGCAGGCGTGGTCGGCGAAGTGGTACTCAAGTGGGATAGTGACGATCACGAGCTGGGTGAGATCGGCCTCGCGTTTGACCCGTCCGTCAAGGGAGCCGGGGTCGCAACAGAGGCGGCCACCGCGGTGTTGCGTCTCGCGTTCGAGCAATTCGGCTGGCGTCGCGTGATCGGAGTTTGCGACATCCTGAATCTCCGCTCTTCAGCGCTCATGGAGCGGATCGGGATGCGGCGGGAAGGGGTTTTCCGTGAGGCTCAGTGGGTTAAGGGTCGCTGGACCACAATGTGCCACTACGGCATGTTGCAATACGAGTGGCAGGCGCGGTATGGGGATGCGTCGCAGCCGTCCGCCCCGACTCAGCCCAAGGTGTAGAACTCGAGCGCGATGTTGTCCGGGTCGCGGAACGCAAGGAGCGACCCGGTAGAGCCGTCTTTTACAGGAGAATGGATGACACCAGCCGCCTCGAGGTGAGCCTCCCACTCCTCCAGCACGGCACGGTCGGCGACGGCGAGGCTCAGGTGGTCGAGTCCGTTGCGTCGTTCCGAAAACATTCCCGGGACCGCCTTGTCGCCGTGGCTGTTGAGCACAAGCTTCACGCCGGCCCTGGTGAGCATGACCCGGGTCAGCTCATTGACCTGAAACTCTCGGAGGATCTCAAATCCAAGAACATCGCGGTACCAGGCGGCGGCGGTCGGTGCGTCCGTCACGGTAAGTGTCACGTGATGAATGCCTGAAATTTCGGGAGCGGTCATGTACCCGATGCTACTCACCCCTTGCAGAGGAAGGACTCTCTAGGCTGATCTAACCGCACATCAAAGGGAGATCGCGTGTTCGAATGGACCACATGGCTGGGCACTCTGGTTGCCGTCGGCATTGCCCTTCTCGCAGTGCTCGCGGTTGCGGCCGTGCTCGCAGCAGTCACTGCAACGGTAGGCAAGCGCGTTCCGCTGATTCGCGCCCTGATCGCCGGAGCACGAGCTCGCGCGCTCGTTCTGGTGCTTGTTATTGCACTGTGGCTTGCGGCGGGCCTCACGGCACCCGCCGAATACGGGTGGTGGCCAGCAGTTTCGCACCTGTTCCTCATCGTGACCGTGGTGCTTGGTGCATGGGCGGTCGCGGGTTTCGCCTCGTTCGCCTTCGGTACCGTCCTCGGCCGCGAGTCGATGGAGGAGGCGACGCTTCCGGAGATGCGCAGGATGCGCACACAACTTCAGGTGTTGCATCGCCTCACCACAGTGCTGATCAGCGTGGTCGCCGTGGGCGTTGTTTTGTTTTCGTTTCCGGAGGTGCGCGCGGTCGGTACGAGCGTGCTCGCCTCGGCTGGCATCGTGAGCATCATCGCCGGCCTTGCCGCTCAGTCCACGCTGGGTAACCTGATCGCCGGGATTCAACTCGTCTTCAGCAACGCAATTCGTGTGGGAGATGTCGTTGCGGTGGAGGGTGAGTGGGGGAGAATTGGCGAGATAACCCTCTCCTACGTCGTGGTCTATGTGTGGGACGAGCGACGACTCATCATGCCGTGCGTCTACTTCACGAGCCAGCCGTTCGAAAGCTGGACGAGAAACAGCCCGCTGATTACCGGATCCGTGTATTTCGATGTCGATTGGCGCTTTCCCGTTGACGAGGCGCGCAGCAGGTTCATGGCCATCATTGAAGCTTCCGAGGAGTGGGACCGACGCACAGCGAGCATGGTGCTCACGGATGCCACTGGTGGCCACCTCAGCGTTCGTTGCGTCGTTTCGGCGCAGGATTCCGATGCGTTGTGGACGCTGCGCACCAGCGTGCGTGAGCAGATGGTCACCTGGCTCCAGCGCGAGCATCCAGAGGCACTTTTGCACACGCGAATTCTTTTGCCCGAAGCGTCGGCGGGAACGTCGTCTGACAGCTCTAGGCCGTCGGCGACTGGGGCTTAGCGGCCCCATTCTGTGGGTGGGCCAAGGGTCACCAATACCGAGAACACCACGGCGATGACGAGCACCAAAATGACTCCGAGCATTACGGGATGGTTCAGGAACCAGCGCAGCAGGCGGCGGACCCAGGTGTGATCTGCCGGATCATCGGTGGCATCTCGGTGCCAGTCGCCTTCGAGCTTGCCGTGCCGGTCAAGCCAGAGGTCGAACGGGATTGTGGCGTACGGCACGATCGCCGTCACGACCGCGAACACGATCTGGCCGACTTTCCAGCGTTGGTTCAGGCCGACGATCACGGCCGTCGCCGCGTAGCTGATGAAGACAAGTCCGTGGATGGAACCGCCTATGAGCACGGGCAGGCTGCCTGCGTTTGCGACGTACTTCAGCAGCATCCCGGTGATCAGTAAGGTCCAGGTCACCGCCTCGGCGATGGATAGTGCGCGGTAGAACAAGCGTGGGGTCACGCGTGAGGTCCTGGGGGCTATAGGCGTAGTAGTGGTCACCATGCAACCATCTCAGGACCGCAGCGGAACCGCATCCGTCAAAAGTTTGATGCTAGGGATGCGGTGTCGCTGGGTTACGCGTTCGTCCTATGCTTTGCGGCGGCGCGCCACTGTTACCGCTGCCATCCCGAGAAGGATGAGAAAGAGAGCGATCCACGGTGCGGGGCTCTGCTGGATGCCGGTGAACGCGAGGGTCTTGAGCTGCGGAGCGGGGGGAACGACAGGCACGGCCGTGACGTTCACGGTGGTGTCGGCAGTAAAGTAACCGCCCTCACCGAAGTCGAGACTGACCGTAATCGTGTGCAGGCCCAGGGTGGTGAACGTGATGACGCCCGTGGCGGGATCAATCGCATCGGTCGGATCGCTGCTGGTCAATACTGGGTCGTAGCCACCGCAGTCTTTGCAGTTGTCGCTGGTGATGAGATTGATGCCAAAGCTATTGCCGTAGCCGTCGGTCGCACTGAGGTAGGCCGTTGACGTCGCGCCGGTGACGACCGAGGTTGGGGTCATGGTGAGTGCGATAGCACCAATGTCATATCCGGCGACCACGGGAATCGTCACCGAGTTTGTCACCGCAGGGCTCCCGTTCAGCGTGCCTGTGATGACGTGTGGTCCCACGAGCCCCGTATTTAAGAACTTTGTAAAGGGGTCCCATACGGCGACGGTGTCTGCGGGGATGTTACTGGTGAAGTCGACGAAGTCGGTAATATTGCCGCCGTTGCCACCCGGCGTTGTGTCGGTGGCGTTGAGTTTGATATCGCCAGCGCTGGCCGGATCGGGGCTTGCATCGTAACTCGCTGCGATACTGGTGATCCCGTCCGGTGCCCATTGCGCGTATGCGTAAAGGTTGGCACCGCTGAGCGGTGTCGTCGTGGTCAGTACTGTTGAGCTCCCATCCGAGGTAGCGTTCCAGCTTGTTATTTTCGCGTGCGTGCGTGGAAACGTGGGAAACACCATTCCTGCGGCTGCGAAGCTTGGCGCGTACACCTTAAGATCCTGAAAGTTGTCAGACGGCATGTTATCGATGAAGCGAACCGTGTAGTTATTGCCGGTCATTTTGTCGGCGACCGACTTGGCGACGATCGCGGTGATGATGCCGCTGTTGGCAACCGCCGGTGATCCGCTCAGGGTCCTAGGCGTTCCGTCGCTGACGATCTTCCCCAGAGTGCCCACCGTAATGGTCGCGTTGTCCGGCATGTTCAGATCAGAACCGAGCGTCAATGTCCCTTCGACATCCATCGCGTAGGACAGGTTCGTTCCACCATTGACGTTCAGCGTGAGGTTGTGACCCGGCTCAATCGTCGTGCTTTTGGCGTACAGAGTGTGGCCGTTTAAGTCGAGGGTTACGTCGCGAGAGACAACGAGGTTGTCTGTGGCGGCACTCCCAACATCGGTAGTGAGGGTCACGACGGGGTCGTTGCCAGCCAGCGCCACCTGCAGCTCGCTCATGGTTCCAACATCAGCGGCTTGCGCCGCCATGGGCACGCCACCGAACGTGAGGACGGCCGTGGCGGCGACGAGCATGCCGACAAGGGCCTTTCGGGAGAAACCGGGAAGAAGACTCGAGTGTGAAGTCAATGCAAACAGCTTTCGGGAAGCGATTAAGTCGGGAGAGGGGGGGTAAGCCTGAGAATGGACTGAGCCGCACTCAAGAGCAGTCACAGATTACACCCAATTCGAGAAAACCGGCTAACTGTGTTCGCCAGGTCCGGCGAGACGTTACTTCGCTGCGGATGGTGCTGAGTTAGACCGCGGCGAGGGCCCGAATAGCGCTCGTGAAAAACACAAGGCCGTCAACGCCGCTGCGCATGGCGGCAGCGGTATCCGGACCGAAGCCTTCTTCGGTGGCGTGTTCCGGATGTGGCATGAGGCCAACAACGTTGCCGCGCGCATTTGAAACCCCGGCAATGTCGTTCAGCGAGCCGTTAGGGTTGACGCCGAGATAGCGGAACGCCACCTGACCCTCGCCCTCAAGCCGTTTGAGTTCTTCGTCTGACGCGATGAAGCCGCCCTCGCCGTTCTTGAGCGGGATGATGATTTCGGCGCCACTCTCGAATCCGTTGGTCCATGCAGTCGAGGTGTTTTCCACCCGCAGTGCCTGGTCGCGGCAGACGAAGCTGCCGTGGTCGTTTCGCACGAGGCCGCCAGACAGCAGATGGGCTTCGGTGAGCATTTGGAAGCCGTTGCAGATTCCGAGCACCGGCATCCCGGCGTTTGCTGCGTCAATAACCTCGCTCATGATGGGCGAGTGCGCGGCGATAGCGCCGCAGCGCAGGTAGTCGCCGTAGCTGAATCCACCTGGCAGCACGATGGCGTCGACGCCGCCCAGGTCATGGTCGCCATGCCAGAGCGCGACGGGCTCCACGCCAGCCAGAGAGATGGCGCGCTGCGCGTCGCGGTCGTCGAGGGAACCGGGAAAGGTGATGACGCCGATCCGCATCAGCGGGGCTCTCCGACGTAGACGACGTCTTCGATGACCGAGTTGGAGAACATCTCGTCGGCCAGAGTGCGCACCTCCGAGAGCACCGCATCCGTTATCGGTCCGTCTACCGTGACCTCGAAGCGCTTGCCGATTCTCACGCCGCTGAACTGTGGCTTGCCCAGTCGGGCGAGGGCACCGGCGACCGCCTTGCCCTGTGGGTCGAGCAGTTCGGCCTTGGGCATGACCTCGACAACGATTGTGGGCATTGAGACTCCAAGGACGGCACCTGCGAATGGATGTCGCCAGTCTATCGGAGCCAACTTTGTCACGTGGCCGTGCCGAGCCTCGTATGCCGGCGCCCAGAAACTTTCAGGATTGCGCGGCGGTCAGCATCGGCGTATATTCCACTTGGAATAATCACTGTGGGGTAGTTCTTGAAAGGGGGCCTGAGTGGCTGCGAACTGTACGGCGCTCGGAATCTCTACTCTTGCGCTGCTTGTGGAGCGCCCAATGCACCCCTACGAGATGTACCAGCTTCTCATCCAGCGCCGCCAAGACCGGGTGGTGAAGGTTCGCCCGGGGTCGCTTTATCACACGGTCCACTGGCTTGAGGATCACGGGATGGTGCGACCGGCGTCGACCGAGCGCGAGGGTAACCGACCCGAGCGCACGATCTATGAGATTACTGCGGAAGGCAGGGCGGCGCTTACACGGCGAGTGACCGGCATGCTCGCCACACCGGTGAACGAGTTCCCGGAGTTTCCGCTGGCCATCGGGGAGGCGCACAATCTTCCGCACGACACCGTCATCGCGCTGCTCGGCCAACGGCTCGCTCTACTGGAAGCCGACCTCGAAGAGATGGAGAACGGCATCCGAGATGCCGAGTCGCGAGAGGTCGAGCCGGCGTATCTGCTCAGCGTGAGTTACTCGCGCGCAATGCACGCAGCCGAGCTGAGGTGGCTGCGCCAACTACTCAGTGACCTCGGAACCAATGTCATCCCCTGGCCAGAGAATGGCCAATCTCAAGATCTAACGACCAAACGCCGTACGAACAGGCGTCAGACGAACAAGGAATTACATGCGCACGCATAGCGAAGAGATCACCAATCCCTGGCCGGCACTGTGGGCGTTGGTGTTCGGGTTCTTCATGATCCTCATTGACACGACCATCGTGTCCGTCGCGAACCCCTCGATCATGGCCGGGCTGAACACCGACATCAACTCGGTAATCTGGGTGACCAGCGCCTACCTGCTCGCCTACGCGGTGCCGCTACTCATCACCGGCCGTCTCGGTGACCGGTTCGGACCGAAGAACCTCTATCTGATCGGCCTTGTGCTGTTCACTGTTGCCTCCGCCTGGTGTGGTTTCTCCGGCACGATCGGGGCACTCATCGCCGCCCGCGTCGTGCAGGGGCTCGGCGCGGCACTGATGACACCTCAGACCATGTCGGTCATCACCCGCATCTTCCCGCCCGATCGACGCGGTGCCGCGATGGGTGTTTGGGGTTCTGTCGCTGGCGTCGCAACGCTCGTCGGGCCAATCCTCGGCGGCGTGCTTGTCGACGGTCTCGGCTGGGAATGGATCTTCTTCGTCAACGTGCCCGTGGGGATCGTCGCCTTCGTCATGGCCTGGCGTTTCGTTCCCGCTCTTACCACCCATCGCCACCGCTTCGACTGGTTCGGTGTTGCACTCAGTGCGGTGGGGATGTTCCTGCTCGTCTTCGGTCTGCAGGAGGGTGAGAGCTACAACTGGGGCACCATCGTCGGCCCGATCAGCGTGTGGAGCCTGATCATCACCGGCATCGCCGTGCTTGCCCTGTTCGTGGTGTGGCAGGTGTTCACCCGCGGTGAGCCGCTTCTGCCGCTCAAACTGTTCCGTGACCGCAACTTCTCACTCGCAAACGCCGCCATCACCACCGTCGGATTTACCATCACCTGCATGTCGCTTCCGCTCGTGTTCTTCTTCCAGACGGTGCGGGGGCTCACACCGACCCAGTCGGCGCTCATGCTGGTTCCGATGGCGGTACTCTCCGGCGGCCTGGCACCCGTGGTCGGCAGGATCATCGACCGCACGAACCCGCGCAACACCGCCGTTCTGGGTCTCCTGCTCATGGCTACCTCTCTGTTTTGGTACGCCGGGATGCTCTCTCCCGACGTGCCGATCGGGTGGTTGCTGCTGCCGAGCGCTGTCATGGGTCTCGCCAATGCGTGCATCTGGGCGCCGCTGTCGACCACCGTCACGCGCAACCTCACCCCGAGGGATGCCGGTGCCGGCTCCGGCGTCTACAACGTCACCAGACAGATTGGTGCCGTCCTCGGCAGCGCGTCCATTGCCGTCCTGATGCAAGCCAGGCTTACCGCTGAATTGCCGAAGCAACCCGGTGGTGGGTCGTCATCCGGTGGTGAATTCGGCGCGATCGGTGCGCTGCCGCAATTCCTGCATGCCGGTTTCACCACGGCCATGGCCCAGTCACTGCTGCTCCCGGCGTGCGTTGCTGTTATCGGTGCCGTAATCGTGATGTTCTTTGCCAAGCCGAGCACGGTGACCGGTTGGGATCACTCGGGGAAGACCGGCGCCATCCCTGTCGGGGAGCAGGCATCCGAACCTGCCGCGTAGCCGGGGCAGGTCTGTGCACAGGTCTGTGCACAGGGCCAGCGCTGAGGGTCAGCGCTGGGGGCCAGGTTTCCGGGCCAGCTTAGAGAGCCACATCGATGAGGTGATCGGCGCGGCCGGCCGTCGCCCCGATGAGGCGTGCATTGTCTGCATCGGGGCCGGCGGCCCACGCGGCCGCCGCATCCGGAGTCTTGCCAAACTCGATGTGGCGAGCGATTAGGCGCCGTACGCGGATGTCGTGCTCCACCCGCACGAAAAAGCTGAGGTCGAGGAGTGGCGCCACCCGTTCCCATCCGCCGAACTCGCCCAGTAGGTAGTTGCCTTCCACCACGACCTTCCGAAATGACGGAGTTACGATGCTCTCATTGGGCGTCGGCTCCTCGATTCTGCGATCGAAGCCCGGAATCGAAACCGGATCTCCGTCATTTCGGATGCGCGCGAGAGTGTCGACAAAACCGTCAACATCGAAGGTGTCCGGCGCGCCCATCCGCTCGCGGCGGCCTAGCCGTGCGAGCGTCGCCTGCGGCAGGTGGAATCCATCCATGCCGAAAGCGATACTGGTTGGGCCGAGCAGCTGAACAAGCTTCGCAGCGATCGTGGATTTTCCAGCCGCGGGAGGACCCGCGATCCCCACAATGATGCGTGGTTTCCCAGCTGAGGCCTCCCCGATAAGGCGGGCGACATCGCCGAGGTTAGTGAACGTGTTGTTCACTCGAATAGCACTGCTTCGAGCCGCCAGAAGAGTTCCTGCGGTACGGAACGCAGTGCGAACTCGATCCACTCCCGGTATCCGGATGGACCGGGGTGGAAGCCGTCGCTCGCCCAGAAGCTTGGCGTGTACGGTGGCGGCTTCGGGATGGCAAACACGCCGCGCAAGCCGGCGATTGTCGCGCGCGCACCGTCATCCAGGCTCGCGGCGTGCAGGGCTAGATTCCAGCGCAGCGGGTTGAACAGACTGGCGAAGCGGTCAAAGCGAGGCATCAGGGAGACCAGGATGACGGCATCCGGGCTCGCCGCGCGCAGTCGATCGACGAGCTGGCGCACATCCCGGCCGAATGCTCCCCGAGACCGCAGACTAAGCGCATCGTTCGCCCCGATGCTGAGAAACACCACGTCATAGCTCACGACCGTCGCGGCACCGATGTAACGCTCGAGCAGGTCGCGCGCGGTTGCGCCGTTTTCGCCAATCGCGGTCCACTCGGTTCCGCGACCGAATCGTTCGGCAAATTGCCTAGCCAGGTTGCCGGGGAGCGCGTCGATCTGTGTATCCGCGCCGACTCCCGCCGCTGTCGAGTCGCCCAGCACGAGCAGACGGATGGGGAGGGCGCCCGTCACGGAACCGGTCCACGGCAGGGTGGCATCCGGCAACCGCGGAATGGCACGGCGCAGGAGGCGCGCCTGCACGATCAGGATGGGCGCGAGTGGGATCGCCACAACCCTGCTGAGCCGCTTGAGGCTGCACAGGTTTTGAAGGCCGCTGAGTCGTCTCACGGGAGAATGTTAGCTTCCCTCGGTAATGTTCCGAGTGCTCGCCATGCTTGGAGCCGCTGCGCTCACGGTGATCGTGTTGGCCCACGGGTCGTCGAAGGTGACAGAGAGTCCGTCGTTCCTGATCTGGATGCCGTGGTGCGTCATCCGCTCTCCCAGATCCCCGAGGTCGTCTGCCTTTGGTACCGCAATGTTGATGTTGCTGAGACCGAGGGCTCTCTGCCGTGGACCGGCGCCCTTGGAGTTCCACGTATTCATCGCCATGTGATGGTGGTAGCCTCCGGCGCTGACGAAAAGCGCAGAGCCGGCCAGCTGCGCGGTGGCCTCGAAACCGAGCTGGTTCACGTAAAAATCACGCGCGGTCGCCACGTCACCGACCTGCAGGTGCACGTGCCCGACCCTCGCGCCACCGATCAGTGGGTCGGCGACAGCAGTCTCGCTGAGATGTTCCTGCAGGAACGCGTGTGGGTCGAGGAAGAGGGTCGACATCTCGACGCTGCCGTGCGTCCAGCTCCAGAAGCTGCGCTCGCGATCCCAGTACAGTTCGACGCCGTTGCCCTCCGGGTCGGTGAAGTAGAAGGCCTTGCTGACGAGGTGGTCGGAGCTGCCGGTGAAGGTGTTCGGATGCTTCTGAGCGACAGAGTAGACGGATGCCGCAAGCGCCTCCTCGGTGTCGAACAGGATTGCGGTGTGGAAAAGCCCGGCATCCGTTGGGCTGGCGTGCTTCAGTTCCGGCGCGTGCGTGAGAACTATGACCGGCGTGGTTCCGCGACCGAGTGTGACGGTGCCGTAAGCCTCGCTCAGCACACTGAGGGATACGGCATCACGGTAATACCTCGTCATCGCGTCGAGGTCGCCGACGAGCAGAGTTACGGCACCCATTGTGGTGTCTGCCGACAGGAGTTCACTGCTGCTGCTCATCCTGACTGCCTTTCCGGTCAGCAACTTACAACTTGTTTGAAGGCGCAACTATTCCAGATTCGACGGAGGCTGAGCGCAGCCGAATCGGAGGAAGTTCTTCGCGATCTGCGCGAAATGGAGGTGGGGTGACCCGGGTTCAGGTTTCTTCCTCCTTTTCGGAGAGTTCTACTCGCAGGCTTCGCAGATCGTGGCCGAGGCTGGGTCGACCGGGACGACAAAGTCTTTCGCGTCAACATCGCCAGCATCCGCTCCAGTGAGCCTCTCAATCAGCTCCCGATAGCGTGCGGCGGTCTGCTCTACAATCTCGGGCGGAAGCTCGGGTGGAGTTCCGGTCTTATCCCAGTGCGCGGCGAGCCAATTGCGCACGATCTGCTTGTCGAAGCTTTCTGTGCGGTTGCCGGACGCGTACACTCCAGCGTCCCAGTAACGGCTTGAATCACTTGTGAGCACCTCGTCTGCGAGGGTGATGACCCCAGTCTCGCGGTTGGTTCCGAACTCGAATTTGGTGTCGGCGAGGATTACTCCCCGCTTCTCAGCTATGGCGGATGCTGTGCGGAAGATTTCGAGGCTGAGCTTGCGCAGGGTAGTCGCGGCCTCCGTGCCGACCAGCTCGGCCGTGCGCTCGAAACTGATGTTCTCATCATGATCGCCCAGCGCGGCCTTGAATGCGGGGGTGAAGATCGGCTCCGGCAGGCGGTCGCCGTTCGAGAGTCCGGCGGGGAGGGCAACCCCGCAGACACTCTGAGTTTGCTGGTATTCGACCCAGCCGCTACCGACGAGGTATCCGCGCACGACGCACTCGATGGGGAACATCTCGAGGGCGCGCACCAGCATTGCTCGCCCGGCCACGGCATCCGGGATGCCGCCCACCAGCTCGTGTTCGGCGCTGATGTGGTTCGGGATGCCATCCAGCTGATCGAACCACCAGAGGCTCAGTGTCGTGAGCAGCTCGCCCTTGCCGGGGATGCCGGGGGAGAGCACGAAGTCGAAGGCGCTGACTCTGTCGCTCGCGACCACCAGCACGCGGTCGGTCGTGGCCAGGTCGTGGCCGTTTTCCACATAGAGGTCGCGCACTTTGCCGGAGTACACGAGGGTCCAGCCGGGCAGAGTCAATTCGTCAGTGGTCACACGTTCATTATTCAGGAGTGTGTGAAACGGATGTGCCAGAAGTCGGCTCCCGAGGTCAACTCGCCCCCGCGCACCCCGCCGATTACACCAGATTGTGAATAATGGACGACACTATTCGGCGACCTTCGCGGCGATGTCGGTACGGTAGTGGCCGCCCTCCAACTCGATTGTCTGCAGGGCGAGGTAGGCGCGCGAGCGTGCTTCAATGAAATCGCTGCCCGTCGCGACAACGCTGAGCACGCGCCCACCGGTGGCAAGTAGCTGGTCTCCGGAGACCGCGGTCGCCGCGTGGGCGACGGTGACACCGTGAATGGCGAGTGCGGTGTCGAGTCCGGTGATCGGACGCCCGGTGATCGGAGCCTCGGGGTAGCCCTCGCTGGCCAGCACGACGGTCACGGCCACGTCATCCGAGAATTCTGGCGTCGGCAGGCCATCGAGGGAGCCGGTTGCCGCCGCGTGGAGCAAACCGCTCAAGGGGGTTACCAGTCTGGGCAGCACCACCTGGGTCTCGGGGTCGCCGAAACGAGCGTTGAACTCGATGACCCGGATGCCGCGCTCGGTTACGATGAGGCCGCAATAGAGCAGACCGACGAATGGTGTGTTCTCGCGGGCGAGTTGACGAACGGTGGGAAGCGCGATCGTCTCGATTACCTCGTCGACGAAGCCTTCAGACAACCAGGGTAGCGGTGAATATGCACCCATCCCGCCCGTGTTCGGGCCCTGGTCGCCGTCGCTAAGGCGCTTGTAATCCTGGGCCGGCGACAGTGGCAGAACTGCGCTGCCATCGGAAACGAGGAAGAGCGAAACCTCTTCCCCTGCGAGGAACTCCTCGATGAGGACGCCGCCGTAGCTAAGCCAGTACTCGGCGTGAGCAAGTGCGGCACCCCGGTCTTCGGTGACGAGCACACCTTTACCCGCGGCCAGGCCGTCGGCCTTCACCACATAGGGGGCGCCGTAGGAGTCGAGTGCCGCCGACACCTCGGCTATGTCGGATGCGCGCACCGCGCGCCCGGTCGGAACGCCGGCCTCTTCCATGATTCGCTTCGCGAAGGTCTTGCTACCTTCGAGCTGGGCTGCGGCCTTGCCGGGACCGAATACCGGGATGTGCCGCTTGCGGAGCTTGTCGGCGACTCCGGCGACCAGTGGCGCTTCCGGTCCGATGATCACCAGCTCGATCGCATTGTCGAGAGCGAAGTCGGTGACCACATCACCATTGCAGGGGTCGAGCGAAATCACCGGGACATCCGTCGCAATGCCGGCATTGCCGGGCGCGACCGTGATCTCATGGCCTGCATTCTCCGAGAGCAATGCGGTGACGATGGCATGTTCGCGGGCGCCGGATCCGAGGACGAGGATTCTCACGTGAACAGAGTACCGGGCGCCGCTCCCCACTTGGGCGTCGCTCTCCACCCTGACCAGCACGCCACCCAGACCAGCTCTCCGCGCAAGCCAGCTCTCCAACCTGACCAGCACTCCGCCCAGAGCAGCTCTCCGCGCAAGCCAGCTAAGCGGCGCACCTTGCTAGCGTTAGGGAATGGCCAAGGCACGCATCGCATCCGCTGTCGGGCAGCGCGCCGTGCAGGCGACGCTCGCGGGCGCGGACGACCGCGACACCACCGCCACCACGGTGCGCTACCTCCTGCAGATTCTCGCGGATGACGCCCCCGGCAATTCAGTTGAAGTGCGGGTTCCGCCCTTCGGGGCCGTGCAATGCATCGAGGGCCCAGGGCATACCAGGGGAACTCCGCCGAACGTGATCGAGACGGATGCCGCCACCTGGCTCGCGGTCGCGACCGGCACCGAGCAGTGGTCGGCTGCGCTCGCGCGGGGCGTTATCGCGGCATCCGGATCCCGAGCGGACCTGAGTGACCACCTCCCGCTTCGCTGGCATCGCGACTGACTCCCCACCTTCTGCCGGCTCGACGCGCAGTTACATGCGCCAAGCCACCCCGCGCCAAGCCACCCCGCGCCAAGTCACGCCGCGCCCAACGATGCGGCTTCGCGTTATCGATGCGCGCGTCATGGAGGCCTCATCGTTGACAAACCCCCGCATCGTCCGGGCGAAGAGAATCAACACCACGAAGAGAGCACCAGCAGAAGGCGAGGCTCAACCGCAGCCGCACCATGGGACAATTGCCCCATGACGAACGTGACTGAGGGCGGCCCAGCGGAAGTTGACGCAACCACTGTCGAGGTGACGATCCGCCGTGCGCCGAAGATTCCCGTGTTTCTGGTGCTGGGGGCGCTGGTTGGCTTTTTCGGAACGCTCATCGTCACCGCCCTGCAGCCCGCGGACCCGGCGATCGGCTTCACCGCCCTGTTCGGGTACTTCTGCATCTATGGTGTTCCGCTCGGGATCGTCCTGGGCGGCATCCTCGCGATCGTGCTCGACCGCGCGTCGCTGCGCCGAGCAACGCGCGTGACCGCGGAGCAAACAACTGTAGAGCCGGAGCCGGAGCCGGAGCCGGAGCCGGAGCCGGAGCCGGAGCAGGAGCAGGAGCTCGCGCGCGCGACCACGCCCGCAACCATGCCCGCGCCCGCAACTACGACCACGCAGGATCTCAGCTGAGCTGAGTTCTCTCCACCCAGTCGAGGTACTCGGGCGTGACCGTCCCGGTCACATATTCACCGGTAAAGCAGCTCATCTCGAGGCTCTCTATATCCGAACCTTCGAGAATGGCGGCCTGCATGTCGGCGACCTCCTGGTAGATGAGGTGGTCGGCGCCGAGCTCGGTGTTGATTTCGGGTATTTTGCGTCCGTGCGCGACGAGCTCCTGCCGCGAGGGCATGTTGATTCCGTAGACGTGGGCATAACGCACCGGCGGGGCTGCGGAGGTGAAGGTGACGGTATTGGCACCGGCCTCGCGGGCCATCTGCACGATTTCCTTCGAGGTGGTGCCGCGCACGATCGAATCGTCGACGATCAGAATGTTCTTTCCCTTGAACTCCGAGCCCATCGCGTTGAGCTTCTGCTTCACCGACTTCTTGCGCTCGGCCTGGCCTGGCATGATGAAGGTGCGGCCGACGTAGCGGTTCTTGTAGAAACCCTCGCGGTATTCGATCCCAAGTTTTTGGGCGACTTGCATGGCTGCGGGTCTGGACGAGTCGGGGATCGGCATCACCACATCGATGTCGCCGGCTGGCGCGTACTGCGCGATCGTGTCAGCGAGCCGGTTGCCGAGCCGAAGCCGCGCTTCATACACCGAAATGCCGTTCATGATCGAGTCAGGTCGGGCCAGATAAACATATTCGAAGGAGCAAGGGATCAGGCGCGGGTTCTTCGCGCACTGCTTCGAGGTCATCTCCCCGTCGACTGCAATGAAAATTGCCTCGCCGGGAGCGACATCCCGAACCACCTCGTAGCCACCGCTCTCTAGTACCAGGGATTCGGATGCAACGACCCACTCGGTCCCGAGAAGGCCGCGCTGGCGCTTACCGAGGACTAACGGGCGGATGCCGAACGGATCGCGGAAGGCCAGCAGCCCGTAGCCCGCGATGAGTGCGATCGCGGCATAGGAGCCCTCGACCCGCTCATGCACGCGCTCAACCGCGGCGAAGATCTGGTCTGGGTCGAGGTCCAGACCTGAGACCTGCTCCTGCAGCTCGTTTGCGAGAACGTTGACGAGTAGCTCTGTATCCGACCCGGTGTTGAGATGGCGCCGATCGACGTGAAACAGCTCCTGCGTAAGTTCTCGAGTGTTCGTGAGATTGCCATTGTGCACGAGCACGATGCCGTACGGCGCGTTCACATAGAACGGCTGCGCTTCGTCTTCGTTCTCGGCGGAGCCACGCGTGGCGTATCGCACGTGGCCTAGCCCCATAGTGCCGGGCAGTGCGCGCATGTCGCGCGTGCGGTATGCCTCGCGCACCTGACCCTTCGCCTTGTGCACGTGGAACGCGCGACCATCCACCGTCGCTATTCCAGTCGAGTCCTGGCCGCGGTGCTGCAGCAGCAGAAGGCTGTCATAAACCAGTTGGTTGGCGGGTTCCGAAGAAACAATGCCGACAATGCCGCACATTCGCGAGCAGTCTCCAGACCGTAGGATTGTGGTTGCTTTCGACCAGTCTTTCACGAGTCTTATCAGCGCGAGAACGGAATTAACGGATGGCCAACAAGTACGCCGAAGCCGGGGTGGACACGGCGGCAGGTGACCTCGCGGTCGAACTCATGAAATCCGCTGTAGCCAAGACCCACGGACCGCAGGTTTTCGGCGGGGTTGGCGGTTTTGCAGGGCTCTTCGACGTGTCGTTCCTGAAGGCGTTCACGAGACCACTTCTGGCAACTTCGACGGATGGTGTCGGCACCAAAGTCGCAATCGCCCAGGCCATTGACAAGCACGACACCATCGGGCAAGACCTCGTGGGCATGGTTGTCGACGACATCATTGTGGTCGGCGCGACGCCGCTGTTTATGACGGACTACATTGCCTGCGGGCGGGTCGTGCCAGAGCGGATCGCTGAGATCGTCGCCGGTATCGCCCGCGGTTGCGCAGACACCGGCACCGCCCTCGTCGGCGGCGAGACCGCGGAGCATCCCGGGCTGCTCGGGCCGGACGACTATGACGTCGCCGGGGCTGCCACCGGCGCGGTGGAAGCGGACGCGCTGCTGGGCGCTCACCTCGTCGCAGACGGCGATGTCGTCATCGCGCTCGCGTCATCCGGGCTGCACTCGAACGGTTACTCGCTGGTCCGCCACATCCTGGCAAGCAAGGACATTGGCTATGGCGATCGCTCAGACGACCTCGGTGGCGTGGTTGGCGAGGTCCTGCTTGAGCCGACTCGTCTCTACACGAATTCGCTGCTGCGATTGCTCGAAGCGGCTCCCGGAAGCGTGCACGCCCTCAGCCACGTCACCGGCGGAGGCATCGCGGCCAACCTCGCCCGCGTGCTGCCGCTCGGCTCCTGGACCGAGCTGGATCGCTCCTCCTGGTCGCCACAGCCGGTATTTCGCGTGCTCGCCGACATGGGCGCTATGCGTCTCGAGGATGCCGAGGGAACCTGGAACCTCGGAATCGGCATGATCGCGATCGTGGCCGCGGATGCCGCATCCGGCACCATAGAACGTCTGAAGGCCGACGGCATCTCAGCCTGGCAGCTCGGCACCGTCACTGTTGGCGTGCGCGATCTGGCAGGCTTCGAACAGGGTGCCAAGGGTGTTGATGGCGGGGCAGTCCGCCTGGTGGGCAGCTACCGCTAACGGCTACTCGGCCGGGGCGTTGAATTCGGGCCACTTCTCGAGGTCCTCTTCGAGGCGCTCGTTCGGGACCGGGGCGTTCGGATCCACGTGCGTGAGTTCGCGTTCGAGCGCGTTGTAGTTGGTGTCCGGGCTGAAGTATTTCAGCTCTCGAGCCACCTTTGTGTGCTTTGCTTTTTGACGGCCGCGCCCCATGGCTTGACCCCCTTACGATTACTACCCGAGCGAGCGATGATCCGCCCGAGATTGACCAACAAGGAACTTCCAAAACTAACGGCCTACTTTAGCATGCAGGGCGGTGCGGCCCCGTCTCAGCGACTCTCACGCTCGCGACGAGTAACGTTGAGGGATGACCTCCGGCGCTGAAACGACATCGGTCGTTGTCATCGGCGCAGGACAGGCCGGCCTTGCCGTGTCGTTCTACATGCAGCGGCTCGGGCTGATCCCCGGTGATGACTTCGTGGTCCTCGATCGTGGCCCTGGCACGGGAGGCGCGTGGCAACTGCGCTGGGACGCGCTCCGCCTCGGCTCGGCTCACCGCATCAGCGACCTACCCGGCATGGATGAATTAGGGCTCAGCTTCGAGAACGCCGACCGCACCCTTCCCGCGAAAGATGTCGTGGCCGACTTCTACAAGCAGTATGAGGCGTTCTACGAGTTGAGGGTGCGTCGCCCGTGTGCGGTGACCTCGGTCTTCAATCGAGGCACGGATCTCGTGGTCGCTTACCGCGACGGCTCAGTGCAGGGCGACAAGGAGATGGTCACGCAGCTCGTCGTCAACGCGACAGGAACTTGGGGCTCGCCATTCATCCCCTGGTATCCGGGCATGAACGACTTCGCCGGGCGTCACCTGCGCACGACCGATTACACCTCTGCCAGCGAGTTCGAAGGCCGAAGCGTTGTGGTGGTCGGAGGCGGCACGTCCGCGATCGGCTTCCTCATCGAGTTAGAGAACGTCGCATCCGAACTCACCTGGGTGAGCCGCAGGCCGATCGAGTATCTCAACGAGGGTGAGTTGAACCTCGAGGCTGGAGCTGCCGCTGTCGCCATGCAGGATGAGGCCGCTCGTGCCGGCCGCGCCTTGCCGAGCGTAGTCAGCGGCACGGGTGTGCCGCGCACGCGCCGCATTCATTCGGCGGTCGAGCGCGGCTTGCTCAATGCGAAACCCATGTTCTCCTCTATCGAAGCGGATGGCGTGCGCTGGGCCGACGGGACCTTCCAGCGCGCAGACGCGATCATCTGGGCTACCGGCTTCCGCCCGGAGCTCAGGCACCTCGCGCCGCTCAAGCTGCGCGAGAAGGCCGGCGGCGTCTCGGTCGGCGCTGGTTCGTCGTGGAAAGACCCGCGAATCTTCTTTGCTGGTTATGGTCCGCAGGCCTCGACGATCGGGGCGAACCGCGCCGGGCGTCAGATTGCACGCCACGTGGTCGCGCAGCTCAGCAACCTTTAGCGGCCGTGCCCAAGTTCGCCCCGGCTGTGCGAGTGTCAGATGACGTTGTTTACGGGTAGAGATCGAGAGACTTCACACGAGTACTAAATTCAGCGGCCGATCACGAGCACGGCAAAGTAGCACAGCGTTGCAGCGGCGATACCGAGCACGAGGTTCAGCCAGATGTTCGACAGTGCGCTGCGAACACGGCCATCGAGCATGAGTTGCATGGTCTCGACCGTCCAGGTGCTGAACGTGGTGAGTCCGCCGCACAGGCCCGTCACAATAACCAGGTCGAGATCCGCGGAAACGACATCCAGCGCCGCGAGGGCAAGCAGCGCTCCGCTCAGCCCAGACCCAACGGTATTCACGGCGAGCACGGCAGTAGGAAATCCCGAACGTCCAGCAAAGGCAAGCGAGACCAGATAGCGCAGTAGTGCTCCGGCGGCTCCGGCCAGCAGCACGGCGATCACGATGGCGGCACTCATCATTCGTCCACCAGATCCGGGCGGCGAGGTAGCCGGTGGCCGACGCTCAGTCCGAGCAGCGCTGCGCCGAGGCCCAGAACGAGTGACGTGAGCAGGTAGACGATCGCAAGCCACCATAAATCGTGCGTGGCTTCGCTGAGCAGTGAGGTAATGAGCGCCGAAAAAGTGGTGAACGATCCCAGGAGCCCCGTGCCGAGACCCGCCTTCATCCAGTTGGGAATACGCGGCCTCGTCCAAATACTTGAGACAAGCAGGGCGAGGACGAACGCTCCCACCACGTTGACGGCGAGGGTGCTGACAGGAAAACTCGATGCCGTGTGCGGGATCAGGGTGTCGGTGAGCAGGCGGATGCTCGTGCCGAGAATCCCGCCAGCAGCAACAGCTAAAAATTCTCGCCACCTCGCCATTACTTGCGTGCCGCGGCCTTCTTCTTCGCCGCAGGCGGAACCGGTGGAGGGACGGCTGCTGGTGGCAGCGCCTTGCGAACAATGGGTCGGCGAGGCTCTCCGCGACGAGATTGGCCCGGGAACGGTCGCGATGGTCTGGCGTACAGCTTTTTCGACGAATCGAGCAGCCACGGCACGAGGGCGATCGTGACGCCGTGGACGAGAGCGAGCTTCTGGCGGATGCGCCTGGCTTTATGGTTGTGCAGCAGATGCTCCCACCAGTGCCCCACGATGTAGAGCGGCGTGTAGACCGTGATTACTTCAGCACCGAACTTGGTGCGTCTCGCCTTGATGTACTTGATCAACGGCATGCTGATATCCCGGTACGGCGAATCGACAACGCGTAGCGGAACCTGGATGTTTTGCTCACCCCACTGCTTCTGGAGCATTGCTGTGACGTCTTCGTCAATATTGACATGCACGGCTTCGATGCTGGCATGCCGTGCCGCGATCGCGTAGTCGAGGGCTTTGAGCGTTGGTTTGCGCATACCGCCGACGAGCACGATCGCGTGGTCACCTGTGGCACCAAATGTTGTGGTTGCATCGACGGTGATGTCCCGTTCAACCCCGCGGTAATAGCGATTCACTCCGAGCATGAGCAGGTACAGCACGGGCATGATCACGAAGACGATCCAGGCGCCGTGGGTGAACTTCGTAATGGTGACGACCACGAGCACGATCGCGGTGAAGAGCGCACCGGTGGCGTTGATCATGCGGCTACGGATGACCTGGCCAGGGTTGTCACAGCCCTCGCGCAGCATCCTGGTCCAGTGCACGACCATGCCTGACTGCCCGAGGGTAAATGAGATGAAGACACCGATGATGTAGAGCTGGATGAGCCGGGTAACGTCGGCCGCGAAGATCACCTCGAGGAGGATGGCCGCCAGGCTCAGAAGAAGCACCCCGTTCGAGTACACAAGACGGTCACCGCGGGTCTGCAGCGACTTGGGTGCGTACGCGTCGCGAGCAAGCACGGAGCCGAGCAGCGGGAATCCGTTGAACGCGGTATTAGCGGCGAGGAGGAGCACGAGTGCCGTGGCTGCCTGGATCACATAAAACATGAAGCGTCCCGCACCGGGGAAGGTGGCAGCCGCGATCTGAGCGATCACACTGGGTTGTGGCTGGCTGGCACACTGCTGCCAGCCGATCAGATCGCAGGGCGCCTCCGCGTAGTGAACCTTGCTGATCAGGGCGACTGCGGTGATTCCGATGAACAGGACGATTGCGATTCCGCCCATCAGGACGAGCGTGCGCTGTGCATTTTTGATCTTGGGGCGACGGAAGGCCTGCACACCGTTCGCGATCGCTTCCACGCCGGTGAGGGCACTGCACCCACTGGCGAAAGCCCTGAGCAAAAGGAGTACGAACCCGACTTGCGTTAGCGTCTCTGGCTTCACCGTGTATGCCGCGGATGACGCGATCGGCGTTTCGCCGAGTGCTGCGCGGATGAGCGCAGTGACGACCATGACCGCGATGCTGGCGATAAAAAGGTACGTCGGAAGTGCGAATGCCTTGCTCGACTCCGACACCCCTCGAAGGTTGATCGCAGCGAGAATGACGATGAAGAACACCGCCATTTCGACTCTGACACCGTTGAGCGCGGGAAACGCAGAGATGATGTTGTCAACGCCGCTGGCAATCGACACCGTCACGGTAAGGATGTAGTCCACCAAGAGGGCGGATGCGACGATGAGCCCCGCTCGCTCGCCCAAGTTCTTGTGCGCGACCTCGTAATCCCCACCGCCGGATGGGTAGGCCTTGATGAGCTGGCGATACGAGGACACCACCACGATGAGCAGCAGGACGACAGCCGCGGCAACCCATGGGGCGAAACTCAAGAATGCGAGCCCACCGAGGGTGAGAATGAGGAGCAGTTGCTCCGGTGCGTACGCCACAGAGGAAAGTGCGTCGCTGGCAAAGATCGGCAGTGCCAAATGCTTTGGTAAGAGTTGCCCTTCGAGCTTCTCGGAGGACAACGGTTCCCCGATCAGCCACCGCTTGGGCGACCGAACTTCGTTAGTCACGAGGAGCGACACTACACCCGTTGCGGGCACGGTGAGACACGCGATGCCCTTTAACTCCCAGACAACTCCAACCGTTGAGCAGTTGTGACTATTCCAGGTCGGAATCCGGCGTTGCCGTTAATCTGCTTCGAACGGTATCGAGTTCGGACCGTAGGGAGGCGATGGTCTCGGCCGGGATGCCCGTGCGTGCGGCCAGGCTGCGCAATTCGGTTCGCACGTTATGGCGGAACTCATCGAGGATCATTTCCGCCTCGCGCAGCCTGCTGGTGCTGGCCGTGCGCTGCGGTTCAGTCGGGGTGCTGTGTCCGGATTCGCGGGCATCCGCCCGTGCTTCCCTGGCGGCCGCGGCCAAGTCCGCCCGCAGGGACTTCATGGCGACGTTGACGCTGGAGCGAACCTCGTCCGCGAGCCGGCGTACGGAATCTGTTACATCGTGTTCGATGTCGTCCAGCTCACCCTGGCGATCCTCAAGCTCGGCCCGGCCGGCATCCGTAATCGCATAAATAGTTTTGCGGCCATCCGTCGACTTGCTGACGAGGCCCTCTCCTTCGAGCTTCGCGAGTCGCGGATAAATCGTCCCGGCACTGGGGATGTAGGTGCCGCCGAAGCGCTCGCCGAGGGCCTGGATGAGTTCGTAGCCGTGCATCGGAGCTGTATCGAGCAGGCTCAGGAGGTAGAGGCGAAGGTGGCCGTGGGCGAAGACCGGCGGGGTCATCGTGGGACCGTCACGCCGTGCATCACGGCCACATCACCGGAAACTGTGCTCGCGCTGAAGTCAAGCCAGCGGCTGTCAAGATCGCCGAACTTTCCGCTGTACGAACCGCGGATGCCGGTGATTTCCGAATCGTCGAGCTGCAGTCGGCCAGCGACCGTGTTGATTCGGTATCTGGCGGCGACTCCCGCGGCCAGGCGCACGGTGACGTTGCCTGACACGGTCTTGATTTTCGCCTCGTCTGGGGTTCCGGTGAGGTCGAGGAAGACCTTGCCGGAGATGCTGTCAGAGTGGAACTTCGAGATCTGACCGGTCGCCGTGACGTCGCCGCTCACGGTTCTGGAGGTCACGTTGCCCTCGTGGTTGCGCACCGAGAGTTCACCGGTGACAGCATTTAGCTCTAGGTCGCCGTGCACGTTGTCGACGACGACATCACCGCTGACCGTGCTGATCCTAGCCTTCTCGGTTCGCGTCTCACCCGAGAGGCCGCTGATGAGCGCGCTCGCGGAGACGACGCCGAACTTTAGGGCGACATCCCGCGGCACCATGATGCTCACGTCGGCGCTCGCGCTGCCTCGGAAGGAGGCGAAGACATCGAGGAAGTTGTCCCAGTCCAGCTGGGGGTGGTCAACTTCCAGCGTGTCACCGTTGATGGAGACCTTCAACGCCTTGCCGCGCACCGAGTGGACCTCGACGCGAGCGCCGGGCTCGTCGTGGCCAACGATGTCGACCTGTCCGCCGATGAGGCTCACTTTTAGGGTGCGAACCCGCTCGATGTCGATGACCTTCGGGCCATCCACCATCCACTTTTCCTGTGCCATTGCCGCGCCTTTCGCTGTCGATCGTGTCGCGTTCGTGTCGGAGTGGGGCCGCACCGTCCGGACCCACGACGCGATATATCGCGTATGTAAGTATTCACGATATATCGCGTTGTGCCCGCGTGCAACCCCTTCCTCCCACTTCCTTCGTTCCTGCCTCTCTTCCGAAATGACGGAGATCTGGATCCCAGCACTCGGAAAACCAGCCAATTATCCGTAGTCGCCTCGAAAACTCCGTCATTTCGGAAGGTGGCGGCGGGAACTAGCGACGATCGGGTGGAGTTGACATTGACGTTGCGTCAAGGTTTAACGTGGTGGCATGGTCTGCGGGCAGCGCGGACCTGCGGGAGACGCGGGCCTGCGGAAAAGCGGAAGGCGAGGAACGAGGTGGACTGGTCGATACAGGATGTTGCGCGGCTGGCCGGGACGACATCCAGAACCCTGCGCCATTACGGCGAACTGGGGCTGCTGAGTCCAAGCCGGATTGGAAGCAACGGCTACCGCTATTACAACGAGGATGCCTTGGCCAGGCTGCAGAGGATCCTCCTGTTGCGCGAGCTCGGCCTTGGCCTACCCGCCATTGGCGAGGTGCTCGCGGGGCAGAGTGGGGACGCGGATGCCCTCCTCACCCACCTGCACTGGCTACAGCAGGAGAAGGAAAGACTCGACCGCCAAATCGCGGCGGTCGAAACGACGATCAGCAAAACACGGGAAGGTGAACAACTCATGGCAGAAGAAATGTTGGACGGCTTCGACCACACGAAGTACAAACAGGAGGTCGAAGAGCGCTGGGGCAGGGACGCGTATGCTGCCACCGACGGTTGGTATGCGGCACTGACGGATGCCGACAGGTCCGGTTTCATGCGGCAGCAGAAGCAGATCCAGAACGACTACGCCGCCGCGCTCGCCGCAGGTGTGCCGGCGGACGGCAGGATAGCGCAGGAGATCACGGCGCGGCAGCATGACTGGATCCAGCTCAGCTGGGGAGGCCGCACGGTCACCGCGGAGGCGATGCGCGGTCTCGGCCAGATGTATGTCGATGACCCGCGTTTCGGCGCGAACTACGGGGGTGTCGAGGGCGCGAGCTACGTGCGCGACGCGATGGCGGTGTACGCCGACCATCTATAACTCGTGGTCGCCGCTGGGTTCGAGCACAAAGGTTCCGCCCATAGAGGCCCGCCTAACCCGAGCCTTCGCACTCGACCCCAGCGACGCGGCTCTTCCACTGCGTCGGCTCGGGTTTGTTGGGATTTCGGCGATGGTTACTTCATTGATGAGGTCTCGGCAGGCGTGATCCCCGGGGTGGCGCTGTCGCCGCCGACTCCACGGACGACGACGACGGGTCTCGAATGACCATGAGGGGCATCGCGAAGTGGACGAGCGGCCCGACGAGCAATGCGAACGCGAGCGTGCCGAAGCCGACGTTGCCGCCTAACAGCCATCCGATCACGAGCACGGTGAGCTCGATCGAGGCGCGCACGATCCAAATCCTCCAGCCCCAGCGACTGTGGATGCCGGTCATCAGCCCGTCTCGTGGCCCAGGCCCAAGGCGCGCACCGAGGTAGAGGCCGGTCGCGAAAGCGAGGAGCAGCAGTCCGCCGGCGAAGAGCAGGATCTGCTCCCAGATGACGGTGGGCGAAGGGATCGTCATGAGCCCGAGTTGCGCGCTCGGTCCAATCAGAAGTGCGTTCAGGACGGTGCCAATTCCGGGCCTCTGGCGGATCGGGATCCACAGCAGCAACACGACCACTCCGACCAGGTTGGTGACCCAACCAAAGGCAATGCCCGTGTGGATGGAGATGCCCTGCGAGAGTACGTCCCACGGCGCGATTCCAATCGCGGCCTGCACCATCATCGCGATCGCGATGCCGTAGAGGAACAGCCCGATCAGCAGGGTGGTGTAGCGCAGGGGCAGGCGACGAGAGGCGCGACGGGAAGGCACACCTGAAACCATAGATGTATCAAGGAGCTACTTCGTGCAGTTCCCGGCACGCGCGGCCGGACTACGCGTGCGACCGGACCGCGCGTTGGCTTCGAAAACTATTCCGCTAGGAGTATGCGTCATGGGGTACTCCGGGGTACTTTCAAAGGGGCACGAGGTCGTGCGCGCGTCATTCGCGCCCGCGTCGGCGGCGTGAACACCCTACTGGAGAGACTTTCGTGCATTTACTGTCCGTGTTCAGTCTGCGTAACCGTGCACTGATCGCTCTCGTCACAATCGTCATCGGAATCTTCGGTGGGATCGCCCTGACCTCGCTTAAGCAGGAGCTGATCCCCTCCCTCTCGCTTCCACAGTTGTTCATCGTCACGAGCTACCCGGGGGCGGCTCCGGAGGTGGTCAACACCGACGTGAGCACACCCATTGAAAACGCCATTCAGGGTGTTGAGGGCCTCGACACGACCACGGCGACTTCCAGCGCCAACGCGTCGACGGTGACCGCTGCGTTCACTTACGGAACCAACATTGCGACGGCCGAACAGAAGGTGCAGAGCGCGATCAACCGGATCTCGTCCCGGCTTCCCAAGGATGTCAGCCCGCAGGTGCTCAGTTTCAGCTTCAGTGATCTGCCGGTCGTGCAGATCTCTGTCACGAGCGACCTGGATCCCAGAGACCTCTCCGCTGCGCTGTCCCGGTCGACGCTTACCGATATCCAACAGCTGGATGGAGTGAGTCAGGCGACCCTGCTTGGTACGACCGCCCAGCGCGTCGTGATTACTCCCGATGTGGAAAAGCTCGCCGCTGCTGGACTCAGCACCCAGGCCATCCGTGACGCGCTCGGCGCAAACGGCACGCTGCTGCCATCCGGATCCATCACCGAAAACGACACGACCCTGACCGTGCAGGCCGGGTCGAAGATCACCTCTGTGAAGCAGATCGGTGAACTACCGCTGCTCGGTGCGACTCCGGCGTTCGCGGGTGCCGCCGCCGGTCCGGGTGCCGCAGCGGGCACTGGTTCCGCAGCGCAGGCCGACCCACGCGCGCAGACGCTCGCGGCTGCCGCAGCAGCGAAGACGATCGCGGATGTCGCCACGGTTGAGATCAAGGACAATCCGGTCACCGGAATCTCCCGGGTCAACGGCGAACCGTCGATCACCGTCGCGGTCACCAAGTCACCGGCCGGCAACACCGTCGCGGTGTCGAAAGCGGTAAAGGATGCGATTCCTTCGCTCGAGGAGTCAATCGGTCACAACACGAAATTCACGGTCGTCTTCGACCAGGCCCCGTTCATCCAACAGTCCATTGACAGCCTGGCCACCGAGGGGCTGCTCGGTCTCGTCTTCGCGGTCATTGTGATTCTGGTGTTCCTGCTGTCGATCCGCTCGACTCTTGTGACGGCCATCTCCATCCCGGTGTCGGTGCTCATCACCTTCATCGGAATGCAGGCCTCCGGCTACACGCTCAACATCATCACCCTCGGCGCCCTCACTATTGCGATTGGGCGAGTGGTCGACGACTCCATCGTCGTGATCGAGAACATCAAGAGGCACATCACCCTCGGCCAGGAGAAGGCGAAGGCCATCACCACGGCGGTGCGCGAGGTGGCGGGAGCCGTCACGGCATCCACGATCACGACCGTCGCTGTGTTCCTGCCGCTCGCGCTGGTCGGAGACATCACGGGCGAACTCTTCCGCCCGTTCGCCCTCACCGTCACGATCGCGCTCGGCGCCTCACTCTTCGTGGCTCTCACGATCGTTCCAGTCCTCGCGTACTGGTTCCTCGGCTCAAAGGCGGTGCGCAAACACGCGGGAGTCGACGGAGCGCCGGGCGCGACTCGGTCGGATATCCAGAGCGCCGTCGACGAACTCGACCACCCCACCAGGCTGCAGCGCGGCTATCTTCCGGTCATCCGCTGGACGTTGAAGCGCCCGCTGATCACCATCCTCGCGGCCGTTCTGGTGCTGTTCCTCAGCGGATTCATGGCAGCCGGACTCAAGACCAACTTCATCGGCGACAGTGGGCAGAACACGCTCAGTGTCAGCCAGAGCCTCCCACCGGGGACGAGCCTTGCCGCGCAAGACGACGCTTCCCAGGAGGTCGAGGCGGCGCTGAGGAGCGTCACGGGCGTGAAGACT
The DNA here is from genome assembly GCA_039936355.1 of Lacisediminihabitans sp. Lineage (GTDB taxonomy): Bacteria > Actinomycetota > Actinomycetes > Actinomycetales > Microbacteriaceae > Parafrigoribacterium_A. Next base: position 5,664 of record JBDTIM010000155.1, on the reverse strand, counting down.
GTGCAGACATCGATCGGAACGGGCGGCAGTTCGCTCGCCGCGGCCTTCGGCGGTGGCGGTGGCATCAGCTACTCGATCACGACGGATCCGAACGCAGATCAGGAAGCGCTGAAGGCGACCGTGCGCAAAAAGGTCAGTGCGATCAAGGACGCCGGCGACGTCACCCTCGCCGCGGGTGGAGGAGGTTTCTCGTCATCCACGATTGACGTGAACGTGCAGGCCAACAACCAGGCCGACCTCAATAGGGCCGCGGATGCCGTGGTCGCGTCAGTGTCCAAGCTCAGCGTCGTCGCCCAGTCGACCAGCAATCTCTCGGTGGAACAGCCGTACATCGCCGTGGTAGTCGACCGCCAGAAGGCTGCGGATGCCGGACTCAGCGAGATTGCGGTCGGCAGCATCGTGACCGCTGCGATGAATCCGAATGCGACCGGTTCTGTCGTGATTGACGAGAAGACGATGTCGATCTACATCGACAACGAGAACGCGCCAACCACGGTCGCTGAACTCCAGGACTTCGCCATTCCCACCCGCGGCGGCGTCATTCGACTGAGCGATCTCGCGTCGGTAGAGAAGGTCAACGGGCCGTCCACGATCACGACCAACAGGGGTGTGCGCAGCGCCACGGTGAGCGTGACGCCGAAGACGGATGACGTGGGAACGGCCTCCGCATCCGTCGCCTCCGCCGTCGACAAGGTCGATCTCCCCGCCGGAGCCACCGCGAAGCTCGGCGGGGTCACCTCGCAGCAGAGCGACGCGTTCGGTCAGCTAGGGCTCGCGCTCCTTGTCGCCATCCTGATCGTTTACGTCGTCATGGTCGCAACGTTCAAGAGCCTGCGCCAGCCGCTGCTGTTGCTGGTGTCAATCCCATTCGCCGCGACCGGGGCGATCGCGCTGCAGCTTATTTCTGGCATCCCCCTGGGGGTTCCGTCGCTTATCGGCGTGCTCATGTTAATTGGGATTGTCGTAACGAACGCGATTGTGTTGGTCGACCTCATCAACCAGTACCGAACACGAGGGATGAAAGTGGGCGAGGCGATAGTTCATGGTGCCTCCCGACGACTGCGCCCGATCCTCATGACGGCGATGGCAACGATCTTCGCGTTGCTGCCGCTCGGCATCGGTCTCACCGGTCACGGCGGTTTCATCTCCCAGCCACTCGCAATTATCGTGATTGGCGGCTTGGTGTCGTCGACACTGCTGACACTTATTGTTCTTCCGGTGCTGTATTACCTGGTCGAGGGGGCGAAGGAGCGGCGAATGGATCGACGGGCGGCGAAGGCAGCGGGTGTCCAGCTGGCTGCAGCGTCACCTCGGGTGGAGCTATTGCCGGAGTAAAGCGAGCCTCAATAGTTTTGGGACTATTAGGTAAGCCTTACCTTGCTCTATAGTTAAAGCGTGTTGGAAATACGCGACCTCTCGAAGAGCTACGTGCTTGGCCCACGGCAGGCCGAGCCCGTTCTTGCGCTGAGCCACGTGGATCTTGACCTCGCAGAGGGCGAATTTGTCACCGTGCTGGGGCACTCCGGATCAGGAAAGACCACTCTTCTGCGATCGATCGCCGGGTTCGAATTTCCCGAAACGGGCAGCATCCGCGTAGCCGGGCGCACGGTTCTCGCACCAGGGGCACGGACGGTTCCAGCCCATGACCGCGGTATTGGGCTCGTGGCGCAAGAGGGCGCACTGTTCCCGCACCTCACGGTCGCCCAGAACGTGGGATTTGGGCTCCCCGGCCACAACAAGCGTGCACGGCGCGAGGTCGTGGATGAGGTTCTTGAGCTGGTTGGCCTTGGTGGTTTCGGTAAGCGCTGGCCGCACCAGTTGTCTGGTGGGCAGCAGCAGCGGGTTGCGCTGGCCAGAGCCATCGCTCCGAACCCCCGGATCGTCTTGCTTGACGAACCATTCTCGTCCCTCGACGCGTATCTCAGGGATGCGCTGCGCACCGAGGTGCGCGACCTTCTGAAGTCAATCGGTGCCACTGTTTTGCTTGTCACTCATGACCAAGAGGAAGCACTTGCGCTCGGCGATCGCGTCGTCGTCATGCGGGACGGCCAGATTGTGCAGGCCGGAGAGCCGCACGAAACCTACTTCCAGCCGTTCGACATCGAGCTTGCACGATTCCTCGGCGACGCCATAGTTATCGATGGTGACGTCGTCGATGATGGCGTGGGCGTGACCACTGTGTCGTGTGCTTTCGGCAAGCTGAACGTGGCATCGTGGCACGGTTGTGCAGGTAAATGCGACGTTCTCATCAGACCAGAAAACATCCATGTCAGTGCAGCGGATGCTCCGACGGAGCAGTCCAACAACGGCTGCAGTCTTGTCGGGGTTGTGCTCGCTCGCGAGTTTTACGGGCACGACGGCGTGCTGAAAGTGAAAGTGCCCGAGATTGAAGAGCAGGTGCCGGTGCGTGTCTTGGGCGACCACTCCTTCGGGCTGGGTGAACAGGTGCGGCTGTATGTCGACCGCCCTGTCTCGACATACGCCCAATCCACCTTCGCGCAGTGACGCGCGGAACCACCCCGTTCCGTCGTAGTGACGGCATCGCAACGCCCGATTGGGCAGGAAAGGCACAGCTGTGACTATTGGACCCGTACGGTATGGCATCGCGGCAGCGATGGCCATTGCGCTCGCGATACCGCTGGTCGGCTGCGCATCAACATCACATGACGCGTCCGAGAAACCTGCAGCATCGTCCGCAACACCAGCGACCCTCACCGTCTACACCGACCAACACGCCGAGTTGATTGCGAGCCTGACCAAGGCCTACACCGACAAGACCGGTGTGAAGTTCAGGATTCAGGAGGGCGCGACGGTCGGCCAGATCCAGGCAGAGGGTAAAGCATCGCCGGCAGACGTCTTTCTGTCCGAGGACCCGGGCCCTGCCGCGCAGTTGAGTGGGCAGAAGCTTCTGGTTCCGATCAGCAAGAGCACCCTGAACCACGTGCGTCCTGCATTGAACCCAGAAGACGGGATGTGGGTTGCGTACGCGGCTCGCGCTCGAGTGTTGTACTACAACCCCACGATCATTGACGAAGCGGATCTTCCGAAAACCCTGCTCGAGATTGTGCAGCCCGAATACAAGGGCAAGTTTGCCTGGGCTCCCTCTGGTGCATTCGTGGCCACAACGCAATACCTGATATCGACGATCGGCGTCGATAAGACGCGCACGTTCCTTGAAGCCATCAAGGCCAACGGCGTCAACGAGCAGAAGAACGGGAACGTGCGGGACACCGTTGAGGCGGGTAAGCACGCCATGGGTCTGTCGAACCACTACTACTGGTGGATCAAGGCGGCGGAGGTCGGTGGTCCCGACAAGATGGTCTCAAAGATCTACCACTTCCCGCAGGCCGATGCCGGCAACCTGATCCTCTCGTCCGGGGCAGGAATCTTGAAGACCAGTACTCATCAGAAGGCCGCGGCGGCATTCCTCAGCTGGCTCACTGACAAGAGTGGTGGCCAGAAGATTCTCGCCGGCGCTGGCATCGACAGCACCGAGGCTCAGTATCCGGCTGCTCTAGGTGTCGTCAGCACGATTTCCGGGGATCTCGGCGCCATCAAGTCACCCAAGTACGACATGGGTATCTATGCCGACCAGACCGAAGCGCAGGACCTCCTCAAGAGTCTCGGTCTCTCGAGCTGAACAGACGCGGCAGGAGCGGTGGCGGGCGCGGAGTTGTAGCCGCGCTCGCCGTTCTTGTTGCCGTTGTATCGCTCCTACCGATCGTCTACCTGTTCATCGCAGGAATATCTTTCGGCGACATCGCACGGCAGTTCCGCTTCCCCACCACGCTGACGGACATAGCTAATACCGTCGGGCTTACCATTGCTATCTCGGTGATCAGCATGTTGATTGGTGTGGGCGCAGCGCTACTGGTCGTTCGGACGGATGTGCCGTGCCGTCGACTGCTGACAGTGCTATTCGCCATGCCCCTGGCCATACCGGGATTCGTGAGCTCTTATGCCATCTATTCCGCAAGCCTTCTCTATGCTCCGCACGTGGATATTGTGACAACGTTTTTGGGTGCAACAGTGATCATGTCGCTGTCGTTGTATCCGTATGTGTTTCTTGCCTGCGTCGTCGCGGTGCGCAATATAGACCCGGCCCAGGAGGAGGCGGCGCGCAGCCTGAGCAGCCGCCCATTCGCAGTGTTCCGACGGGTTATCTTCCCGCAGCTGAGGCCGGCACTGGCGGGTGGTGTGCTGATCGTGGGGCTGCATGTTCTCTCCGAGTACGGTGCGATGGTGCAATTGCGCCAACACACGCTGACCACGACAATCATGGGCGAGATGCTCGACTACGGCGACTACGGATCTGCGCGCTCACTGTCACTGTTGCTCGCGGGGCTTGCGGTCATTCTGCTCTTCGCGAGCCGCGCACTTACCGGACGCTCACACGTACTGAGTGTCGGCCGGGGTGCGGTGCGTCCGCCAGGAAGAGTGCGTCTTGGCCGTGCGCGGGTGCCCATCTTTGTCGTCGCGCTCATCATTCCACTTGGCGCACTCGGTCCCACGGTACTCATGACAGTGCGAGGGCTGAGCACGTCCCGTTCCGGCACCGCAAATAATTGGATGCAGGTTCTTCAGGCCACAGGGTCAACTCTGAGCTTCGCCGCCTGGGCAGCGGTGGTCGCGACCCTTGTGGCTTTGCCGGTCAGCTGGTGGATCAGTCGGCATCCTGCGCTGCCGGCGCAACTCACCGAGCGCGCTGTGTGGCTAGCCCATTCGGTTCCCAACGCCATCCTCGCGCTTGCCCTCGTGTTTCTTGCAACCCGGCTCGTGCCAGAGGTGTACAAGACGGCAGCCCTCTTGATCGCGGCATACGTGATTTTGTATTTGCCGTTGGCTGTGGCCAATCAGCGCGTAGGCCTGCAGGCGGCGTTCGTCAGTTACGACGAGGCAGCCGCATCCCTCGGAAGTCGTGCCTGGCGCAGACTTACCCGGATCTCGTTGCCGCTCGCTCTTCCAGGCCTGGCTACGGGGGCGCTGCTTGTCGGGCTCGACGCGAGCAAGGAGTTGACGACGACCCTCATGCTGTTGCCGTTCAATTCGAAGACACTCGCCACAGGACTGTGGGGCACTACCAACGGTGAGTCTCTCGATTTCACCGCCGCCGCTCCCTACACACTGATGCTCGTCATCCTTGGCTCTATTCCCGTATATCTGATCGTTCGTCGTACCCTGCGCGCCATGACGTGAGCCGTGCTTTGCTAAGGGTTGCAGTGCCGTGTGGCGCAACCGCGGATCCGGTCAGTCGCCGAGCTTCGCGTGGAGAAAGTCCACGATCCGCGTGCGCAACTCGTCAGTGAGCATCGCGATCGAGTGGAGTTCGCCTTGTGCTGTGACGTACTCGGTGTCGACGCCGGCCTTGCGCAGGGACGCGACTAATGCGTCCGCCTGCTGTTTCGGGATGCGCTCCTGAAGTGATTGGCCAATGAAGAACGGCGGATCGCTACTGTCGACGTGGTACCGAGGCGAGGCGGCCCTGGCTTGCGGACAGTCGCCGAAGCCCGAGCAACCGAGGTAGTCGAGCTCGACCTGCTGGAATGCTGCCGGGGTCGTGCCGAGCCCAAGGCCGGCAGCGGTGAGATCGGTGGGGCCGCTCAGCTCTGCGACGGCCGCGACGCGCGAGCCGGCGGTGAGAGGGCCATCCCCTTCCACCGCGAG
>JBDTIM010000154.1:0-16725 GCA_039936355.1 Lacisediminihabitans sp. | reverse complement strand
CAAAGCAAGCCGGATTCAAGGTTGATCTCCACCCACTTGACCTCTCCAGTTGGTATGGGGCACTCGGTACGAATGACTACAACCTCGTGAGTGCGCCATACACGAAGGTCGGACCCGACGTGCTGCGCATCCTGTTTGACTCGGATGGCACCATTCCCGCGCCCAGCGGGTACTTCGCCAACCACTCCCAGATCAAAGATCCGGAGCTCGATGCACTTCTCGTCTCGGCGAGTAAGTCCTCGGATGAGGCCAAGCGCGCCGACCTCTACAAGCAGGCTCAGAAAATCGTGCTCGAGGGTTTCTACATCCTGCCGCTCTACGACCAGCAGAACCACTACCTGCTCGGTTCGAGAGTTGCCGGATTCCGAGCGTTACCCTCCGTATCTACGCCAGAGCTGTACGACACGTGGTTGCGCTAATGCCACCCTGCACCGATACCGGGTGGTGCTGATCGGTGACAGCACCGCTGGTCGCCGAAGAGAAGCCGGATGTCCGAGCTCGGCGCTGGCTGCCGTGGTTGTTCGCGCGAGTCGGCGGCGTCATCTTCGTGCTCTGGGCGGTGGCCACGATCACTTTCTTCGCGATCAGGCTGATCCCGGGAGACCCTGCCGAAGCAATCCTCGGAGGACCGGGCTCCCAAGCAAGCGCTGAAGCCCTGGCGCGGGCTCGTGCAGAGTACGGACTCGACCAGCCCCTCGGCATCCAATATCTCCACTACTTTGCGCGCCTGGCTGCGGGAGATCTGGGAAACTCGTATTCGCTGCATAATTCCGTCGTGAATGTCATCGGCGAGAATCTCGGCGGCACTCTCCTGCTCGCGTTATTCTCTCTCGTCCTTGCCGCACTCATCGCGCTGGGTCTCGCGGCGTGGTCGGTACGGTCCGGTCGGGTGGCAGCTGGCATCGGCTCAGTGCTCGAGATCGTCGCCGCGGCCGTGCCCCACTTCTGGCTCGCGATCTCCCTCATCCTGCTGTTCAGCACGGCGCTCGGATGGCTACCACCGGTGAGCGTCCCCGGCCCCCTTGGCTACGTGCTTCCCGTTGTCACGCTTGGGGTGCCGCTCGCGGGTTTCCTCGGCCAGGTCATGCGGGACTCGATCCTCGATGCGACGGCGTCCCCCTTCGTTCTCGCGGCGCGAGCCCGTGGTGAAAATGATGGTGGCGTGTTCTGGCGACACGTGCTGCGCCACGCGGCCATCCCGGCGATTGGTTTGGCCGGCTGGGCGTTCGGGTCGTTGATCAGCGGCGCTGTCATCGTTGAGACGATCTTCGCGAGACCCGGAATCGGCCGTAGCCTGCTCTCCGCGGTGGAGTTGCGCGACGTCCCACTCGTGGTGGGGATCGTGCTCGTGGTCGCGCTTGGCTATATCCTCATGACCACCATTACCGACCTCGCCGATCGCTTAGTAGACCCGCGCCGCAGACGGAGCACGCGGTGACAGGCTCGGCTTCGGGCACGGCACGCTGGCGGCCCGTTGAAATCGTGTCAGCTGTGATCATCCTGCTTCTGGTCATCGCTGCCGTCATTCCTGCACTGTTCGCTCCAGGGGACCCGCTCGCCGTACATCCGTCCGCGAGTTTTCAGGGCCCGTCAGTCGCTCACTTTTTCGGTACGGATGAGTCTGGCCGCGACATTTTCACGCGAATCGTGCACGGGACCAGGGCATCGCTTGTCATCGGGCTGTCCGCCACCGCGATCGGGCTCGGGTTAGCGCTCATTCTCGGCTTGCTCGCCGGTCTCGGGCCGCGCTGGCTCGACTTCGGAACTACCCGCTTCGTGGAAATGTTGTTTGCCTTTCCGGGGCTTCTGCTCGCGCTGCTGTTCATCGTTATTTACGGCCCCGGCGTTGTCACGTCGACCATTGCCGTTGGACTTGCGACCGCACCAGGTTACGCACGGATCATCCGCAGTCAGGTGCTCATCGTCAAAAACGCACCATACATCGAGGCGGCAATCGTGCTCGGGCGCAGCCGCACCCAACGGGTCATCCACCACCTGCTCCCGAACGTCGCTGGCTCCCTCTTCGTTCTGGCGACCCTCGGCATCGGGCAGTCGATTGTGTGGGCATCATCGCTCAGTTACCTCGGCCTCGGAGCAGTTCCCCCGACCGCGGAATGGGGGGCGATGCTCTCCGCTGGCCGCACCTACATCACGTCGTTCTGGTGGATGACATTCTTCCCCGGCGTCTTCATCGTCCTGAGCGCGGCTGCCACCACTCTCCTCGGTCGCAGTCTGCAGCAGAGAGTGCGATCGTCGTGAACGCGCTTCTTCGGGTGCGGGATCTGCGCGTGGATTTCGGCGGTACGCCCGTAGTCTCCGGCGTCTCGTTCTCGATCGAGCCGGGCGAGTGCTTCGCGATCGTCGGCGAATCCGGATCGGGCAAGAGCGTAACTGCGCGGTCCATCCTGGGGCTCGCCGGGCCTGGGGCACGGGTCACGGCATCCGCACTCCGCTTTGACGACACCGACATCCTGGATGCCTCCCCCCGCACGTTGCGCAGTCTGCGCGGGCGGGAGATCGGGCTGGTGTCACAGGGGGCGCTCGTTGCTCTGGATCCGCTGCGGCCGATCGGGCGCGAGGTCGCAGACACGCTGCGCTTGCACACCGTCATGAGCGTGCGAGAACGGCAACTCCGCGTCGTCGAACTCCTCGAAGAAGCCGGGCTTCCCGAGCCAGAATTGCGGGCCTCCCAACGACCGGACGAACTTTCAGGCGGAATGCGCCAACGCGCGGTCATTGCCTCCGCCGTTGCCCTACGACCACGCCTGCTTATTGCGGACGAACCGACCACGGCGCTCGACACAACCGTGCAGGCCCGCATCCTTGAACTGCTCGACCAGCTCCGGACTCAGGGCACGGCAATCCTCCTGATCAGCCACGACCTTGCCGTGGTGAGCAAACTTGCCTCGCACATTGCGGTCATGCAGCGTGGGCAGATCGTGGAGAGTGGCGACGCGGGCGACGTGCTCTCTGCACCCCAGCATTCGTACACCCGCAGCCTCATCGCGGCGATTCCGACCGATCGGGCGCGCGGCAGCAGCCTCACGGGTGCTGAGTCGGAGTCAGTCGTGTCGAGCACTCCCGAATCAACCGCCGAACCAGTACTCGTTGCTCGCGGGCTCAAGCGCCGATTCGGGTCACGCATTGCCGTCGACGACGTGAGCTTCAGCCTCAAACGCGGCACGACCCTCGGTATCGTCGGAGAGTCGGGCTCTGGCAAAACTACCGTTGCGAGGCTTGCGCTAGCCCTTGATCGACCGGACTCGGGCACGATCGACCTGCTCGGAGCACCATGGTCGGCTGCTACAGAGCGCGAGCGGCGCTCCCGACGACCCCGCATCGGAGCGATCTACCAGGACGCGCTGAGCTCGTTCGATCCACGCCTCACCGTTGGTCGCATTCTGGCCGACGCTCTCAGTCAGGGGCGCGCTGGAACAAGGCCGGATGCCGCGACGGCAGATGCCGTGGGCGAGCTCCTGATGCAGGTCGGGCTCGAGCCCGCCGTCGCTGGACGTCGCCCCCGATTCCTGTCCGGCGGGCAGCAGCAACGGGTCGCAATCGCGAGGGCCATCGCTCCCCGCCCCGACATTCTCGTGTGCGACGAACCCGTCTCCAGCCTCGACGTGCTCGTGCAGGCGCAGGTACTCGACCTACTCGATGAGCTGCAAAAAATTCACGGGCTGGGTTATCTCTTCATCAGCCACGATCTTGGCGTTGTGCGACACATGAGCGACAGCGTGCTTGTGATGTGCGAGGGCAGAGTGATGGAGCATGGAGTAACCGAGAGCGTCTTCTCGTCGCCGCAACACGAGTACACCAAAGCACTGCTGGACGCTGCACCCCGACTCGTGTAAGTCACTAGTGCCCACGCACAGCAACGAAGCCAGCTGCATCAAAATTTCGGACTTTGCCCTCGACTGTCTCAAAGTTCCCAGCCCTGCACCGTGCCACCCGCCGAGGTATTCAGCTACTCTCGACGCGCCCGGTCGTCTGCGACACAACATCCGAGGTACCAACGCCCGGCTGCCCCTGCTCCGACGGCACTCTCTCCGAGAGTTCGCGTTCCCACGGTGCAGGAATTGCAAAGTATCGATTCAGAAAGTGGCGGACGGCGGTGGTGCGCTCCTCCACCGTGATCTCGGGCGCACTTCCGTCATTGAGGCAGAAAAAATCGTACGCACGATGCTCCAGCAGATCGTCCATCTCTGCCAGCGACGACTTCAACGTCGTCTCCACGTACCTGACCCGAGCTTGCGGTTGGGTCACGGCACGACCGGTAAGCAGCGCGTAGTAGTGGTACAGCGAGTTGGTCACCGAAATGTCAGTGCTGGAACGAAACGCGCTCCTTGCGGTGCGCGCAAAATCGTCTGCAAACACCCGCTCCATTTCCAGCAGCACACTCTTGCGCAGTGGTGTTGCCGCATGCTCGAGGTGCCTGGTGGTGACTTTGCCGAAGCGTTCGTTCAACAAACGGCGGTTCACCCGCGCGGCGTTTTCGAAACCACTGCGGGCGGTATTGGCTGGCCCCAGTCCGATGCGAGTTCTCGACTCGATGAACTTCGTGATCCCACCGGGTGAGAAGAACATGTCAGGGGACGCTGGGCGACCGAAGAACATGTCGTCATTGGAATAAATGAAGTGCTCGCTGAGCCCAGGAATGTGCTGCAGCTGGCTCTCAACAGCCTGCGAGTTATGAGTCGGGAGCGCGGACTGGTCCTGGAAGAATTCTTCGCTGCGCACAATGGTGACCGATGGATGCTCGCTCAACCAGACGGGCCGAGGCGAGTCCGTGACGACAAAGATTCGCCGCACCCAGGGCGCGTACATGTACACGCTGCGGAGCGCATACTTCAATTCGTCGATCTGCCGGTACCTCGCCTCGGAATCGTCACCATCACCGACGACATAGGCCTGCATCCGCAACGCCCTGGCTCGCTGAAACTCCGCATCCGCACCATCAACCCACGAGAACACCAGGTCAATGTCGAAGGTGATGTCGCTCGCGTGTGTGGCAAACATGCCCTCCAAAGTGGGCCAGTCCCGTCCGAAAAGTTCGACCGTCGCATCCACCGCCTCAGCCCTGGGTAAGCGAGCTCGCATCAGAGCGTTCTCGGCCGGAGCCACGATCTCGTCGACGCCGAAGTCCCAAAATTCCACACGGACCCCGTTAGCCGCGCCATAGCGCAGGTGGCCGAGCGGCGCGATTCGGGGTCGGAACAGGCGCAGTACTCGCGCCTTGGACGATCGAGACAATCTGCCGTCAGCGACAAAGACTGCGGCGTCCTTCCCCGCCTTCGAGTAGAACGGCTCGTTAGCAAAGGCCACAGCGAGGGCGGCGGCGAGGTCGGCACGTCGCTTGCGATCAACGACGAGTACTGGACGGTCATCTGTGCTACGCACCAGTAGATACTCGATGGCGGCGACATCCATTGCGTCCCGCAGAGCGAGCAGGTCCTCGACCATCGACTGCTGCGGAGTCAACCGCGTGTTGACAAGGGTGAACTGACCCTTGCGCACCACAATGTCGTCACGATCGAGCGAAATGGCCGATCGTGAATCGACGAGCACCAGGTGATGTGTCACGAGTATGCCTTTCCCGCACCCTCAGCCTTGTGGGCGATGGCGCTGTAGCGCAAAGCCGGCGGTCGCCGCATTGGATATGTTGCCGGATCAGCGCTCGTGCTGCGATCCGGATGGATGAGTGACGCCCGGTGAGTTGCCCCGGGATGAGCGCCTGCTGTGGATCCTGACCCATTGGCGGCGTGCCGCTGGTGGCTCCTGATGGCGCTTCCTGCATCATAACGCCAGGCAGGCGAAACGACGCAGCTTCCCAAAAGAAGTTAGTCAGGTGGACTCAGCCGGTCTGGGCCTGTGCCGCTCGATCCTGCGTCCCACGATTGTGCCTCGCAGCCCTAACGATGCGGTTCGCCATCCCGGCGAAGATGACCCCGTGGAATGGCAGGATCGAGAACCAGTACAGTCTGCCTCCGAGTCCTTGCGGGAAGAACACAGCACGTTGACGATAAAGCGAGCCACCGTGAGTTCCCGGCTCTGCTGACATCTCCAGCCATGCGCGTCCCGGCAATTTCATTTCTGCACGCAGTCGAAGGCTGTGACCGCGATCAATTGTTTCGACCCGCCAAAAATCGAGGGCATCACCCTCGTAGAGCCGCGTCGGACTCAATCGCCCACGCCGCAAACCGACGCCACCGACCAGCTTGTCCATCCAGCCACGAATCGCCCAGGCAAGCGGAAACGAGTACCAGCCGGTGTCACCGCCTATCCCTTCGATTACACGCCACAGGGCCGATACCGGAGCATCCGCAGCCACTTCGCGCAGATCCGTGTAGACGGTGTGCCCCGTCCACTCAGGGTCGCTCGGAAGTGGATCACTCGGGGCACCTCGAACGGCGGCGTTTTGCCAGCTGGTCTCTACCTGCCCCAAGTGAACCTTCTCCAGTGCGAGACGCACCGCTGTGCGGTAGCGGGTGAGCCCACCGTCTGGGCGCGGGATGTACTCGTCGATGTCGTGTTCGCGCACCACGCAGTCGTATTGGAGTGACGCGATGATCGGAATCGCGAGGGAACGCGGAATTGGCGTCACCAAGTTGACCCACTGTGCAGCAAGCCACGGTGTCAGGACAGGCAGTGCCGCGATGGGTCGCTGCTTCAGCCCCGCTTCGAGCGCATATCCGTTCATCATTTGGCCGTAACGAAGCACGTCAGGTCCGCCAATGTCGAAGGTCCGATTCACCTCAGTCGGTAATTCTCCGGCAGCAATGAGGTAGTACAGAACGTCGCGCACGGCAATCGGTTGGATGAAGTTGCGCACCCATCGGGGTGCGGGCATGTACGGCAGGACATCTGTGAGATGGCGAATCATCTCGAACGACGCAGACCCGGACCCAATGACCACCCCCGCCTGTAGTGCCACTGTGGGAACACGAGAATCGACAAGGATGCGTCCGACCTCCGCGCGGGAGCGCAGATGGGCGGACAGCGTTCCGACCGGATGCAAGCCGCCCAAATAGATAATCCGCCCGACCGCAGCCGAAAGCGCAGCGCGTGCAACGTTGCTGGCGGCATCCTGTTCCAGCCGTTCGAATTCACCTTCGCCACCCATGGAATGAACCAGGTAGTACAGCGTGTCGACACCGGTCAAGGCTGGCCCAAGCGACGCTTCATCGAGAAGATCGCCGCGAAACACGTCGACATCCGCCGCCCACGGCACGGCACTCAGCCTGCTCGGGTCACGCGCCAGCACCCGCACCCGGTGACCTTCCGAGATCAGTCGAGGAACAAGCCGACCGCCGATGTAGCCGGTAGCTCCGGTCACAAGAATCATTTTGGACGCTGTCACCGTGGCAGTGTAGAAAAAACGCCTGACAAAACCCCGAGTCGCGGTCGGAGGATCGCAGGCTGAGCAACGCGGTTAAGCCCTGCGCCGCCTCGTCCACAACAACACCGCGACACCTACTGCCGCGATGAAAGCCGCTGTGGACACAAGAACTGCGACAACCGCTCCATCGCTCGCGGAGTTGTCCGCCAGCCCGGACGCCAATCGCTTGTCTGTTCCCGGGGCGGCGACTGCCGCATCCGGGGTCGTGCTCTTGCCCTGCAATGATCGATCCGCTGCAGCCGGTGACGGAGCCGGTGCAGCAGTGGGCACGGGAGCCTGAACTACGGGGACGGGTGCGGCCGGTGGTGGCGCTGGAGCAGGTGCCGGGGCAGGGGCCGGTACGGGTGCAGGGGCCGGTGCCGGGGCCGGTACGGGTGCAGGGGCAGGAGCAGGAGGTCCGACGTGTCCCGGATACTTGCCGAAATCCTGCACTCCCCAGCTTTTGCCGTTCACGCTGACAAACGCAATGCCGATGTCGGTAAAGTCGCCCAAAATATTCGCTCGATGGCCGGGTGAGTGCATCCAGGCGTCAAACATGGCTTGCGCGGTCGGGTACCCCTCAGCAACGTTCTCTCCCGCGCGTGTCCAACCTCCGGGTATCTGCGTGGAGTATTGCGGGTTGTGCGACATCACACCGGCGGCACCCATCTGGTTCGCCCAAGACACGGCCACGGCGTCAATGCCCGGGTTATGCAGGAATCCGGGCAGACCAGCGGCCGCGCGGGCCTGGTTCACCAGCGAGTAAATGGTGTCGGCAGGCGCCGCAGATGCCGAAGGAGCCGCCAGTGGGGCCACGACGCCGAGCGCGACAAATACGGCCACAAGGATGCCGAACAACGCGCGCGCGCGGCGATGCCTTGATCCTGCTTCGGTTGGTCTGTGCACTACCGCACCCCCGTTTCCCAAGGACTTTCTACCAGAAAGTTGACGTCAGATGAGCGCCTTCGTATGCCACACAGTCTTCGTCTCGGTAAAGAATGTCACACGTTCGACCGAAGGCGCAGGGACGCCATCCTCAGGAGGGAGCACGCGCTTGAGGGTGTCGGCAGCGGTCATTTGCAGCCCGACCCAGTCCAGCAGCCCGGCACCGGCAAGGTCGAGGGCATTGACATCCGCGTGGCTGGCCAGCCACGGGATGACCTCGTCCGTTACCCCAGTGAGGACATTGACAACACCTCCTGGCACGTCGCTCGTGGCGAGCACCTCGCTCAGGCTGATGGCACTGAGCGGCAACTTTTCGCTCGCGAGCACGACCACGGTATTGCCGCTGACGAGAGCGGGGGCTACGACGCTGGCGAAACCGAGGAGCGACGAGTCTTGCGGTGCGACGATCGCCACGACGCCCGTCGCCTCCGGTGTAGAGATGTTGAAGTACGGGCCACTGACCGGGTTCCCGTTGCCTGCCACCTGGACGTACTTGTCTGCCCAGCCTGCGTACCAGACCCACACGTCAATAGCGGCATCCACCTGACGGTTCGCGACGGCGGCCGAAACGCCCTCCGCTGCTGTGATCTCGTCGACAAACTGCGCGCGGCGGCCTTCCAACAGCTCGGCAATGCGGTACAGGACCTGCCCGCGGTTGTACCCGGTGGCTCCGGCCCAACCAGAGACGGCTGCGCGTGCCGCGACCACGGCATCCCGGGCATCCTTGCGGCTGGCCTTGGCCGCATTCGCGAGGAAAGCACCCTTTGCCGAGAACACCTCGTAGGTGCGGCCCGATTCGCTTCGCGGGAACTTTCCGCCGACATAGAGCTTGTAGGTCTTTGGAACAGCGAGGCGGGTCATTTAGTGGCTTCCTTCTTGACAGACTTTCTCGTTGGCTTTGTTTCGATACTCTCGCTGGTGCTCGCTGCTCGACCAGCAGTGCTCGACCACCCGGCGGACTGGAGGTACGCGACGAGTCCATGACGGCCGCCTTCACGACCGTAACCGGACTCCTTGTACCCGCCGAACGGGCTGGCCGGGTCGAACTTGTTGAACGTGTTTGCCCACACCACCCCTGCCCGGAGCTTGTCTGCGACGGCGAGGATCTTCGAGCCCTTGTCGCTCCAGATTCCGGCAGAAAGTCCGTAGGGCGTGTTGTTCGCCTTCGCAATCGCCTCGGCCGGGGTGCGGAAGCTCAGTACTGACAGCACCGGTCCGAAGATTTCATCCCGCGCGATGCGATGGCTCGTGGAGACGTTCGTGAAGATCGTCGGAGCGAACCAGAAACCTTTCTCAGGGATCGCACAATCCGAGGTCCAACGCTCGGCACCCTCCTGCTCTCCCAGGTCGCTGAGAAGGCGGATGCGGTCAAGCTGCTCACGCGAGTTGATCGCCCCGATGTCGGTGTTTTTGTCGAGCGGATCACCAAGCCGCAGAGTGGACAGCCGCTGTTTGAGCCGGTCGACCACCTCATCTTGAATGTTTTCCTGCACGAGCAGTCGTGAACCGGCACAGCAGACATGCCCCTGGTTGAAGAAGATCCCGTTGACGATCCCCTCGATGGCCTGATCGATGGGCGCGTCGTCAAAGACGATGTTCGCGGCCTTCCCGCCAAGTTCGAGGGTGATCTTCTTGCCGGTGCCTGCGGTCGATTTGGCGATCGCGCGCCCCACGGCGGTCGAGCCGGTGAAGGCAACCTTGTTGACGTCCGGATGGTTGACCAGAAGTGAACCGGTCTCCCCTGCACCAGTGACGATGTTGACGACGCCGGCTGGCAGCTCCGCCTGCTGAAGAATCTCCGCGAAGAGCAACGCGGTGAGCGAGGTGGTCTCGGCTGGCTTTAGCACAACGGTATTGCCCGCGGCGAGCGCCGGTGCGATCTTCCACGACAGCATGAGCAGAGGGAAGTTCCACGGGATGACCTGAGCCGCCACTCCAAGCGCGTGCGGGTTCGGTCCGAGCCCGGCGTAGTCGAGTTTGTCTGCCCAGCCCGCGTAGTAGAAGAACCACGCTGCCACGAGCGGAACGTCGACGTCCCGGCTCTCCTTGATGGGCTTGCCGTTGTCGAGACTCTCGGCGACCGCAAGCTCGCGGGCGCGCTCCTGCACCAGTCGGGCGATGCGGAACAGGTACTTTCCGCGGTCAGCTCCGGAGAGCTTCGACCAGGTGCGCTCGTAGGCGCGACGGGCCGCTGCAACCGCGACATCTACATCCTTCGCGTTTGCGGTGGAGATCTCGGCGATCTTCTCCTCGTTCGCCGGCGAGATGCTCGAGAACGGCGTCCCATGGCCCTTCACAAACTCACCATCGATGAAGAGCCCGTAGCTCTTCTGCAGGTGCAGTATCGACTGCGACTCCGGGGCGGGCGCATATTCCAAAAATGACATGTGATTCTCCTTGCTGAGGTCTCGGTCCGGCCGGGGACGGCCAACTCGACCAACGGTGGTGGGTCAGTCGATGGTCACGTAGTCGGGGCCACTGTAATGGCCTGTCGTAATCTTCTGGCGCTGCAACAAAACGTCGTTAAGAAGGCTTGACGCGCCGAAGCGGAATAGGTGCGGCTGCAACCACTCCTCGCCCGCAGTCTCCGCCACGGTAACCAAGTATCTGATTGCATCCTTGGAACTGCGGATGCCACCTGCAGGCTTCACCCCGATCTTTTCTCCCGTGAGGCGGTACCAGTCGGCCACAACCTGCAGCATGAGGAGGGTGACGGGCAGGGTCGCGGCCGGAGACACCTTGCCTGTGGAGGTCTTGATGAAATCTCCACCAGCGAGAATCGCGAGCCAGGATGCGCGGCGCACGTTGTCGTAGGTGTTGAGCTCACCGGTCTCGAGAATTACTTTGAGATGGGCGTAAGTTCCATCATCCCTGCGGCAGGCCTCCTTCACCGCGACGATTTGGTCGAACACGACACCGTAGCGTCCGGAAAGAAACGCTCCTCGGTCAATAACCATGTCGATCTCATCCGCACCGGCCCGAACAGCATCACGAACGTCGGCGACCTTCACCTGAATGGACGCTCGACCGCTCGGGAAAGCGGTCGCGACAGAGGCTATGTGGATCCCGTCTTCGGAGTGTGCAGCACCAAGCGATTCAACCGCACACGGCACCATGTCGCCGTAGACACAGACGGCTGCTACCCGAGGAGTGGACATGTCTGACGGGTCGGGCGTCATTGCTTTCGCAACGAGCGAGCGCACCTTGCCTGGCGTGTCCGCCCCCTCCAGGGTGGTGAGGTCAATAAGGGAGATGATCTTGTCGAGAGCCCAGGCCTTGGAGGTCGTCTTAATCGAGCGCGTGCTCAAGGCCGCGGCGCGCGCCTCGAGGCCGACCGCGTCGACACCGGAGAGACCCTCGAGATGGAGTCTGAGGCTTTTCTCGGTCAGGTCCCCTCCGATCAACTGCACTGCACGCTCCGCCGGAGCGAGGTTTACGGGACTGGCTATGGTCATTTCGATTCCTCCTAGGGGACTCGGGGTTCTGAAATTAGAAGTGCTCGGGCGGTCGCCTCGTCGGTCACGAGTACGGTACAGAGTCCGCTGGTGACGACGGCTCTGGCGACATCGTGTTTGGCTTCACCGGCTACAACGAAGATTGCGGTTTCGGCTGCTCGCAGCTGGTCGAGTCCGAGCCCGACAGTCCTCGAGTCGAGGCCGGGGTCGACGGTGTTGCCGTTCGCGTCGATGTAGCGGCCAACCACATCACCCACGGCACCCTTGCGCACAAGCTCGATGACATCCGCAGCCGTCAGGTAACCGCTGTCGACCAGCACGGAACTCTCGTCGGCGACTCCCGCGCTGTACAGATAGGCGGATGCCGCACCGGCCAGCTTCAAAACTCCGGCAACCGTGCGGTCGGCCTCTATCGCCCGCTTAGTCTCCGCCCGCTCGAGGATCGCCGGGCTCGGTAGCAGAATCGCGTGGCCGGATGCCTTTTCCGCGATCGCCGCTGCCGTGGTCGCCGCGGTGCCGGCCCGACGATTGAGGCTCACTCCACCATTGATCTGGACGACTGTCACCCCGGTGGCCCACCCGTCACGCAATCGTCCTGCAACCTCGCTGAGCGTGCGGCCCCAGCTGACGCCGAGTGTGCGGGGAACTGGACGAAGTGCGGCGAGGTAGTCTGCTGCGGCCTGGGCAACTCGTGCAGAAAGCGCATCTGAATCGGGGACGACGACAGCGTCCTTCAGCCCCAGCTGCTCGCGCAGTTCTCGTTCTAGAGCAAGGCGTCTGGCTCGCGGATGCACGATTTCGATGCGCACGATGCCGTCGTCGCGCGCCTGGGAGAGCAATCGCCCGACCTTCCATCGGGTGATCCCCAGGAGCGCCCCGATCTCGTCCTGGGTCTTATTGTCATCGTAATAAAGTTCGGCGACACGCACGGTCTGCAGCTCGGCCGTCTCGATCATGGTGTCCCCTCCCCAACTTCCCTCTCACAACAAGCGTAGGCGCATTACCATGGGTTTCCAACATTCGTTGTCAAGTTCGCTCATATGAGCAACAAATGTGTATTGCACTGCGCGGCTGCGCGGCTGCGCGGCGTTTCAGCTTCGGGCGGAGAACCTGTCGCGGTAGCCCGCCCACTGGTCGATGTGATCGCGATCCCAGGTCGCCCAGTCGACTGGATGCCCGCGCACAAGCTGCTCAAGCTGGTCAAGGCTGATCATCCAGTTGGCCTTCACTCTCGCCACAAACGCCGGATCAAGATCGAGGGCAACCGCCAGACGCAGCCTCGTCGAGACGCCCCTGCTGCCGCCAGCAAGCTCGTCGAGACGAAACTCTATGCGCCCACGATTGTCTGTGTTTATCACGAGCAGGCTCGGTTGCCGAAGCTCGGTAATGGTTCCAGACGTTGGCGGCTGATCCATGCTGTACAACCAGACGAGGTCGAAGCGCCCGCCAACGATAGCGTCAATCCTGGCCTCGGCCAGCCATCCGGAGACGAGCTCCTGATCAACGAGGGCATCCCACACAATCACGGGAGACAGCCCGATCTCTCGCTCGAAGACCAGTCGTGTTGCGGACATCCTGCCACTGTACGCTGGCGTGCAGTCGTCGTCCCATAGGCTTTGAGGATGACCAGCAGCCTCGCACTCGCCGTAGACATGGGTGGAACGAAAGTCGAGGCTGCAGTGGTCGACGACACCGGCTCCGTACTGCCTGGAACCCGATTCCGCGCACCGACCGGCTCCGACCGCAGCTCGGACGAACTGGCCGCAAGCGTGACGACCGTTGTGGACCAGGCCGTCGCCGCTCTGCCGACGGGGTCGCGCCTCCGCGGTGTGGGTGTTGGCTCGGCCGGGCCTGTCATCGAAACTGACGGCCTCGTTTCCCCCCTCAACCTGCCGGCTTGGCGCGGTTATCCGCTCCGCGAGTTGGTCGCGTCCCGCGTTGACGCGCCAGTGCAACTGCGCATGGACGGTCTCTGCATTGCTCTCGCCGAGCACTGGGTCGGTGCCGCGCGCGGCTTCGACAACGTGATGGGCATGATTGTGTCGACCGGCATCGGCGGCGGACTCATTCTGCACGGCAACACTGTCTCCGGTCCGACCGGTAATGCCGGCCACATCGGCCACGTCGAGGTCGCGGGTTTCGACGATCCGTGTTCCTGTGGCGGTATCGGCTGCGTCGAGGCCGTCGCATCCGGCCCTAAGACGGTGGCGTGGGCGCGCAAACAGGGCTGGACGGGCTTCACGGGCGAAGAACTCAGTGCGAGCTATGCGAGTGGCGACCCAATCGCCGCGGCCGCAGTCGAGAGATCCGGTCGAGCCATTGGCCAGGCGATCGCCTCGGCGACTTCCCTGGTCGATCTGGAAGTTGTGGCGATTGGTGGAGGCTTTTCGCATGTCACACCAGATTTGTTCACGCACATCCGCACGGCGATCGCAACGCGCAGGCAGTTCGGCTTTGTTACCAAGGTGAAGGTGGTGCCAAGTGGGCTGTCGAGTGACGGCCCACTGATCGGCGCCGCCGCTCTCATCCACCGCGCCGCGGTGTTGTCGTAGCTAGCGCGGTGTTGTCGTAGCTAGTGCAGTGTTGCCATGGCTGGAGCAGTGTTGTGTTGTTTGTGGCTGCCCAGTCAAAGCTTCGAGATGACGGGAGTGTGCCATTCATCTTCGATCATGCGTTCGCGAGAGAGCACAATCCCTGCGGGAATCGCTGCAAGCGCCACGACAATGAGGAAACCTAGTGGCAGGTCCCACCCGCCGCTCGCCCCGTGCAGCGCGCCGAACACCAACGGGCCCAATGCGGCAATGGTGTAGCCGACCCCCTGCACGAAGCCGCTGAGCGCTAGCGCTCCCTCATGGGTGCGCGTTCGGGAATTGATGAACACGAGCGCGAGCGGGAAAAGGAGTCCCCCAAACCCTGCCAGACCGACCCAGAGCCACGTCGCGAACTCTGGCACGAGCAATAGTCCAAAGTCGCCGGCCAAGAGGAGCACCACCGCTCCCTGAATAAGGATGCCAACATTGCGCATGCGAGCCGCTAGCACCGGGATCAGCACAGCGCTCGGCAATCCCATTGCAGCGTAGAGACCGAGCAGGGCGCCAGCCTCGCCAGAACCAGTGCCTGCAATGTCATGGAGCATATTGGGTAGCCACGCAAAGAACGTGTAGACGGTTACCGATGAGACACAGAACACAACCATGATCGCCCACGCGACCGGCGTGCGCCAGACCCGACCTAATGCAGCGGCGGACGCGGCTTCGATTTCGCTCGTCGTTGGTTGCCGCGTGACGGAGCGCTCCCTCCGCACCCTCATCAAAAGCACACACCATGGCGCGACAGCAACGAGGACAGTCAGTGCCCACATCCCCAATGACACTCGCCATCCCGCGCTGCTGGCGACCGGTACGGCGAGAAAGGGTGGCAGGAACGTACTGATCGCGATCACCGTCGCGTAAAGCGACGTGACCAATCCGATGCGGTCAGGAAAGTAGCGTTTGACCAGTGGTGGCAGCAGCACGTTTCCGACGCTCATGCCCGCAAAAACAACAACGGACCCGATCACGAGCATCGGGAACGACGTCGCTGCCGCGCGAAGTAGGTGACCAGCCAGGATCGCAACCAGAGCAACTGTCGTGACGAATTCGAGGCTTGCTCGTCGTGTCGTCAACGGAGTGAGGATCCCGAAGAATGCGAAGCACACCGGGGGAAGCATCCCCAGAACGCCGAGCCCGACCACGCTCAGCGGAATATCGACACGGATCTCGGCCACAATGGGCGAGATCGCAGCGACCGCGGTTCTCAGGTTCAGGGCAACCAACACAATGCCGGTAAGCGCCATCACCCTGCCTGCCCACAGAGGTCGGGGACTGCGCTTAGGCGCGCGGATGCGACGCCTCCAGGATGTCACGGACCGACGAGACATCGTGCTCGATCTCCGCGATCAGCTCCTCCACCCCAGAGAACTTCTTCATGCCTCGGATGTAGTCCACGAACGACACCTCGACCGTTTTGTCGTAAAGATCAATATCCCGGTCGAGCACGTGTGCCTCGACCTGGCGAGCAGGCACCCCGTCGAAGGTCGGGTTGTCTCCCACGGAGATGGCGGCCGGAAGCCTCTCGCCATCCACACTGAGCCAGCCAGCGTAAACGCCGTCAGCGGGGATGAGCCCCTCAGGCCCAGGGCGGAGGTTAGCGGTTGGGAAGCCGAGCGTCCTGCCCCGCTGTTCCCCCCGGACCACCACGGATCGCACCATCGGAAGCGCACCGAGCAGCTCGCCCGCCTCGCGGACGTTTCCTGCCGCGAGCGCCTCGCGAATCCAGGTTGACGATGCGCGTCGTCCTTCGCGGGCTCGGACCTCGTCCACTAGCCGGATCTCAAAGCCGAGCCGAGCGCCAGCTTCTGTCAGGGTCTCGACTGTTCCGCGCCCCTTGGCACCGTAACGAAAATCACTCCCGACAAACACGATCTTCGCGTGCAGCGCGCCGACCAGTACACACTCCACGAAGTCTTCTGGGGCCTGCTCACTGAATGCCCGATCGAATGTGAGCATCAGAGTCGCTTCCACGCCGGTTGCAGCGAGACGCTCGACCTTCTGCTCGTTACTGACGAGTGCTGGGGGGACGGCCTGCGGCTTCAACACGGCAAGCGGATGCCGATCGAAGGTGACGACTGTCGGCACCAGTCCCAGTGGTCCTGCAACGGCTAACAACTCTCCGATCACCGCGCGATGGCCGAGGTGCACGCCATCGAACTTGCCGATCGTCACGGCACTCGGACCGAAGTTGGCAGGCACTTGGCCTAGGGAAGTGTAGAACTCCATCGATCAGACCTCAGCATTCAACGAGGATGGCCGACGACGGTACAGCCACAGCATCCCGAGAATCGGTAACGCCAGCGGGATGAGCAGATAGCCGAGACCATACGCTGACCAGACAGTTGACTGACGTCCA
>JBDTIM010000153.1:0-4002 GCA_039936355.1 Lacisediminihabitans sp. | reverse complement strand
TCGACTTGCCCGCAACGGAGAGCACCATCTCGTGCGTGGGGAAGCTACGGCGAGGCTTGACGGCCTCGACGTAGTCCATGACCTCGGAGATCTTCAGCCACGGGGCGCCCGCGGGCACGGCCAGGGTGTCGACCGTGACATCCTCGGGAATCGTGAACGAGTCTCCCGCGTAATAGAGCACATCGTTGACGAGCACGCCGACGTTGTCGACGATGGGCAGCGAGCGATGGATGACCGCGTGCTTTTCGCCGAAGAAGCGCAGCGTGAACGGAGCGGCTTCGATCGTGTCTCCGCCGTGGACCACCGTTATGGCGAACTCGGATGCCGCGGCCGCGACGCCCGCCGGTCCAAAGATCTGAACATCCGGATTTCGCTCCACGATGCGGCTCAGCTGGTCGCCCGTCCAATGGTCTGCGTGCTCATGGGTGATCACGATCGCCACCACGTTGGAGGTGCCAACGAGCGGGGTGGTGAAGGAGCCTGGATCGATGATGAGCGTCTTACCCGCTTCGTCGAGAACGAGGCAGGCGTGTTCGAGCTTGGTCAGTCGCATCCCTGAATCCTACGTCGCGGTAATTGACAGCGAGCTTGCCGACGATACCCCTAGGGGGTACTTTGGGTTCATGATTGCCGATATCAAGAAGCGGGCGTTGCACCGCAGCCGCATCCTCGAGGGTCAGATGCGCGGTCTGCAGAAGATGATCGACAACGAGGACTACTGCATGGACATCATCACGCAGTCCCTCGCGATTCAGAAGTCTTTGGGCAGCCTCAACAAGCTGCTGGTCGAAAACCACCTGCGCACGCACGTGACAGAGATGTTCGAAACCGGGGGCGAGCAGAGAGACCTCGCGATTGCTGAATTGCTCAAGGTGTTCGAACTGAGCAACAACAGGGGGTGATGGGCAGTGTCTGAGCAGCATTCCGGGCACGACCACTCGGCCCACGATCCTGCCATGTTCAGGCGCAAGTTCTGGCTGAGCCTCGTTCTCACCGTCCCGACCCTGATTTTCTCGAGAGGCCTTCAAGACATCCTGGGGCTCGGCGGCCCGCGCTTTCCCGGCAGTGACTATATTCCGGCCGTCTTCGGCATCGTGCTGCTGGTCTACGGCGGTTGGGTGTTTCTCAAGGGTGGAATCGCCGAGGTGCGTGCGAAGCAGCCGGGGATGATGACCCTGATCTCCCTCGCCATTCTCGTGGCCTTTGGATACAGCGCTGCCGTGACTTTGGGCTTGCACGGGATGGACTTCTGGTGGGAGCTTTCCACGCTCATCACGATCATGCTGCTCGGTCATTGGATCGAAATGTCAGCGATCATGGGTGCCCAGAATGCGTTGGGTGAGCTGGCAAAGCTGTTGCCGGATGAGGCGGATCTTCTCGTCGACGACCACGCCACGACGGTTCCCGTCTCCCAGCTTGTTGCCGGGGATCTCGTGCTGGTTCGACCGGGGGCCGCAGTGCCCACCGATGGAGAGATCACCGAGGGGGAGTCCGACGTCAACGAGGCCCTCCTCACCGGTGAGTCCAGCGCTGTCGTCAAGACGATCGGCGCGCGAGTCATCGCGGGGAGCGTTAACGGCGCAGGCGCCATCACCGTGCGGGTTACCGGCACGGGGGAGGACACCGCGATCGCGGGCATCATGAAGCTCGTCGCGGATGCCCAGAAGAGCAAATCGGGCAGCCAGGTTCTCGCAGACCGTGCCGCAGCTCTCTTGTTTTATGTCGCGCTTGCTGCTGCTGCGATCACCTTGATCGCCTGGTTCTTTTTCAGGCCGGATGACCCCGGCTTCGTTCTGGAACGAGTCGTCAGCGTTCTCGTCATCGCCTGCCCGCACGCGCTCGGGCTGGCGATTCCCCTTGTTGCACTGATCTCTACCACCAAGGGTGCTGGTGCCGGCATTCTGGTGAAAAGTCGTCTTGCCCTAGAGACAGCGCGCCGCGTTGACGTCGTGTTGTTCGACAAGACCGGCACGCTGACGGAGGGGAGGCAGGGCGTCTCTGACGTACTTTGTGTCGCAGCCCAGGATGCCGAGGCAGAGACGACCATGCTCGCGCTCGCGGCCGCTGTGGAGAAGCGAGCGGAGCATCCGATCGGCCAGGCGATCGTGGCGGAGGTGAAGTCTCGCGGTCTGACCGTGGGCAAGGCTACTAAGTTCACGTCACTGCCGGGCCGCGGCGCGGAGGCGCAGGTCGACGGCCGCACGATCAGCGTCACGAGCGCTCGCGTGCTGACCGAGCGCGGCATCATCATGCCGCCGGTGTTGGTGAACGCGAACCGACAGTACAGCGCCGAGGGCAAGACGGTCGTCTTTGTGGCAGAAGGTTCTGAGGTTCTCGGACTGATCGCGCTCGCTGATGTCGTGCGCGCGGAATCCGCGGAGGCTGTCGCGCTACTGAAGAAGCGTGGCGTGCGTGTGGCAATGCTCACCGGAGACTCGCGGCTCGTGGGGGAGTGGGTTGCGAGCCAGTTGGGCATCGACGAAGTCTTCGCAGAGGTCTTGCCGGACCAGAAGGCGGATGTCGTGGCCAGGCTGCAGAAGAGCGGCAGCATCGTTGCGATGGTCGGCGACGGTGTCAACGATGCGCCAGCGCTCGCGCGGGCAGACATCGGTGTTGCCATCGGAGCCGGAACGGATGTGGCGATTGAGTCCGCGGGAATCGTGCTCGCCTCAAGCGACCCGCGCGCGGTCGCGGACATCCTGAAACTCAGTCGTGCCACGTATCGTAAGGAACTGCAGAACCTGTGGTGGGCCGCCGGATACAACATCATCGGCATACCGCTGGCCGCCGGAGTGCTGGTGGGCGTTGGGTTCACCATGCCGCCAGCAGTCGCAGCCATACTCATGTCTGTCTCCACTGTGATCGTCGCCGCGAACGCGCAACTGCTCAGACTCGTGAAGCTCGGCCGGTAGCCCGCGCAGCCGTGAGGCCGCGTGCGCCATACTGAGCCCATGACGCCCCCGAAACCGTTACACCTCGTGGTCGCCATCAATCCCTCGGCGTCGTTCGGAAAGAGTCGCGCCGTCGGACCTGCCACGGTTCAAACGCTCCGTGCGGCGGGCCACGAGGTCACAGCGCTTACTGAGCCAGACTTCGAAGAATTGCGGGAGGCAGCCCGCAAGGCTCTGAGACGCAAGCCGGATGCTCTGGTCGTCGTGGGCGGCGACGGCATGGTCAGCCTCGGCGTCAATCTGCTCGCCGGCACAAAGATCCCGCTCGGTATCGTTCCCTCCGGCACGGGCAACGACATGGCGCGCGGGCTCGGTATCCCGGTCGGCAACACCGAGGCGGCTATCGAGCTGCTGCTGCAACTGCTGCAGAACGCTCCGCGAGTGATTGATGCAGGTCGCGTTACGGGCAGCGACGGCGGCATCACCTGGTTTGCTTCCGTACTCTCTGCGGGCTTCGACGCGGTCGTCAATGAGCGCGCCAACCTCATGCGTTGGCCACGTGGCCGCAGCCGCTACAACTTGGCATTGTTGCGGGAACTCGCCGTGCTGAAGCCGATCTCCTACCGGCTCACCCTCGATGGGGTCGTTTCAGAAACCAGGGCGATGCTCGTTGCCGTGGGCAACAACGTGTCGCTCGGCGGTGGGATGCGCGTCGTGCCCGAGGCGAAGCTCGACGACGGTCTCCTCGACGTGCTTGTGGTGCAGCCACTGTCGCGCACAGCGTTCCTGCGGATCTTTCCGCGGGTGTTCAAAGGCACCCACGTCAGCGACCCACGGGTGTCGATCACGCGGGTGCGCAGCATCCGAATCGAAGCGGATGCGGTGGTCGCCTACGCAGATGGCGAGCGTGTCGGCCCGCTCCCGGTCGATGCCGAAGTGGTGCCCGGTGCCCTGCGCGTTCTCGCTCCGGCAGATCGCTGACCGCTGCGTTTTTGTTGAGTGCCCCCGCATGTGGCATACTCGATGAGTTGTCCACTTGCGGCCCCATCGTATAGCGGCCTAGTACGCTGCCCTCTCACGGCGGTAACACCGGTTCGAATCCGGTTGGGGT
>JBDTIM010000152.1:0-7173 GCA_039936355.1 Lacisediminihabitans sp. | reverse complement strand
CTGCGCCGCCATGGACTTGGCGGACTTGCACCATTGTGTTCAACGTTTCTAAATCGCGCAGGATCGTGGAAGTAGATACTCGCAATGCGCGACTCAAATCTGATGTTCGCGCCCAACCGAGATCGTTGACTATCGCAATTTCTTGCATCTGGCGTTCTTCCGGAAGCAACCGCGCACGACTAGACATAGAACCCCTTGAAATTATGCAACGGCCAAGAAACTATGAAAGCGCAACTGTGCCTCGACTCCAGTGCAATGACGAAAGATACGGTTGGCGCTTCGTCATTGCTTTGTTCCATGCGTGGAAGGCAATGAGTGCGGTGCCATCCCGCAGCATCAGGACCGAGCAGTGCCCCGGGCCGAGCAGCCCCGTGTTGCGGGAACTTAGGACGTGGGGCCCACAGTCGGCGCCGGGTGCCCAGGGGCCGAGCGGCGTCGGCGCGATTGCGGTGCCCACACCGTAACCTTCACCTTCCCAGGATCCTCCGGAAAAGAAGAGTGTGTAGCTGCCATCGTGGGCGATAACCGATGGCCCCTCAAGAGTGTGCCAGTCATACACTTCCCCATACATGGCGCGCGATCGTTCATAGATTTGCCAATCTGCGTAGGGGGCTAAGACCGTGGACGCGGTGGACATCGGTACCGTCATTGATGCGAGTCTCATGACAGCAAGCTGAGTGCCAGGTCTCGGTTCGTCGACAACGTCCCTCGCGAAGAAGAGGTACCAGTTTCCATCGCCGTCCCTGAACGGATGTGCATCGATGGCGAAAGTTTCGTGTGGTGTTAGGTTTACGCCGGCGTCGATGAAAGGCCCGTAGGGCGACTGCGCGACGGCCACTCGAATGTGATGTCCGGCGATACCATGCCCGACCGAGAAATACATCCAGTAGCGTCCGTCCTCAAACGCCACTTCGGGCGCCCAAAAATCATCGCCTAGCTCGGCGCTCGGTGGGATGAGGACATCTCCGAGCGAGCTCCACTGTGCCAGGTCCGGAGAAAAAAGTGCCTCGAACGAGCGCTGCCGCCTCGCCGGGTCGGGGCTGCCATAAATGATGTACCCCTCGGGCACTTGAATCAGCTGCGGGTCCGCGAGGTAACCGCGAAAGATTGGTTCAAGCATGTGCGCTCTCGTCATTAGGAGTTTCTGAAGGGTGCTTCAATCGCGCTCCGGAATGCTGTGCGAACACATCTGCGGCACCTGTCGACACGCGGGCAAGATGGCCGTCGACCTGCTCCTCGAGGCGGATGAGCCCCATCCTCCGCAAGAACGGAGTCTTGTTCAGCTGACGCGCAGCCGCTGCGGGAGCCGCCGTCGCCGTGCGCGACGCGACGATCTGTTCATCAACCTGGAACTCTTCGACATTGTGTCCGCCCGAAGCGTACGACCAATCGACAAAATCGAAAAGCGGCCACCAGGTGTACCCACGGATGTCCATGCCTCGCTGTCGAAGCTGCTGCACCGCCGCGATCGAGTCCTGCACCCAACGGCCTCTTACTTGGTCGTCGCCTTCCACGCTGGTTTCCGTTATGACAAGCGGAATGTCATAGCGGGCGGCGAAGGCTTCGAGAACTGTGGTGAGGCCAGCGGCTCCGCCGTCGCTCACCACCTGACTGACGCCGGTATCCGCGGGAACGAGATTTCTTGGAGTCAACATCGGATAGTAGTTGACGCCGAGCAGGTCGAGTGCCGCGGGTGAAGTACACAGAGCGGTGAGATGCTCGGGAGACGCACCAAAGTCGATCAACCAGTCGTAGAGCGGGTGATCGGCATCCACGCGACCAAGGATGAGGTCGGTCGAGAGCATCCCTAGTGATCGGAGCTTGGCGGCGTGCGACTCGAGCTCTTCAACATCTGTTTCGTACAGCGAAGATGCTTCCACGTGCATAATCACGATCTCAGGATTTGCATCACGTGCCGCACGGATCGAGGCTGTGATTCCCAACGCAATGTTCATCATCACCGTCACCCACCCGGCCCACCCTGTCAGCGCAGGCGGCCAAACACCTCTAAGGCCACAGAATGAAGCAGTGGTGAGTGGCTCGTTGAGCGGTGTGATGTGGTCGACGATGCCACGGTAGCGTTCGGCGAAAGCTCCCGCGAACTCCGCGATCGCGGCGGGATAGGCAGAGTCGGCGAACGACCCTTCCAACCAAGTCGGTGTTCCGTAGTGGACAAGATCCGCTACAACTGTGAGTGCAAGCTTGTCGTGCGCGTAGTCGAGTCGCTCGTCTAGCATCGACCAGTCGAAGACTCCGGGAGCTGTGTGCACGAGTGGCCACGCGACTCCGTAACGAATCGCGTCCACCCCGAGCCGTCGCGCAGCGTCAAGGTCAGTGCGCCAGTTCACGTTGTGTTCGGTGAGCTCGTATTCATCGAGCGGAAGCATTCCCGATATCCGCGGAGGGTATACGCAGGTGTCTTCAATGCCTGCGATCCAGGCAAACGAATTGGAGGAGAAAGAGGTCGTCACAGTGTCATTTCAATCCGGTCGTCGCCACACCGGCTACGAAATATTTTTGGGCAAAGAAGAATCCGATAGCGATCGGTAGCAGCGAGATAACCGCCCCAGCCAGAAGTACCGCATGGTCTGTGATGTGTTGACCTCCGAACAGGGTGAGTCCCGCTGGCAGCGTCAGCATGTCGGGTGAGCTCGTGACCACGAGGGGCCACAGAAGGTCGTTCCACAAGTTCATGAAGTTCAAAATCGCCACGGTCACGAGCGCTGGTTTGGCCAGCGGCAGGATGATGCGCCAGTAGATGCGCCAGTGGCCGGCACCGTCGATTCGAGCAGCTTCATCGAGTTCGGTTGGGATACTGATAAAGAACTGACGCAGCAGGAAGATTCCGAACGCACTGGTCGCACGCGGAACGATGAGGCCCTGATACGTGTCCAGCCAGTGAAGGTGAAACAGTTCGATGAATACCGGAATGAGCGTGACCTGGAACGGCACCATGAGCGTCGCGATGACGAGTACAAATGCCACTGTCCTGCCCCGGAAGCGCATCCGAGCAAGCGCATATGCGCTCATTGAATCAAAGAGCAAGCACAAAATTGTTGCGGCACCGGCAAAAATGAACGAGTTCAGCAGAAGGCGAAGAAATGGCAGCTGCTCCCAGACACCAATGTAACCGTGGAGTGTCCACTGGGTGGGAAAGAGGCTGGCTGGATTCCCGTACAAGTCTGCTTCGCTTCGAAACGAGGCGGAGACCATCCAGATGAAGGGAACGAGCGCGACGAGTCCTCCAATTCCGAGGAGGGTCCATCGGAACACAGCCGCGGCCTGCCCGGAAACCCAGTTTTTCCGAAGGCGTGAGGTTTCAGTCGACATCGTTGTACCTGAACAAGCGCAACTGGAGGGCGGAGATGATCATGATGATTGCGAAGAGCACCCATGAAATCGCCGAAGCATATCCCGTGCGAAAGTTCACGAACCCTTCACGGTAGAGCTCATTGACCAGAGTGTCTGTCACAAAAAGCGGTCCGCCTCCGGTCATCACGTAGACCAGGTCGAAAACTTGGAAAGACTGGATCGTCAGGATGAGCGTCGCGAACAGCATCGTTGGCCGGATGCTCGGCAGAGTCACGTACCACGTCACCTGCCGGTCCGTGGCCCCGTCGAGGTGGGCAGCCTCGTACCGTTCGGCCGGAACGGCCTTGAGGCCTGCGACAAAGATGACCATGGCGAAGCCGATGTTCTTCCAGATCGCAACGAAGATGACTGCGGGGAGCGCTAATTGCGTTGACTGCAGCCAGGCGATGGGTTCGGCTCCAAAAAATTTCAGGATGCCGCCGACAAACCCGATACTCGGGTCGAGGAGAAATTTCCACACGAGCCCGATTGAGACCAAGGACACAACGGTCGGAAAGAAGTACACGGACCGGAACAAGCGGGTGAGGAGGTGGTCCTGCAGAAGTCCGAGCGCGGTTAGGAACCCCATCGTTACGACAACGACGACAGTGACGCTGGTGAAAATCAACGTAGTGCCGAGCGCACTCCAAAAGCGAGGATCTTGTGTCAGGGCGATGTAGTTGCCGGCACCTACCCATTTTTGAGAGTCTGCACCGATGGTCCAGTCAAACAGACTGAAGTACAGCGACTGAAGTATCGGCCAGATAACGAAGACCCCAAGGATAATCGCACTCGGTGCGAGGAACAGCACTGCCGGCGTTAGCCGCCGGTGATGCGCCCTACGCGGATCGGAGCCGCCGCGCGTGGTGCGCGACGGCTCCGACACTGCGGGTGGTACAAGTGCTGTCATTACGGTGTGCACCCCGTAAGGGCGTCGATCGTCTTGCTCGCAGCAGCAGTGGCTGTGGCGACGTCATCTCCTCTGGTGATCTGGCCAATCAACGGCACGTAACCATTGGCATCCACCTGAGTTGAGCTGGGAACTCCCGGAAGGTACAGTCGCGCATCTCCAACCTGCGAGGCGAATACGGATACTGTTGGGTCGGCAATCAGCTTGGGATCGTCGGCCAGGTCGGTACGCAGCGGCGGGAAGCCTGTGGACAGCGAGAACGCCCGCTGCGCATCTTTGCTACTCCAGTAGGCGAGGAATTCCTGAGCCTCTGTGGGGTGCTTAGTCTTTGCCGAGATCGCGAGCGGTGCTGTGGAACCCAGGGTGACTTTGCTTCCATCCGTAGCGACCGGGATCGGTGCGATTCCGAGATCTATTCCAGCCGACTTGAAGCCGGAGGCAGCCCACGGGCCGTTCATCTCCATCGCGGCCTTCCCCGCCGAGAAGAGGGAATCGGCTTCGGCACCAGTCAGGCCGACGGGTGCGATTTTGTCTTTGACGACCATGTCACTCCAGTACTTCAGGCTTTCCTGCCCCTTGGCGGTGTCGAGAACACTGCAGTTCTTAGAGTTGACGATATCGCCACCCTTCAGCCACTGGAGGATGGGCCACATCTGAATGGTCTGGTTGTCGGCAACCGCAAGCCCATATTGTGTCTGGCCCTGGTCGATCGTGAGTTTCTTCGCATCCTCAGCGAATTCTGCAACAGTCGTTGGTGCTGCAGCTATCCCTGCGGCGGCGAACGCCTTCTTGTTGTAATAGAGACTCAGCGTGGCGAAGTTCGCGGGAATCGCGTAAAGCTTGCCGTTGTACGTGAACTCCTTCACGGTTCCCGGCGCAAGTTTGTCGACGTTGATTTGTGTCGAGCCAGAACCGGTGTTGGTCAACGGCAGGACAGAGTTGGTTTTTACATACTGTGCGATGACACCAGGATCGAAGCTTGGTGCCGCGATGTCCGGGCCCTGACCCGTGAGCCATGCTGACGGAAGCTTCTGGGCAATGGTGTCCCAGGGCTGCACATTCATGGTGACGTGGATCTTTGGATGCGACTCATTGAAGTCTTTGACGATCTTCGTATAGCCGGGCCGGTCTCCCCCGGTGAATCCAGTCCACACGGTGAGATTTACCGGGCCGCTGCTCGTATTTGAGCTGCCGCCGGAGCATCCGGACAGGGTTAGAGCCGCCGCGACGGCGATGGCGCCGATCGCGAGACTGCTGCGTATTTTCATGTGCTCTCCTTCGAGGGATAGGTGACGCTATGTGATTGCAGAGTTCGTGGTGTTTGGGTGCGATGTGCACCCGCATGACTCACGCACGGTTATGGATACCGGAAGCTGCTGCCTTGCCGGTTCGAGCGGCACGTTGTCGATGATTCGCAGCAACTGTTCCGTGGCAAGCCGCGCGAGGTCCTCGGCGGGAACATGCACGGTGGTAATGCCCGGATTGGTGAGACGCGCGAGGCCAAAGTCGTCGAAGCCAACGAGCGCAACGTCTTCGGGCACTCGCAAGCCAGCTGATCGAAGCGCCTGCATCCCGCCGAACGCCATGTCGTCATTGGCAAAGATGATCCCTTCGAAGTGAGCATCAGCGTTTAACATCGTTTCGACCGCGCGTCGCCCTGCATCCTCGCTGAAGTCTCCTTCGATCACCTGGGCCGTCACACCGCTGCGACCCTTGATAGCATCCTCAAACCCGATTCGTCGATCGATACCGGTCTGATGATCAAGGGGGCCGGTGACGTATAGGACCCGCTTGACACCGTGAACGACGAGGAGATGTTCGGTGATCTGACGGCTGGCGTCGACGTCGTCGATGCCGACGGTAATAGCAGAGGGCAGGTAAGGGAAGTTGCCGATGAGAACGACCGGAAGCCCACTCGCCACCAACGCTTCCAAGCTTGTGTCGGTCACCGCGGCGCTTGTGACGATCGCGCCATCCGCACTGCGCGATCGCACAACGCGCTCGTACGCTGCGACATCACCCGCCTCTTCCGCCGTCGTCGAGAGAACAACCTGCATGTCTCTCGCGTTGGCCGCTGCCGATACTCCGGTGAGCACATGCATAAAGTAGCTGTGACCAAAAACGTGCTGCGAGGTGTTCGGCACGATCACCGCAACGGCTTCCGAGCGCTGGTTTCGCAGTGCCCGCCCGGCCGAGCTTGGGACATAACCCAGCTCAAGCGCGGCGGCGCGTACAGCCTCCTTGGTCTTTTCGCTGATCCTAGGACTGTCTGCTAATGCCATCGAGACTGAAGCGGATGTCACCCCAACTCGGGCGGCGACATCTTTGAGAGTGACGGAAGCCTTGCGTGACGAGGACCTCATCGAACAACTCCAATCAGGAGTGGAAGAAATGGACTATTTGCTTGATCGTTAAAGCACATACAAGTCATCCTCCTCTCCGTTGAAGCTAGGTGCCACGCTGTGGGTGATCTCGATTTGGCGTGTTCGTCAATTCGATTGCTTAATCGATTAACTAAAATATAGCGGGTATCCGTATGACTTGTCAACCCTTCGCGCCTACTTCGCGGAAAATGCGTCGAGGGAAGGTGGCAATTCGCAGACCAATGGCGTTAGTTCGACGCTTAAAATTTGGACAAATGTTCGCTCCGATATAGCAGGCTCCCAGTTATACGTGGGCTCGATCTATGTCACGATCTCGAGCTGCGGTTCCTGTCCTGAAATCTCTGGGTTACGAGTTTGGCCTATAGAACATGCCCGTGAACGCCGGAACATACCCCCCATAACTCGCCTATGGCAGACTGAGGATCTGTCGGTAGATGCAGTTGTCACCGATATTGGCGCATGGGGGGCCGTCTCGCCGGAGACGGTTTTGCGCGCAATTTTATAGGGGATCGAGTAACTGTTGCTGCG
>JBDTIM010000151.1:0-18691 GCA_039936355.1 Lacisediminihabitans sp. | reverse complement strand
CGCCTCGATAGATGGGGCACCGGCGAGCGCCGCATCAAACGGCGCAGGTTCGCTCGGGGGCTCGAACGGGGGAGTTGGCGGAGTTGGCGGAGCGACAATCAGCGGGGGCAGAGTGAAAGCCACAGTGGGTGGAAGCGCGGGTTCCGGTTCCGGCTCCGGGAGCGGCTCTGGCTCTGGCTCTGGCTCTGGTTCTGGCGCTGGCTCTGGAAACGGCTCTGGGAACGGCTCTGGTTCTGAGATCCGTTCTGGGGACGGCGGGGGCGGAGTTGCATTCGTCGGGGTCAACCCCCAGTAGAAACCACCGGGCGCGAGATCGCCTGACGGGAAGCCACCGGGCGGGAATCCACCGGGCGCGACACCACTAGCCACCGGCGCAGCGGACCCTGTCGCATCGTGTCCGGCGTCGCCGGCAGCACTTTCGCCATGCGAGCCCGGTTCCGTCGATGGATCGGCCTCCGTCACCGCAATCGGTACGGACGGTGCAGACGGAGCAGATGGTACAGGCTGTACAGGCTGTACGGGCTGCGCAGGCTGTACGGGCTGCGCAGGCTGTACAGACAATGACGCCGGTGCAGGCTGTGCAGGTAACGAAGCCGGTGCAGGAGGCTCAATCAGGGAAGGCGGCTCCGCAACGTTGTGTCGCGTCGACTCGTCTCGCGTCGCGTTGTTCGGTGTCGCGTTGTTCGGTGTCGCAACTTCGGGTGCCCCGGCCACCGGAGTCCTCGTCTCGGGCACTACGACATCGGGTACTACGACATCCGACTTCCCGACATCCGGCGCCGAGTCTGCGCTTCCGTCTACACTCGGTTCCGCGCTCCCGTCTACACTTCCGGCCGAAGTCCGGTCGGCGCTCCCGTCGGCGCTCCCGTCCGCACTCCCGTCCGCACTCCCGTCCGCGCTTCCGTCTGCGCTTCCGTCCGCACTCGGTTCCGCACTCGGTTCCGAACTTGCGTCCGCACTTGCGTCCGCACTCGCGTCTGAACTTGCGTACGGGTCGTCATCCGAGCCGAACTGGGCCGCGAGCCAGTCGAACGCGCCGTCTTGGTCTCGCTCATCCGTCATTGCTGAGTCCCAGGTCACTGAGACCGATGGCCGCGTAGTAAGGGTAACCGGCAGCCTCGATGACTTCCCGGGCTCCGGTGTTGCGGTCGACAACCACGGCAACAGCGGCGATCTCTGCTCCAACTTTGAGGAGCGCCTCGATAGCCGCGAGTGGTGAGCCACCGGTGGTTGAGGTGTCTTCGAGCACGATGACGCGCTTGCCGGCGAGTTCGGGGCCCTCGACCTGACGGCCTCGGCCGTGATCCTTTGGCTCCTTGCGGACGACGAAAGCGTCATAGTCCAATCCGCGGGCGGCACCCTGGTGCAGGACGGCCGCGGCGATCGGGTCGGCACCCATGGTCATCCCGCCGACGGCGCTGACCTCGGGCACCTCGGCGATGAGGTCGAGCATGACTTGCCCGATGAGCGGCGCGACGCGGTGGTCGAGGCTCACCTTGCGCAGGTCGACGTAGTACGTCGCCTTCTTGCCGCTTGTCAGGGTGAAGTCACCGTGGAACACGGCCTCCGCCGAGATGTGGGCAATGAGTTGCTGTCGCGCATCCGTCACAGCGGCGATTCTACCGGGCCCGGGGCCACTCGACTGGTTCGCTGGCTCGCCTCCGCAAGCATCCGCCCAATCGGTCCTCCCTGACGCCAATCGACGCCACATGGTCCCACATGGTCCCACATGCAGGAGTGGTCATGAGTTTTGCGGATGCAGTGCCCGGGAATACGCGATTATCGCTCACCGGCTCCTGCATTTGGGACAACGACGGACGACGGACGACGGGAGCTGGATGCGCCGCGCACCGGTAGCGTTGGACCATGCGCGTTGCCACCTGGAATGTGAACTCGATCCGCACCCGCGTCGGCCGCGTCGTCGACTGGCTCGTACGTGAAGACATCGACGTGCTCGGCATGCAGGAGATCAAATGCAAGCCGGAGCAGTTTCCGCGCGAGGCTTTCGAGGAGGCGGGCTACGAACTCGAGATCCACGGTCTCAACCAGTGGAACGGTGTCGCCTTTGCCAGTCGCCTGCCCATGACGGATGTCGCCACAAGCTTCGCGGGCATGCCCGGCTTCCTGAAGGGTCAGGACGGGCCAGACCTCCCCCTCGAGGCCCGCGCGATGGGCGTCACCGTGAACGAGGTGCGTCTGTGGAGCCTGTATGTTCCCAACGGACGCGCGCTTGACGACCCGCACTACACCTACAAACTCGAGTGGCTGGCCGCCCTGCGGGCCGATACGCAAAACTGGCTTGCCGCGCATCCGGAAACCCCGCTCGCCCTCATGGGCGACTGGAACGTCGCCCCAACTGACGCTGACATCGGCGACCCCAGCTTCACCCCTGGCGTTTCCACACACATCTCGAAGCCGGAGCGTGACGCGTACTTCGCCTTCGAACAGACCGGACTCGCGGATGTCGTGCGCCCGCTGGTCCCAGAAGGCTTCACATTTTGGGATTACAAGCAGCTTCGCTTCCCGCGCAACGAAGGCATGCGGATCGACTTCATCCTGGGTTCGAAGCCGTTCGCCAACCTTGTGACGGCTGCGAGCATCCACCGCAATGAACGCAAGGGCGACGGACCAAGCGATCACGTCCCGGTGGTCGTCGACCTCGATCTCGAAACGCAAGACGACGACGATCGGCCCATGATCTTCTAAGGTTGCTGATCGCCACCAAATAGGCCGTTTTCTGCAGGAACTGGCGTTGGGCGACATCGGCGCGCAAGTATCCGCCGATTACCGCAACCAAAAATCACGATGCGCCAGCTAACCTCGAAGTAGAGCTATTTAGCTGCACATCCACACTCAGCAGGATCGGAGGTTGAACCATGTCACAGATCACGTCGAACCAAACCTTTGTTGGAACACAGACCATCGTTGGAGAACCCGAGGTTGTCGAAGACCTGGCGAACCACCCCTCCTGGCTCTCACTGAAAGCGGCCGCCAGCGCGCTGCAGCCATTGGAGATTCAGGACGGCAGCATCCCAGACCAGGCTGCGCACCCGGAAGCACGAGGCTACGTCGAGACCATCACGACCGAACTCCTGAATTTCCGTGAGCTGTTTCCGCACGATGCCCAATACCTCGAGGCATCCATCAAGGACTTCGAGCGCTGGGCCGCGGAGGGCTTCGGCGTGCCGGACTTCTTTGACTCTCTCATGGCGTTTCACCCGGAGCGGAACCGTGTCGATGGCCTGCGCCACGTGGTCATCTTTCCGATGTACACGCAGAATGGTTCGACAAACCGCCTCACCGAAGCCGTATTGATCGAGGTCATCTGGCCGGAATTCGTTGGCGCGCTCGAGGCGGGCGACTACTCAAACAAGCTGTTCGTCCCCATTCGTTTTCTCGACTTCACCAGCGGCTACGACACCAACTCGGCGGTGCTCTTCCCCGAAACAGTCGCAATGCGCGAGATCCCCACCTTCAGCTGGGGTGCAATCTTCCAGGACCGCGAGGCTGCTCGTTATCGGCGGGTCGTGCGTGCGGCATCCCAAATCACCAAGCTCGACCTACCGGATGACGCCGCTCGCATGCTCGATGATCAGAAGCTCACGGAAGAGACATTCGTGATGTGGGATCTCATCCACGACCGAACCCACATGCGCGGTGACCTCCCGTTTGATCCGTTCATGATCAAGCAGCGGATGCCGTTCTTCCTCTACTCACTCGAGGAGCTGCGCTGTGACCTGACCGCGTTCCGTGAGTCTGTGCGCATCGAGCGCTCCCTGTCGCTGATCGAGGAGCCGAACCGCACGGAATCGCAGCGGGTGACTCTCGAGCACGCGAAACTCGTGCAGTACGCGGTGATCTTTGACCGCATCTTCCGCTTCGCCATCACGGGCAGTCGCGTGCGAAACTACGACGGCCTCGGCGGGCAACTGCTGTTTGCCTGGCTGCACCAGCACGACGTGCTGCATTGGACAGACACGAAGCTCGCGATCGACTGGGACGAGATTCCGGATGTCGTGATCCTGCTTTCCGACGCGATTAACGACCTCTACTGGGCCAGCATTGACCGCCCGAAGACAGCGCACTGGCTTGCCGCATACCAGCTGGTCTCGTCGACGCTCACCCCGAATCCGGGCTCGGCCTGGGCTCGCGGCCTGCCTGATGAGATTCTCGTAGGGCCGCCGAAGGGTTACACCAACGCGGTGCTGGACGACGAATTTCCGCTGTCGATGTTCTACGAGGCGCTCTCGAAGAAAATGAAGGATGTCATCGAGTCGACCTCGGGCATCACCGCCACGTCACCTGTCGAGTAACGCGCTCTGGCGCGCGCATCAAGACCCCTCACGGGTATCCCAATCCTGTTCGTACAACAGGACGAGGCGCAACACGCCGCGTGAAACAGCCAACCATTACGGAGTGTTTCACCTCGTCCTGTTGAAGCGACACCTGCGGGTCTCGATACGCTCGTTACTCGACCACCAGGCGCAGCAGGTCGGCTACGGTCGCAGCAGTACCTTGACGGCGCGCCGCTCGTCCATCGCGGCATACGCTTCAGCGACCTCGGCGAGCGGAAGCTGCAGGTCGAAGACCCTACCGGGGTTGATGCTGCCAGACCACACCTCGGGGAGCAGCTCCTCGATGTAATTGCGCACCGGGGCGACACCACCGTTAACTCCGACATTACGGCCGAACAAAGGTCGGATCGGCAGTTCAGGGCCCCCGTTGGGTGCGCCGACATAGCCGACCATCCCGCCGGGCCGCACCGAGCGGATCGCCTGGTCCATCGATTCTTTGGTACCGACGCACTCGAGCACGCAGTCCGCACCGATTCCGTCGAACATCTCTTTGACGCGGGCAACGCCGTCACTGCCGCGCTCCTCAATGATGTCGGTGGCTCCGAATTCGCGGGCGATCACCTGCCGATCGGCGTGCCTTGACATCGCAACGATGCGGGATGCTCCCAATCGCTTCGAAGCGAGCACAGCACACAGTCCAACGGCGCCGTCGCCCACCACAACGACAGTGCTGCCGGAAGTGACCCCTGCTGAGACCGCAGCGTGGTGACCGGTGCCCATCACGTCGGCGAGGGTAAGCAGGTTAGGAATCTGGGAGTCATCCGGATGCGACGGGGTGGCGACGAGCGTTCCATCGGCGTGGGGAACCCGCACCAGTTCACCCTGCGCGCCGTCAGCGAAGTGGCCGCTCCGGTCATCTGAACCCCACCATCCGCCGTTTAGACAGGACGTGCTGACACCGTTCAGGCAGTTGATGCAGGTCATGTCACAGTCATAGAAGGGTGCGATGACGAAGTCGCCGACCCTCATGCGCTCAACGGCGTCGCCGATAGCCTCGACGACGCCAACAAACTCGTGACCGATGCGATGTGGCTCGTCGGTCGGAATCACTCCCCGATAAGGCCAGAGGTCAGAACCGCACACACACGCCGCTACGACGCGCACGATCGCGTCGCCTCCGGTGCTGAGCACCGGATCGGCAACCTCGTCAAGTCGGATGTCACGGGCACCGTGGATAACTGTTGCAAGCATCTGTTCAGCCTAAACTGCCTCGCCACGTATCGTCGATCCAGGCCAGATTCACTAAGCGCAGATCGCGGGTTTGATGAAGACCGCAGTTTTGGAGCGACGGTAGGACCGCAGCGCAGCACTCCGGCCGCAGGGCGACAACCGCGCCAGACAAGTGCGAGAGAATTGACGGTGTGACCGACTTTGAGCGCCTCCATGACATCAGCTACCGCGGCTTCGCCAGTGACAACTATGCGGGGGCACACCCCGCAGTGCTTGAGGCGATAGCGACGGCGAACGGCGGCCACCAGATCGCCTACGGCGAAGATGTCTACACAGCGAAGCTGCAGGAGGTCGTGAAGGATCACTTCGGCGAGCAGGCCGAGGCGTTCCCCGTGTTCAACGGCACCGGCGCGAACGTGTTGAGCCTGCAATCGATGCTGCCGCGCTGGGGCGCCGTGGTCTGTACGACGACCGCCCACATCCACACGGACGAGAACGCGGCTCCCGAGCGTGTGGCCGGCCTCAAGCTCCTCACCGTGAATACACCGGACGGCAAGCTCACACCAGAGCTCATCGACACCGAAGCCTGGGGCTGGGGTGACGAGCACCGGGCGCAGCCGCTCGCGGTCAGCATCACTCAGACCACGGAACTCGGAACGACCTACAGCGCCGCCGAGGTGAAGGCAATCGCCGACCATGTGCACTCGAAGGGCATGAAACTCCACATGGACGGCTCGCGCGTCGCCAACGCAGCTGCGAGTCTGCAGCTTCCATTGCGAGCGTTCACGACGGATGCCGGGGTCGACATCCTGAGCTTCGGCGGCACGAAAAACGGCCTGCTCTACGGTGAGGCCGTGATCGTGCTCAATCCGGATGCATCAGACGGACTGCACTTCCTCCGCAAGCTCAACATGCAGCTCGCAAGCAAGATGCGGTTTGTGAGCGCCCAGCTCATTGCGTTACTCAGCAACAACCTGTGGCTCGACTCTGCAGGGCACGCCAACGACATGGCAGCACACCTGCGACGATCGCTCGAGCACCTGATCGAGGCCGGAGCTGTCCACAATCTTGCGTTCACGCAGAAGACCGAGGCCAATGCGGTCTTCGCGCAACTTCCCACGGATGCTGCGAACCGCATCCGGGAACAGTTCCGTTTCTATGATTGGGATGCAGCCGCTGGCGAGGTGCGCTGGATGTGCGCCTTCGATACGACTGAGGCGGACGTCGATGCATTCGTGGCCGCGATCGCGCGGGAGCTCGCTGCACAATAGCTTTTCACGCGCCGCCACCGAATAGGCTTGATCCATGCGATTCGGAATGTTCATACCCCAGGGCTGGCGTCACGATCTGGTCGATATCGATCCCTCGAAGCACTGGGAGGTCATGAGCGGACTCGCTGCGCACGCCGACGCCGGTCCGTGGGAGTCAGTGTGGGTCTACGACCACTTTCACACTGTGCCGGTTGCGTCAGACCAGGCCATGCACGAGGCGTGGAGTCTCATGGCCGCCTTCGCCGCAAGCACGAGTAAAGTGCGCCTCGGTCAGATGTGTAGTTGCATGAGTTATCGCAACCCCGCGTATCTCGCGAAAGTTGCTACCACCGTCGACATTATTTCGGGTGGCCGCGCCCAGATGGGAATCGGCGCGGGCTGGTACGAGCACGAATGGCGCGCCTACGGGTACGGATTCCCACGCGCTGGCGAACGACTGGAGCGACTGGATGAGGGGGTGCAGATCATGAAGCAGGCCTGGACCACGGGCTCCGCCACCCTGAACGGTAAGCACTATCAGGTGGACGGCGCACTGTTCTACCCGAAGCCGCTACAAGCCGGTGGCATCCCACTGTGGATCGCGGGCGGCGGCGAGAAGGTCACTCTGCGCATCGCCGCACAATATGCCAATTACACCAACTTCGGCGGCACCCCAGACGAGTTCCGACACAAGAGCATGATCCTTCGGGGACACACGGATGCGGTCGGCCGGGACTTCAACGACATCACCCGCAGCGCGAATTACAACGTCGTCATCGGCAAGACCGAAGCGGAGGTGCAAAGACGGCTGGATGCCATTGAAGCGCGAGTTGCGCCGTACCTGGGCCCGGAAAAGACCGCGGAGTTCATCGCCGAGTACCACAGCGAAAACGCCCTCGCGGTGGGCACCCCCGAGCAGATCATCACACGCCTTGGCGAGATGAAGGCTCTCGGTATGGGGTACTTCATCCACTACTTTCCCGAAGCGGCATATGATCGCTCGGGCATGGAGCTGTTCGAGCGCGAGGTCATTCCAGCACTGCAGTAGTACCGGACTTTCCCCACGCCGAGCGCTCACCTCCCGCGATCAGTCGTTCGACTTCGTGACGGTAAGACCATTGCCATCCGTCGCGATGTCGACGCGTACGACATCCCCATCCTGAACCTCACCGGCGAGCAGCGCACGCGCCAGCTTGTCGTCGATCTGAGTCTGCATGAGACGTCGCAGCGGCCGTGCTCCGTAGATCGGGTCGTAGCCGCGCTCTGCCAGCCAGGTGCGGGCATCCGGGGTCACCGCCAGCGTGAAGCGACGATCCTGCAGCCGGCGCGAGAGCCGGTCGATGTACAGTTCAACAATCTGGCTGAGGTCGTCGACGGATAGCGGCGAGAAGATCACGATGTCATCTAGGCGATTCACAAACTCTGGCTTGAAAGTTTGGCGAACCATCGCATGCACGGCTTCGTCCTTCTCGGCGGGGCTGAGTGCCGGATCGACCAGGAACTGGCTGCCGAGGTTCGATGTGAGGACGAGGATGACGTTGCGAAAGTCCACCGTACGGCCCTGGCCATCCGTGAGCCTGCCGTCGTCGAGCACTTGCAGCAAAACGTCGAAGACCTCCGGGTGCGCCTTCTCTACCTCGTCCATGAGGACGACGGAGTACGGCCGTCGCCGCACCGCCTCGGTGAGCTGGCCACCCTGCTCGTAGCCGATGTAGCCGGGAGGAGCACCGAGCAGCCGCGCAACGGAATGCTTCTCGCCGTATTCGCTCATGTCGATGCGAATCATGGCTTTCTCGTCGTCAAACAGGAACTCGGCGAGCGCCTTCGCAAGCTCG
Source organism: Lacisediminihabitans sp. (assembly GCA_039936355.1). GTDB lineage: Bacteria > Actinomycetota > Actinomycetes > Actinomycetales > Microbacteriaceae > Parafrigoribacterium_A. The sequence goes on along the minus strand of JBDTIM010000151.1, from coordinate 10,081 downwards.
GTCTTGCCGACACCGGTGGGTCCAAGGAAGAGGAACGAGCCGGTGGGGCGATCGGGGTCTGAAACGCCCGCTCGCGACCGGCGCACGGCATCCGCCACAGCACCCACCGCACGCTTCTGACCAACCAGTCGCTTGCCCAGCTCGCCCTCGAGGTTCAGCAGTTTCTCAGTTTCGCCCTGGGTGAGCCGGTCAACCGGGATGCCTGTCCACATCGCCACGACAGAAGCGATGTCGTCCTCGGTCACCTGGTCGCTGACCATGCGTGGTCCATTTTGCTCGGCGGATTCCGCGTCGGCAATCGCCTTCTCGATCGCCGGGATGGTCTCGTAGTTGACCTTGGATGCCACCTGGTAGTCGCCTTCACGCATCGCCCGGTCGAGGTCGATTCTGGCTTCGTTCAGCCGTGTCTTGAGTTCGCCGACACCGGTGAGCGTCGACTTCTCGGCCTTCCAGCGCGCTTCGAGTTCGGCGAGGGATTCCTGCCGTTCCGCGAGATCCTCGCGCAGCTTCGCCAGCCGACCCTTCGATGCTTCGTCCTTCTCCTTTTTGAGTGCGAGCTCTTCGATCTTTAGCCGGTCGACCGCGCGCTTAAGCTCGTCGATCTCCACCGGCGAGGAATCGATCTCCATCTTCAGCCGACTCGCTGCTTCGTCGACGAGGTCGATTGCCTTGTCCGGCAGTTGACGTCCTGCGATGTAGCGGTTGCTGAGGGATGCGGCAGCCACCAGTGCAGAGTCGGCGATTGTCACTTTGTGGTGCGCTTCGTACCGTTCCTTGAGCCCGCGAAGGATGGCAATGGTGTCTTCGACGCTCGGCTCACCAACGAACACCTGCTGGAAGCGGCGCTCGAGCGCGGCATCCTTCTCGATGTACTGGCGGTACTCATCGAGAGTTGTCGCACCAATCAGGCGTAGTTCGCCGCGGGCCAACATCGGCTTGAGCATGTTGGATGCCGCCACCGAGCCTTCGCCTGCACCCGCGCCCATGAGCGAGTGGAGTTCGTCAACGAAGGTGATGACCTCGCCACCGGCGTCGTTAATCTCCTTGAGCACCGCTTTAAGGCGCTCCTCGAATTCGCCACGGTACTTAGCCCCAGCGACGAGCGCGGCCAGGTCGAGGCTCACGAGCCGCTTGCCCTTGAGCGAGTCGGCGACATCCCCCGCGACAATGCGCTGGGCGAGACCTTCGACCACGGCGGTCTTGCCGACACCGGGCTCGCCGATCAGTACGGGGTTGTTCTTGGTGCGGCGGGTTAAGACCTGACTGACCCGTCGAATCTCGGCATCACGCCCAATCACGGGGTCGAGCTTGCCTTCGCGCGCAATCTCGGTGAGATCGACGCCGTATTTCTGCAGAGCAGTCTTCTGCTCTTCGTCACTGGCGGGGGCACCCTGCATGTTAGCCATCTGAACACTCCTGAACACTCGGCAAGCAAAACCTGAGCCTGCGCGACTCAAGTTTACGGGATTACTTTGCTCCCTGCCAGCGCAATTCACTCACGGCGAAAGCCCACGCGCATCCTGCACTCCTCCGCCTGGACGCGAGTTGCCCACTTCTGCCCGTTTTTCCCCCAATTGCCGCCCGCAAAGTGACGAATGTGGGCAACTCGGCACGCGGACTTAGGCTGCTTGGTATGAACGACCCGATCGCTGCCCTTCATGAAACATTTGCGGCGGCAGCGAACGAACTCGCGGCAGCACGTGCCAAAGATGAACTGCTCGCTGAGCTCGCACAGCGGCGCAGACTACTCACCCTCGTTCGGCCACCCGTGATGGTTCCCCTCGGTCGAGTGTGGAGGCTGGGCGTCTTTCTTCTCGGACACGATGCAACCGTGTACGCCACTGCGTCACTCACGCGGGTCACAGACACCGGCCGACCCACTTTTCAGTCGGCCGCTGTAGAGAAACGACGGGCGTATCGAGTGACTGCAATGCGAAGCGGGTTACCGAAGGGTGAAGCCGTCAACTTCGATACGACCGTGATTGAGCTGGATGCTGCGCAACTGAGAGCGTCGACGGGCCCGCTTTTCCTCCGCGGCGACAAGCCGTTCGTCCGCTGGAGTCTCAGTCAATCGGACGATTCGGCCCTGGCACTCGACAGCTACCTCCGCGACCGCGTCAGCCTACTCGTCGACCCACCCGAGGGCGCATGACGCACCGTGGCTCGACGACAGCTATATCCCGTATTCGAATTCGTCATCGGGAACTCAGCGCCTGGTCGATACCGTCACAGTGAACTTCGCGTTGCGCGCCACCTGGCGTGTGGGTCCGGCGATACGGGTGAGCGCCGGGCGGTAGGCGAGGTGCGAGTTGAACACCGTCCACAGCTCTCCGCCGGGGGCAAGCACCCTCGCCGCCTCTTCGAACAGGCGCGGTGCGATTCCTTCGTGCACGGTCGCGCCAACATGAAACGGCGGGTTCAGCAGGATGAGTTCGGCAGAGGCATCCGGCTGACTGGCAAGTCCATCGTCCCGCACGACGGAAACCCGGTCGGCGACTCCGTTCGCTCCCATCGTCGCGTGGGCGGATGCGACCGCCGCGGCCGACTGGTCCGTCGCGAGCACCGAGATGCGCGGCCTTGCCATCGCGAGGGCTGCGCCAAGCACCCCGGTGCCGCAGCCCAGGTCAATAGCGGATGCCGCATCCGGCTTCGCTTCGCCCAGCAGACCGAGCAGAAAACGGGTGCCAATATCCACTCTGGTTCCCGCAAATGCACCTCCGTGGGCGCAGACCCACAGTCCCAGGTCGGCGTGGAATTCCCGCTTCGGCCACGCCGCACCTTCCGCCCCAAGCCGTGGCGAAGACACGGTGAGCACTCGCGCCTTCTGCCGAGCGAGCCCCGGCCGCACCTCACCGAAGTAGCGTCCCAACACGTCATTCATCGTGAGCGCAAGGTGTTTGATCATGCCACCGGCATAGACGGTTACATTGGGATCGGCGTGTGCTGCGATCAGGGCCGAGGTCTCGTCGAGCGCGTCCAGGCTACGCGGCAGACGCAGCAGCACGACCCTTGCGCCGGTCAGCAATTCGGCTCCGAGGGGCAGCGAGCGAAAGCTGCCGCTCAACCCTGCCTCTTCAGCGTTGCACGCAAGCGCACTCTCACCCGAGAGCGCATCCTGGTGCACCCGAATCCCAGCGCCGGAATGCAGCGCAGCGGCACCCAAGGTAAGCGCACCGTAGTTGTCACCAACCACGGCAACCTCCCCCGGTCGAACATCCGCCAGCGCTGCGGCAGCCTCATCGAGGATCAGCCGGTCAGCCGCATCCACGGCAAAGAGGTTGTCTGCCTCGACGTCGGGCCAACGCCGCAGGGTGTCGAAGAAGAACGGAGTCACCTGAGCAACGCTAGTGCTCTGTTATGACAAGTCCCTCACCCGCAGGCTCGCTCGGAGCTCGCGTCGCGGAATCGCTGGCGCGATTCGTAAAGCTCCAGCGCGCACCTTGGTGCTCGGCTGGCAGACGATCACCGCGGCCGTGCAATTTATTGCGCAGCGTGCCTTCGGTGTACTCGGTCTGATAGGCGCCGCGTGCCTGCAGAACCGGAATCACAAACTCCACGATGTCTTCGAATGTGCCGGGGGTGATGGCGTAGGCAAGGTTGAAGCCGTCGACATCCGTCTCTTCCACCCAGTCCTGGAGCTGGTCGGCGATCTCCTCGCCGCTTCCGACGATAAACGGGCCGAGTCCGCCGATAGCACCCTGCAGGGCGATGTCACGCACCGTCCACTGCTTGCCTTCGTCGTCGCCGGCCTGCACATTGGCAACGGCAGACTGGATGGCATTGCTCTTCACATTGCCGATCGGCTCATCGAGGTCGTAGGTTGACAGGTCGACGCCCATCCAGCCCGACATGAAGACCAGCGCACCCTCCGGGCTCGCGTAGCTGAGGAAGTCCTCGTACTTGGCCTGTGCCTTTTCCGACGTCGCGTCGGTGATGACGGTGAGCAGAGTGTAAATCTTGGCGGAGTAGCGGTCGCGACCGGCCCCCTCCAGGGCATCCCGAATCCTCTTGACCGTGGCCTTCAGGCCCGCCTTGGTGGAGTTGGCCACGAAGATCGCCTCGGCGTTGCCCGCGGCGAACTCGATGCCGCGCGGGGATGCGCCAGCCTGGTAGATCACGGGTGAGCGTTGCGGCGACGGCTCGGAAATGTGGATGCCGGGGACGGTGAAGTTCTTGCCTTTGTGCCCGATCTCGTGCACCTTGCTTGGGTCGGTGAAGACTCCGGTCTCGCGGTTGCGTTGGACCGCGTCATCCTCCCACGACCCCTCCCACAGCTTGTAGAGCACCTCAAGGTACTCGTCTGCGTAGTCGTAGCGATCGTCATGTTCCATCTGGTCGTCGTGGCCCATGTTGCGGGCGGCCGAGGGAAGGTATCCGGTGACGACGTTCCAGCCGATACGACCATTCGTGAGGTGATCCAGCGTCGACATGCGACGGGCGAAGGGGTACGGATGCTCGTAGGCGGTCCCCGCCGTCACCCCGAAGCCGAGGTGCTCAGTGACGTAGGCCATCGCGGGAATGACCAGGAGCGGATCGCCCACCGGTACTTGTGCGCCGTGCCGGATCGCCGCCTCATTGCTGTCGCCGTATACGTCATACGTGCCTAGGACATCGGCGATGAAGATGCCGTCGAACTTGCCGCGCTCGAGCAGCTTGGCGAGCTCCGTCCAGTAGCTGAGGTCTTTGTAACGCCACGCCTGGTCGTCAGGGTGCCGCCACATTCCAGCGGACTGGTGAGCGACGCAGTTCATGTCGAAGGCGTTGAAGCGAATCTGTCTGGGCTGATCTTCTGTGGACATTGCACCATGGTGCGGCTCCGCGAGTCCGCTCGCACGCGGCGCGGCAACACGACGCAACATCGCGAAACACGACGCAACATTCGTGGTCGTGCTCGCGCCCGAAAGGTCATATTTCGCCTCATTCGGAGGGGCGCATGCATTATTTCCCTACGCTGATGCCACGCCAACCAAACCGAGGAATCCGATCATGACATTCACGGCCACTGCCGAACCAGGCACACGCACCAGCACCAGCACAGAGTTCGATACGGCTGTCGCGCCACGCTTCCCATCAAGCAACGTCGCGGCGATCCCACCGCTCGCCGACCACTGGAAGACACTCGACCTGCGCGAGATCCTCAGTCGGCCCGCCGCATTCCTTTCGGTCAGCCAGTCGAACTCGCTGTACAAACCGGGCGGCGTCCAGTACGGGGAGCGCCACGACCTGCGCGGGAGCCTTCCCGCAACGGTGAAATCAGCGAAAGCCGCCAGAGCGGCAGGCAACTTCTCCTCGTTCAATTGGGTCGGCTACACAGTCTTCCGGCAGGACTACCCGCAGACAGACTTCGACCGGGTTCAGTATGACTCCTGGACCGGGCACCTCGAGGCAACCGCCGAGCAGATCGCCTGGGACAACGAACTGGTCGGTGAGCTGCGCGAGCTGGTGCGCCCCGGCGACAACGAGTTCTATGAGTGCGCGCTACAGACCGCGTTCACCGGAACGGGCCTGGAGCTCGAGCTCTCCCGCAAGCGCATCGAGGTGATCGTCATCACGGGTATCCACACCGACTGGTGCATCGAGGGCAACGCCCGCGCCGCGCGTGACCACGGTTACTTGCCGATCGTGATCGGCGATGCCACCGGATGCAACACGCCCGACGTCGAGGCGACCGCGTTCCAGCGCATCAACCAGTTTTTCGCGCCCGTGATCTCCTCGGAGACGTTCGTCGAACTCCTGAAGCGCTAGGGCCGCACCATGGGAAACGTGGGACTCTTCTTTGTCGGCATCGTGCTGTTGGTTAACGGCTTGGTGATCCTTAGCGTCGTTCCAGCCCGCAGCGCCGCCATCCTGAATCTGTTCGTCGGAGTGCTTCAGGTGCTGCTGCCGACGATTATCCTTGTGCAGTCCGGCGGTGACGCCGCGATCCTCAATGCCACCTGGCCGACCTACCTGTTCGGTTTCACGTACCTCTACTATGGCCTTGGCATTCTGCTCAATCTTGAGCCTCAGGGACTCGGCTGGTTCAGCGCGTTTGTAGCCGCAACCGCGTTGTACGAGGCTGCAGCGGCACTCGATACAGATCCTGTTTTCGCCGTAATCTGGCTGTGCTGGGCCGCTATGTGGACGCTGTTCTTCCTGCTCATGGCCCTCGGCATTGCGAGCCTCAGTCGCTTCACCGGCTGGTTCCTGGTCTGGCTCGGAATCCCCAGCTGCTCAATCAGCGGCCTGTTTCTTCTGAACGGCGCGTGGAACACAACGCCCGCTGCCGGCGCCACTGCGTTCGTCGCGCTGCTCGCACTCACCGCGGTGAGCATTGCGTTCACCCGGTCATCCATCGCGCAGACACCAATAGGCCAGTCGACGGATGCCGCCAGCACACCGGACGCGACCGTCTCGACAGCGGAGTCCGTTCCAGTCGCCTGATCACGTTCCTACGCGACAGGCCGCGCGCTACGCATCGCGTGCGCCATCCACCACCAGGCAAGCCAGCCGATGACGGAGTTGACCACGATCGCAGCAACAAACCCGACCGCTCCACCGATGACGATGCCTACCCACATCGGGGTGTCGGTCGTGTTCGTCACGGCGGTCACGATCTGAACGAAGACACTCCCGATCCAGCTCAGGAACCAGCTCCCGACGATCGCGACACCGGCCGCCGCCCAGGTAACGCCCCGCGGACGATTGACAGCGTGTGACCTGAGGATGCGACCACTCACGAAGATCCCAAGCCACCACACGACAATCCCGAGAACAGCGACAAGAGTGAGCGGCAGGATCCACGCGCTCACATTGATGCTCTCGATGAAGTTCTTCAGTTGGTACAAGCCTCGGTTGGTCGCCGCCGAGGAGGGCTCCAATCGGCCTATCAGGAAGACGAAGAACGCGGCGAAGATGCTCAATACCACTGGGACGACGAACATCCCCCAGCCGAGTGAAATCAGGTTGAAGCCTATGATGCCGGCCCATCGTGCGCCGCTCTTGGCCCTCGGAGTGAGCGGTGGACGCTTGGCCACGGGCTGCCAGTTTTGCGGCGCGTACGCGGGCTGACCGTTAGGCGATTGTTGGTAGGGCGGGGGAGGCGTGATGGTCATTGTCTCGGTCCGTTCGGTTGGTCCTGAATCGGTTAGTCCTGATTGCGAAGCCAGTTTCGGCCCAGCGGACGCCAGACGACAATTTGGTTCTGTCGCTGGGCGCGCGTTCCTGTCTTCAATGAGATCACGTCTCCTGCGGTACCAGCTGCGAACACCCTGCTGCCCGGGCGATTCAACAGCTCGTCAGCTAACGCACCTTCGAGCTCGTGCACCCTGGCCGTGAGCTCGGTCACCTGGTTCTCGAGCTGCAGAATGCGTCGGATGCCCTCGAGGCTCACCGCTTCTGCGCTCAGCCGAGCGACCTCCCGAAGTTGTAAAACGTCGCGCATCGAGTACCGGCGGGACTGTCCGGCGGTGCGCTTGGGACTGACCAACCCGATCCGGTCGTACTGCCGAAGGGTCTGCGGATGCATCGACGCAAGTTCTGCCGCAACCGCGATCGCGAACACGGGCGCATCCGCGTTCAACTCGTCGTTCAACGCACACCCACAGCGGTCACTCCCGGGCCTTGGCCAGCAGCTCCGCCCGCGGGTTCTCCGCCGGCATCGCCTTCTGGAAAGCCTCGAGGTGGTCCTTGGCCTCTGCGGTCAGGTGACTCGGCACAGCGATCTGCACCATCGCCAGCAAATCTCCTGTCGCCTTGCTTGTTGTGACCCCTCGCCCTTTGACCCGCAGCACGCGACCGCTCGGCGTTCCCGGTGCCACTCGAAGCTTCACCGGCTCACCACCGAGAGTGGGAACCTCGATGGTCGCACCGAGCGTGGCCTCGGCAAAAGTGACAGGGACATCCACCCGAAGATTCAGCCCGTCGCGCTCGAACACCGGATGCTTGCGTACCGAAACAGTAAGAGTCAGGTCGCCTGCTGGACCACCGTCAATGCTCTGCTCACCCTTGCCCTTCAGCCGGATTTTCTGGCCGTCATTCACCCCGGCCGGAATCTTCACGCTGATCGGCTTACTTCCGGCCGCCTGCAGCTTGACCGTTTCGCCCTTGATAGCGCTGACGAAGTCAAGCGAGGTGGTTGCCGTCTGATCACGACCCTTGCTCGGTCCGCCCTGCCCACGAAAACCACCGGTAGGTTGACCGAAGTTGCCACCGCCGAACAGATTGCCGAAGATGTCGTCGAAGCCGCCAGCCGAACGGGTGGTGCGCTGGTTGCCCTGCCCAAACATCCCACCGAACACATCCTCGAAGCCACCGGTCTGGCCACCGCCACCCGCAGTGAAGCGGGGTGCACCGGCTCCCATGGCGCGCATCTGGTCGTACTCTTTGCGCTGCTCCACGTTCGAGAGAACTGCGTGCGCCTCGCTGATCTCCTTGAATTTCGCCTCGGCCGCAGCATTCCCGGGGTTTGAGTCCGGGTGATACTTGCGGGCGAGCTTGCGGTAGGCCTTCTTCAGTTCTGCCTGGCTGATGTCTTTCGACACACCGAGCACCTTGTAAAAGTCCTTATCGAACCAATCCTGGCTGGCCACGGGCGGTTAGTTCTCCACAGGAACGGAGACAGCCACCTTCGCCGCGCGAAGCAGACGCTCCCCCAGCTTGTATCCGGGCTGGATCACGTCCGCGACGATCTGGGTTGTCACATCCGGGCTAGGCAGCTGCATGAGTGCCTCGTGGATGTGCGGGTCGAACTCCTCACCCTTCTCGCCCACCATGGTGAGCCCAAACTTCTCAAGGCTCGCCTTAAGCTTCTGCGCAATGATCGTCATGGGGCCCTCCGTGAGGTCACCGTGAAGCTCTGCCAACCTCAGGTCGTCGAGAGCCGGGAACATGCCGGTAATGACTTCCGCTATCACGAACTCGCGGTTCGCCTCACGGTCTCGCTCGACGCGCTTACGGTAGTTGACATACTCGGCCTGCAGACGCTGCAGATCGGCAAGCCGTTCCGCAGCCAAGTCAGGCTCTTTTCCGCTGTTCAGGAACTCAAGGTCAAGATCCGTGAACGGGGTCTCGATGTCTGGTCCCTCAGCCTCGATCAGCTCTTCGCCTTCGACGGACGGCCCCCCGGAGCCGGAAGCGTTCGCTCCCGACTCCGGGTTGGTCTCGTCAGGCTTCTTCTTTTTGTCGGCCATGGCTACTTTTTACCGTCGCCTGGTGTGGCGTCTTCTGGCTCGTCTTCCACCACTTCGGCGTCAACGATATCCTCGTCGTCAGCCGTCGCCTCGTCACTGGGACCATCGGGGGTCGGAGCATCCGCGTTGGCCTCCTGCTCCTTCGTGGCGTAGATTGCCTCGCCGAGCTTCTGCTGGCTCTCGCTGAGCTTCTCGAACGCCGTCTTCACGGCATCCGCGTCATCTCCGGCGAGCGCGCTCTTCAGGGCATCGACATCGGCCTGCACGTCGTTCTTCACGTCGTCAGGCAGCTTGTCAGCGTTGTCCTTGATGAGCTTGTCGGTCTGGTATGCGAGCTGCTCCGCAGTGTTGCGTGTTTCGGCCTCTTCGCGGTGCTTCTTGTCTTCCGCAGCGTGCTCTTCGCCCTCGCGCACCATACGCTCGATGTCTTCCTTCGGCAGCGACGAGCCGCCGGTGATCGTCATCGACTGCTCCTTACCGGTGCCCTTGTCCTTCGCAGACACGTGCACGATGCCGTTGGCGTCGATGTCGAACGTGACCTCCACCTGCGGAACACCACGCTGGGCGGGTGCGATGCCGGTGAGCTCGAAGGTGCCAAGTGGCTTGTTATCGCGGGTGAACTCGCGCTCGCCCTGGAAGACCTGGATTGCGACCGATGGCTGGTTGTCATCCGCGGTCGTGAAGGTCTCGCTGCGCTTGGTCGGGATGGCCGTGTTGCGCTCGATGAGCTTGGTCATGATCCCACCCTTGGTTTCGATGCCGAGGGACAGCGGGGTGACGTCGATCAGGAGGACGTCCTTGCGCTCACCCTTCAACACACCGGCCTGCAATGCTGCACCGACCGCGACGACCTCGTCAGGGTTGACACCCTTGTTCGGGTCCTTGCCGCCGGTCAGCTTCTTGACCAGGTC
>JBDTIM010000150.1:0-17293 GCA_039936355.1 Lacisediminihabitans sp. | reverse complement strand
GCGCCGAGGGTGCCCGTTCCAGTAGGCACTCTCGGTGCTAACGGGCACGCTCGACGAAGAGGAACGGGCGGAAGCTGACAACTCGCTGGCAAACTGACCGATCGGACAGTTTCTGACCGATCGGTCAGTTATCGTGGTGGCATGGCAAGCTCCGACGACCTCCGCGCGATCGCGCTCGCCGAGTTCGCTACATCCGGTTATCTCGGGACTTCGATCCATCGAATTGCCGAGCTGGCGGGGTTGTCGAAGTCGAGCGTGCTCTACCACTTCGCGTCGAAAGAGGCACTGCTCGAGGCCGCGATCAGCCCCGCGATCGAGCGGATGGGCGCAATCCTCACAGCGATGGCGACGCAGCCACTCACGCTCGAGACGCGCAGCGTTTTCATCGTGGACTTCGTCGATTTCCTGCTCGAGCACAAGCTCGAGGTGCACATGTTCATCAACCAAGGCAAGTCCCTCGAGGACGTCCCCGTCATCGAGCGAGCTAATGCCCTGGTGGTGCGTCTCGCCACACACTTCATATCGACCCTCACCACGACGGAAGACCGCATGCGGTTCGGGATCGCTCTCGGCGGCGCCGCGTACATGCTCGTCTCGTCGGCAACCTTCGAGTTAGACGTCCCCCCGCAAGATGAAACCAGAACTGCACTCATCACCATCGTGACGGAACTTCTGGCACCCGTCACTGCCCGATTGAGCGGGCAACCCGAAAGCGGCCGGTCCCTAGCGAGCGTGTCCGCAGCCGGCCAGTCCACAGGGAACCGGTCTACAGCGGACCAGTCCACAGCACAACAGCAGAAAACCCAACAGGAGTAAAACCGTGGCCACCCTTCTTTACCGGCTCGGCCGGTTCTCCTACCGTCGTGCGTGGATGGTCATCGGCGTCTGGATCGTGCTTTTCGTCGCGATTCTCGGCGGAGGCATCGCTCTTGGCGGCCAGACCCAGGAGTCCTTCGCGATCCCCGGGACAGAGTCGCAGAACGCGCTCGACCGGCTCGATGCCGTGTTCCCTTCGGTTGCCGGAGCGAGCGCACAGGCCGTCTACGAGGTTCCGGCGGGCGCATCCGTTGATGACCCGCAATACAAAAACGCGATCGAGAAGATGGCGACGAAGATCGAGACGATCCCAGGTGTCGATACGGTCATCTCTCCGTTCAATCAGTATGCGGGCAAGGCCATCACGGATAACAAGGAGATGGCCCGCACGCAGGTGCAGTTCACCGGTGACTCCTCGCACGTGAGTGATGCCACAATCAAGGAGCTGACCTCGACCGCATCGATGGCGAAGGATGCCGGAATGACGGTCGACTTCGGCGGCCAGGTCTTCCAGGACAACACTTTCGGCATCACCCCCACCGAGATATTCGGTGTGATATTCGCTGGACTGGTACTGCTGATCACCTTCGGCTCGCTCGTCTCAGCTGGTATGCCACTGCTGAGCGCCATGGTCGGGGTCGGGGTCGTCATCGGCGGCATCACGGCGGTCTCAGCGTTCACCTCGGTGTCAAGCACGGCACCGATGCTCGCCCTGATGATCGGCTTGGCCGTCGGTATCGACTACGCCCTGTTCATCCTGTCCCGCCATCGAACGCAGCTGGCCAGGGGAGAAGACCCTGAAGAATCTGCGGCAACTTCTGTCGGAACGGCTGGCAGCGCGGTTGTCTTCGCTGGCGTCACCGTCATCATTGCCCTGCTCGGTTTGCTCGTGGTCGGCATCCCATTCCTTAGCACGATGGGTGTTGCGGCTGCCTTCGCCGTCCTGGTCGCCATCGGGGTTGCCACCACGCTGCTTCCTGCACTGCTGGGGCTTGCCAAGGGAAGGCTCACCCCCAAGCCTGGCTCGCGCGCCGCGCGTAGGGCTATTCCTCACGAAGACGGAGGCAAACCCAGCATGGGACTCCGTTGGGTGAAGGTCGTCATGCGCTTCCCCATTGTCGCCGTGATTCTCGTGGTCGGCATCCTCGGCACAGTCGCGATTCCCGCGCTCAGCATGGACCTGAATTTGCCGGATGGCGGATCTGAGCCTGTCGGCTCGACCCAGCGGCAGGCCTACGACCAGATCAGCAGGGGCTTCGGCCCTGGTTACAACGGACCCCTCGTCGTCGCGGTGGACATCACCCAGACCACAGACATCCAGAGCGACCTGGACGCCATTGGTGACAGGCTGCGCACCCTCGATGACGTGAGCTACGTCAGCCAAGGGCTTCCGGATGCCGGGCTCGACACCGCCATCATCCAGGTGATCCCGAAGAGTGCTCCGGATGCCGTGGAGACCAAGGCGCTCGTCCAGAATATTCGCGACCTGGCCCCGGCCATCGAGAAGGAATACAAGACTCCTGTCTCGGTGACGGGTGCAACCGCTGTCGGCATCGACATTTCCAACCGGCTCACTGCAGCTCTCATCCCGTTCGGTCTCATCGTTGTCGGACTCTCGATCCTGCTCCTCATGATGGTCTTCCGATCGGTGCTCGTGCCGCTAAAGGCTGCGCTCGGATTCCTGCTGTCGGTGGTGGCATCGTTCGGCGTCATCGTGGCAATCTTCCAGTGGGGCTGGCTGGCGGATGTGGTCGGGGTCGCGAACCCCGGGCCCATCCTGAGCTTCATGCCCATCCTGCTCATGGCCGTTCTTTTCGGCCTTGCCATGGACTATGAGGTGTTCCTTGTCTCCGGCATGCGCGAAGAGTTCGTCAAGACTGGCAAGGCCAGGCAGTCGGTTGCTCGCGGCTTTGCCAATGGTTCGCGCGTCGTCACCGCCGCGGCGCTCATTATGTTCTTTGTCTTCTTCGCGTTCGTGCCGGAGGGTTCCGGAGCGATCAAACCGATTGCTCTCGGACTCGCAGTCGGGATCGCGTTTGACGCGTTCCTCGTGCGCATGACGCTCGTCCCCGCGATCATGACACTGCTCGGCAGGGCAGCCTGGTGGATGCCGAAGTGGCTCGCGAGGCTCCTTCCCAACATGGATATCGAGGGTGAGAAACTGCGCGAGCACCAAGATGCCGTTCTCTGGGCGCACGGTGAGGGAACGGCCGCCATCAGCACCGAGTTGCTCCTTGTCGGCTCGGTGGACCATCCCATCGGTCCCCTCAGCCTGAGCGTTCCGAGCGGAGCACTGGTGTTGGCCAGCGGAGAGCTCGCCGACCGCAGACTCCTGGCGGCGACGCTGGCCGGTCGACTCGAGCCGATAGCTGGGCGCGCCCAGCTGGGTGGACATCCGCTGCCCTCAGAGGCTGGGAAGGTTGCCCGCCTCGTCGCAATGGCCGAGCTCGGCGGGTTCGAGCGTTCTGATACGCAAATCACCCTCGGAGAGTTGTTAACCGAACGACTGCGGCTAACCCAGCCCTGGTTCCGTGCCTACTTTGTGCAGCACAGGATGCATCATCTTGTGGACAGGCTCCGTACCGCGATGCCGGATGCCGACCTCTCCCCGTACTCGCGACCTCAGCAGCTTCCGCAACTGGAACGGGCTGTTTCGCTTGCACTGGTTGCCCTCGCCGAACGGACGCCCGTCGTCATGCTCGACCAGCTCGACTCCTTTGGCACACCGGCTGACGAATGCGCGTTTGTCACAGCGGTCTGCGCCCTCGCAGACCAGGACACGACCATCGTTCTCGGCACTCCCGTGCCCATGCGGGCTGACGCCGCTACCGGCAAGACGGGGCGACCCGTCGTGCCGATTAACCTCTATTCACTCAGCTCCAGCACCAGGGAGGTTCTTCGATGAGCCAGCCGACCGACCACATCCGCGCAAGCCTGGCTCGTAGACGCTGGCTGCGCTGGCTCACGCTCGGCGCCGTCGTGCTTGTCCCGCTCGCCTTTGCAGGGCTGTTTGTGAGCGCACTTCCGAAGTCAGACACCGCGCTTGACCGCATCCCAGCCGCCATCGTCAACCAGGACACCCTTGTGTATACGACTGCGGCGGACGGAACTAAGAGTCCGGTCTTCGCTGGACGCCAACTTGTGACTGAACTCACCGGGGGTGCGGCCGGATTCGACTGGACGATCACCAACGAGAAGGCGGCAAAGAAGGCGCTCGCCGACGGCTCCGTGTACGCGATTCTCACCGTGCCGAAGAACTTCTCCACCTCTATCCTCTCGCTCACATCGAAGGACCCGCAGCAGGCGAAGCTCGCAATCAAGACGGATGACGCGCACAGCTACCTCACCGGCGCGCTCGCGCAAACGGTGGGCGACGGCATGGCGAACACTTTTGGGAAGGCGGTCACCGAGCAGTACATCTCCGGGCTTTACTCGAGTCTCGGTGATATCGGAGGTGCTTTCAGCAGTGCGGCTGATGGGGCTACCCAGTTGTCCGACGGGGTGGGGAAGTACACGGCCGGCGTCAATTCCCTCGCGGGCGGACTCGGCAGCCTGAGCGCGGGAGCGTCCAAGCTCACCCAGCTCTCCGGCGGCGTCACCAGCTACACGAACGGCGTCAGCCAGCTCGCCCAGGCGCTCGCCCAGGCCAATGCCGGGCTTCAGGCCGACCCAGGCAACCCGACGGCGGTCGCGACGGTGAACGCCATCAGTGCCCAGCTCACGGGTGCTGCCGCCAGTGGCGCGACTCTCAGCCAGCAAACAACGAGCGGCATCCGAGGCATCCAAGGCGGAATATCGCAGAGCGCGTCGGGCGCTGCACAACTTGCAACTGGCTCGGCGGGGCTGGGCGAAGGCGCAAGCTCCCTGGCGTCCGGGTTACAGTCCGGGGCCGCGAAGATCCCGCCTGCTGACTCGAAGGCCAGTGCTGCAACTGCGAAGATCGCGTCTGATCCGGTCGGAATTACCGTGACACATGACAATCGGATCGCGAAGATTGGCCAAGTCGTCGCCACCTTCTTCGTTCCGCTCGGACTTTGGATCGGTGCCCTCGCAGTGTTCCTGGTGCTGCGTCCGGTAACCCGGCGTGCCCTAGCGTCGACGGCAACCGGTAGTCGGCTGGTGCTCTCCGCGCTGGCCAAGGCAAGTGCGGTCACCGTTGCCCAGGCGTTGCTCTTGGTCGGCCTCCTGCATCTCGCGCTCGGCGTCTCCTGGATTTCGCTCCCACTGACTCTTGGGTTCTCGATTCTCACCGCCCTCGCGTTTACCGCATTCCACTACCTACTCACCGTCGGGCTCGGCAAGGCCGGGCTGGTGGTGTCGTTGTTCGTCCTTGCCGTGCAGATCACCTCTACAGGTGGTCTGTACCCCATCCAGCTGCTCGCGGCGCCGTTCCAGTGGATCAGCCCACTGCTGCCACTCACCTACGGGGTGCAAGGGATGCAGGGGATCATTGCCGGCGGTGATGCCGGTCCGGTGATCGGTGCGATGGTTACCCTTCTTGCGTTCGGAGTCGGGAGCGTCCTCGTGTCGCTCCTCGCCATCCGCCGCACCAGACGAGTGCAGAACCTCCTGATGGCTTTGCCGCGTGTTGTGCCAGCGGTGTCATGAAGCTGGCCGAACTCAGAGCCAGTCGCGCTTCTTGAAGGCGAAGTAGAGGGCACCCGACACCGCGACGATCAGCACGACCGACATCCACACACCCCACACGGTGCCGAATCCTGCGAAGGCGAGGTTCTGCCCAAAGAAGCCAGTGATCGCGGTGGGCACGGCGATGATTGCGGCCCAACTGGTTACCTTCTTCATGATCATGTTCATCCGGTTGCCCTGGATGCTGATGTTGGTCTCCAGGATCGTCGTCACGAGGTCTCGCAGCGACTCCGTCCACTCTGTCGCCCGCAACACGTGGTCGTATACGTCCTGGAAATACGGCATCATCGCGGGATCGATCGACTGCAGGTCGCGGCGAAGAACGGTATTGACGACCTCACGCATCGGCAGTACGACGCGACGCAGCAGCACAAGCGACTTGCGCAGCTCGAACGATCGCTTCTGCACCTCTTTGTCGCGGGGGACATCGTCGAAGAGGGCATCCTCTAGGGACTCGATCTGGGTATCCAGCAGCTGGACCGTGTTGAAGTGGCCATCCACAATGACGTCGAGCAACCCCCACAGCAGGAAACCGATTCCGCGGGCGGCCAGATCAATGTCGTTACTCCAGCGTTCCATGACCGGTGCCATGTCGAAATCGGCATCGTGCACTGTGACCAGCGCGTGCGGCGTGATGAACGCCTTCACCTCGCTTGTTTTCAGTTGCCCGGTCATCGTGTCGAGTTCGACTGCATAGGCCGCAAGAAAGAGGTGAGTGTCGTAACGGTCGAGTTTTGGACGTTGAAAGTCGTGCAGCGCATCTTCCACTGCGAGTCGATGAAGGCCGAGTTCCTGTTCGATCGACGCAAGATCGGCGGCACTAGGTGATGTGAAATCGGCCCAGACTGTGCAGTCCTTCTCCTCGATGTGGTCCGAAATGTCATCGACCGGGAAGCCTTCGTTCACGATCTTGCCTGCGTGGTACAGCCTCGTTGTCACCATTCGGGCAATGCTAGCCGGGATGCCTGCTGGTAGCGTGGAGGAGGCTTTCCTCGCAACGGCGCGTGGTCCGAGAGGCATGACAGTGAGCAGCGGGATGACCGGCACAACCAAGAAAAATGACGACACCTATTCCTTTGTCGTCGTCGCCAATCGACTTCCGGTCGACCGGGTGATCGACGCGGACGGCGACGCGGAGTGGCGGCATTCTCCCGGTGGATTAGTGACCGCGCTGGAGCCGGTCATGCGCGCCAACGGTGGCGCCTGGATCGGCTGGGCCGGGCAGCCCGACCTCGTCTTCACTCCGTTCGACAGCGAGGGTATTCGGGTCATTCCCATCCCCTTGAGTCAGATCGAGATCGAGAAATACTACGAAGGGTTTTCCAACGACACCCTGTGGCCGCTGTACCACGACGTGATCGCACCGCCCACGTTCCAGCGCGATTGGTGGGAGACCTACCTGAGCGTCAATCGGAGGTTCGCCGAAGCTGCCGCGAATGCGAGCGCGCCGGATGCCGTGGTCTGGGTTCACGATTATCAGTTGCAGTTGGTGCCGAAGTTGCTTCGCGAACTTAGGCCCGACCTCACGATCGGGTTTTTCAATCACATTCCCTTCCCGCCATACGGAATCTTTTCGCAACTGCCTTGGCGTACCGAGATCATCGAAGGTTTACTCGGCGCCGACGTCATCGGATTCCAGCGCACAGCAGACGTCAGCAACTTTGCGCGAGCGGTTCGCCGACTCAAGGGTTACGTCACGAAAAGTCCGCTCATTGATGTCCCGCTGGTAGACCCGTCGCCTGGCGTCAGAGCCCACGGCCCGATCCATCGCGGCGGGCCAATTCGGACGGTTGTGGCGAGGCAGTTTCCGATCTCGATCGACTCGAAGAGTTTTGAGGCGCTTGCGCGGGATCCACGGATTCAGGCCAGGGCGCGCCAAATCCGGGAGGATCTCGGCAATCCGGAAACAATCATGCTTGGGGTCGATCGGCTCGACTACACCAAGGGCATCACGCATCGCCTGCAGGCATACGGAGAACTCCTCGCGGAGGGCAGGCTCGACGTCGAGAACGTGACCCTTCTGCAGGTGGCGAACCCCAGCCGTGAGCGGGTGAAGGCCTACATGGCGCTTCGCGATGAAATCGAGCTCACCGTCGGTCGAATAAACGGTGACTTCGGCACGATCAGCCACACGGCGATCAGCTACCACCACCGCGGGTACCCCCGCGAAGAGATGGTTGCCCTGTACCTCGCAGCGGACGTGATGCTGGTGACGGCGCTGCGTGACGGGATGAACCTGGTTGCGAAAGAGTACGTCGCGTGTCGCATAGACGAAGATGGCGTCCTCATTCTGAGTGAGTTCACCGGGGCGTCTGATGAGCTGAAGCGGGCGCTGCTCATCAACCCGCACCACATCGATGGGCTCAAGGAGACCATTATGCAGGCCGTCCAGATGCCGAAGCGAGAGCGGGCGTTACGGATGCGCGCGATGCGCAGGAACGTGATGATCAACGATGTCGCGAAGTGGTCGTCTGCGTTCCTGCACGAGCTGGCCGTCAGCAAGGAGCGTCAAGCCGCTGGTCAGCACGCGAGAGATCGACGATGACAGAACTCCACCCGAGCGTGCTCGACGAGCACCTGGTGAGTGCACTGCGCGAATTGGCTAACACCAGGCAGTTGCTCGTCGCGCTCGACTTCGATGGAACCCTTGCGCCAGAGGTGGATCACCCGGAAGACGCGAGGGCTCTACCCGAGGCGAAGGTCGCAGTGCTCAGGCTACTCACGCTGCCGCACACGCGGATTGCGCTGGTTTCTGGTCGCACCCTGGAGAGTTTGGAGCGGGTTTCTGACCTGCCAGACGACGTGCTCCTGGTCGGCTCGCACGGCATTGAATTCCGCCTCGATACGCCTCAGACCCGCGTGGGGCTCGACGCGGAAGAGCTGGAGCGTGTGGTTCAGGTGCGCGGCCTGCTGGAGGAGGTGGCAAAATCCGTCGACCACGCCTGGGTGGAGACGAAGCCGGCCGGATCGGCCTTGCACACTCGGCTGGCGTCGGATGCCGACGCTCGACGAGCACAGCAGCTCGCGTTGCACCGGGCAACCGCCGAGCTTCCTGGCCTAACGGTGCGGCTCGGCAAAAACATCCTGGAGCTCTCGGTCCGTTCGGCCAACAAGGGTGAAGCCATCAATCGCCTGCGTGATTACACGGCGGCCGATGCCGTTTTCTACGCGGGGGACGATACGACAGACGAGGACGTCTTCGCAGTGCTCCGCGTTGGTGACTTCGGGCTCAAGAGCGGGCACACCGACACCATCGCAGACCACCGGGTGACCGGGCCCGCCGTCGTGGCCGCCGTGCTCAACCGGCTCGCCGAGCTGCGCGAAGCGTGCGTTCGCTCGTAGCCGGCCTTCGCATCCGCCGCAAGGGGCCACGGTCACCGGCGCGGCAACCAGCCAGCTCTGGTGTGCCGCCTGCTGGTTCCCTCTTGCTCATAAGCTATACCCCATGGGGTATTGTGTTATTGAAGAAGTTGGTGAGTGAAGGGCACATCATGAAACGGATCAGCGCCCGCGAGGCCGTTGGGCTCGACGGCTCTAGCGCCATCGTTGACGTTCGCGAGGACGACGAGTACGCAGCGGTACACGTAGTCGGCTCACTGAGCATCCCCCTGAGCTGTTTTGTTGATCGCATTGACCAGGTGCCACTCGGAGCCCCTGTGTACGTCATCTGTGCGTCGGGGAATCGGAGCGCGAAAGTCACCGAGTACCTCTCGGCGCGTGACTATGACGCCACCAACATCGATGGGGGAATCATCGGGTGGGCCAGCTGCGGAGGTCCGACCGCCTCGGGTGCCCCGAGTGCGATCGAACTTCACACGGTAAGGGAATGAGTCGTGGAAACCTTAGGGAAGTTGTCACATCATGTGGCTCTGCCACTCGCTGCTGGAGGGTGCGCCATCGTCAACACCACGAGCGGATTGCTTGCCTGGAAACGATCCAGTGGCAGGGTAGGGGATAAGAACGGATGCGAAGGGGCGGTAATGTGACCAAGGTCGTTAACAGTAGAGAGCACCGTGGAACAGAGCAGACGGACAGCCAACGCAAGATCGTGAACCGGCTGAAGCGTGCTCAAGGGCAACTTGCGGCAGTGATTGCCGCGGTCGAAGCCGGGAACGACTGCCGCGTGGTCGTCACGCAACTCTCGGCCGTGTCATCCGCCATCGATCGCGCCGGGTTCGTGATCATAGCCTCCGCGATGAAAGACTGCGTCGCGCAGGCATCAGATGGCACGGTGAGTAGTACCGACCAAGTAAGTGTTGAAGAGCTCGAGAAACTCTTCCTCACTCTTGCCTGACCATCGCCGCTGGTATGACCGTTCTGGGCACTGCCACTCGGCGTGGGGCCAGCCTGCCGAAACGGGCGCCGGGCCCGTCCGATCGATTCGGCGCGGAATAGTCATGCCGGACGGTAGCCAATCGTGAGACGCCTGGCCGCTGGACTCGTCGTCGTGCAAATGGTTCTGCTTGCAGGATTGCTGCTCGAGCCGCGAGGAACATGGTGGTCATTGAACACGGTTGTGTTTCTCGCCGCCGCCGTTCTGGCTGGCACCGGCCTTGTCATCGCTGTGTGGGGTGTCGTCGGACTTGGCCGTGCACTGACAGCAAGCCCAATCCCACTCGCGGAGGCGTCGCTGGTCACCCACGGCGTGTACGGACTGGTGCGCAACCCGATCTACAGCGGTCTAATGCTCGGCGGGCTCGGTCTTGTCGTGTTTGGAGCATCAGGCTGGCACCTGGCGACGTGGATCGCGCTCGTCGTTCTGCTGGCGAGCAAGACACGCTGGGAAGAGCGGATGTTGGCTGCCGCGCATCCGCAGTTCGACGCTTACGCGCAGCGCGTTGGCCGCTTTCTTCCTCGCATCGGGCGCTGGCCTCAGCGCCCCTAGCCTGGCAACGCCTGCCTCGGTCTAAGCGGAATGGCCAGGAAAGCAACAATGCCTCTTTTATGCCAGTGAGCAAGCGTCTGGTGGGAAGTTCTAGACTCGTAGCATGCCTGACAGTTCATCCTCCCAACCCGACCTGAAACCACGCTCCCGCACCGTCACTGACGGAATCGAAGCCATGACCTCCCGCGGCATGTTACGAGCCGTCGGCATGGGCGACGCTGACTGGGACAAGCCGCAGATCGGCATTGCGAGCTCCTGGAACGAAATCACGCCGTGCAACCTGTCTCTCGACCGCCTGGCGCAGGCGTCGAAGGAGGGAGTGCACTCCGGAGGCGGCTACCCGCTGCAATTCGGCACGATCTCCGTATCAGATGGCATCTCGATGGGCCACGAAGGCATGCACTTCTCACTGGTGAGCCGCGAAGTCATCGCCGACTCGGTCGAGACAGTGATGATGGCGGAGCGGCTCGATGGATCCGTGCTGCTTGCGGGGTGCGACAAGTCACTGCCAGGCATGCTGATGGCGGCCGCTCGGCTGGATCTGGCGTCCGTGTTCCTCTACGCGGGGTCCATCGCACCCGGTTGGGTGAAGCTCAGCGACGGCACCGAAAAAGAGATCACGATCATTGATTCCTTCGAGGCGGTTGGTGCGGTACAGGCCGGCCGGATGTCGGAAGCGGACGCGAAGATCATCGAGTGCGCATTCGCTCCAGGGGAAGGTGCCTGTGGTGGCATGTATACGGCAAACACCATGGCGAGCGTCGCAGAAGCGCTCGGGATGAGCCTGCCGGGTTCCGCCTCTCCCGCCGCAGCCGATCGTCGCCGCGACTATTTCGCGCACCGCAGCGGTGAGGCCGTCGTCAACCTGCTTCGCCAGGGCATCACCGCCAGGGACATCCTCACCAAGGAGGCGTTTGAGAACGCCATTGCGGTTGTCATGGCCTTCGGCGGATCGACCAACTCCGTGCTGCACCTGCTGGCGATCGCAAACGAGGCGGAGGTCGACCTCAGCCTCCACGACTTCAACCGCATCGGTGACAAGGTTCCCCACATCGGCGACCTCAAGCCTTTCGGCCAGTTCGTCATGCACGACGTTGACAAGCACGGCGGCGTTCCGGTCGTCATGCGTGCGCTGCTCGAAGCGGGACTGATGCATGGGGACGCACTCACTGTGACGGGTAAGACTCTCGCCGAAAACATGGAAGACCTGAAGCCGCGCGATCTCGACGGCACGGTTCTGCGCAAGCTCGACAACCCCATCCACAAATCTGGCGGCCTCACGATTTTGCACGGGACATTTGCGCCGGAGGGCTCGGTCGTCAAGACCGCAGGGTTCGACGCTGACGTGTTCGAGGGTCCCGCGAGAGTCTTCGAGCGCGAGAGAGAAGCGATGGACGCGCTCGCGGCGGGCACCATCCAGAAGGGTGAGGTGCTCGTCATCCGCTACGAGGGCCCCAAGGGCGGGCCAGGCATGCGCGAGATGCTAGCCATCACCGCTGCCATCAAGGGCGCGGGGCTCGGCAAGGATGTACTACTCTTGACAGACGGCAGGTTCTCAGGCGGCACAACCGGACTGTGTATCGGCCACATAGCACCCGAAGCAGTGGACGCAGGTCCTATTGCCTTCGTGCGCGATGGTGATCTAATACGGGTCGATATCGCAGCTCGCTCACTTGACCTACTGGTCGAGCCCGCAGAGCTGGCAGCTCGCCAAGAAGGCTGGGCTCCACTTCCCCCGCGCTATACCCGTGGCGTTCTCGCAAAATACTCGAAGCTCGTGCACTCTGCTGCTGAGGGCGCGATCACCGGGTAATTTGCGCCCACCATTCGCGCTTCATAGAACCCAAGGAACTATCTGATGTCCACGGAATCCAATCCCGTGCCCCATGCTTCAGCCTCAGCGGCGAAGAACAAGGGCACTTCACCCGTCCGTTCCGAGCCAGAACGATTGACGGGCTCCGGTGCCATCCTGCGCTCGCTCGAGAAGCTCGGTATTAAGGATGTTTTCGGCCTTCCCGGTGGCGCGATCATGCCGTTTTACGACGAGCTCATGTCCTCGACCACCATTCGCCATATTCTGGTCCGCCACGAACAGGGCGCTGGACACGCGGCGGAAGGCTACGCCTCGTCGAGCGGCAAGATTGGCGTGTGTATCGCCACGTCGGGGCCGGGTGCAACCAACTTGGTGACCGCAATTGCGGATGCCCACATGGATTCGGTGCCGCTTCTGGCCATCACCGGGCAGGTGTTTTCCACCTCCATGGGGACTGACGCCTTCCAGGAAGTCGACATCGTCGGCATCACGATGCCGATCACTAAGCACTCTTTCCTGGTGACCAGAGCGGAGGACGTGCCTGCGACGATCGCGGCCGCCTACCTCATCGCGACCACGGGCCGTCCCGGACCGGTTTTGGTTGATGTGACCAAGGACGCCCAGCAGAACAGCGCGCCGTTCGTGTGGCCTCCCAAGTCTGACCTTCCCGGATATCATCCGGTGACGAAGGCGCATGGCAAGCAGATTCAGGCCGCGGCGCAGCTATTGGCGAATGCGCAACGACCAGTATTTTATGTGGGAGGCGGAGTCATCCGCGCCGGTGCTTCCTCCGAACTGCTCGAACTCGCAGAGAAGACCGGCGCACCTGTGGTGACGACGCTCATGGCGCGTGGAGCATTCCCAGACTCGCACAAACAGCACCTCGGCATGCCGGGAATGCACGGGACGGTTCCCGCGGTCCTCGCTCTCCAGGAGTCTGACCTGCTGATCTCGCTCGGCGCGCGTTTCGATGACCGGGTAACCGGACGTGCCAGCGAGTTCGCACCGAACGCCAAAGTTGTTCATGTTGACATCGACCCGGCCGAGATCTCGAAGATCCGTGTCGCCGATGTCCCCATCGTCGGCGATGCCAAGGACGTCATCGCCGATCTCACCGTTGCCTACGCGGAGGCCATCAAGCGCACGAAGCCAGACATCACCGAGTGGTGGGAGCGTCTCAACTTCCTGTTGAACGAGTTCCCGCTCGGCTTCGAAGAGCCGGAGGACGGCTTGCTCTCCCCGCAGTACGTCATTCAAAGGATTGGCGAGATCACGGGCCCGGAAGGCGTTTACGCGGCCGGGGTAGGCCAGCACCAAATGTGGGCAGCCCAGTTCATCAAATACGAGCGGCCGAACGCGTTCCTCAACTCCGGCGGCGCGGGAACGATGGGCTACGGACTGCCAGCGGCCATGGGCGCAAAGGTCGCTCAGCCAGACCGCACAGTGTGGGCAATTGACGGCGACGGCTGTTTCCAGATGACCAATCAGGAGCTGGCGACCTGCACGATCAACAAGATACCGATCAAGGTTGCGATCATCAACAACTCGTCTTTGGGCATGGTCCGCCAGTGGCAGACGCTGTTCTACGACGGACGTCACGCCTTCACCGACCTCAACACCGGGAGCGGCACGGCGATGATCCCAGACTTCGTGAAACTTGCTGAGGCATACGGCTGCCTCGCCATCCGGGTCACCAAGAAGGAAGAGGTGGATGCCGCCATCAAGCTCGCGATCGAGACGAACGATCGACCTGTGGTCATTGACTTCGTGGTGTCGAGGGACGCGATGGTGTGGCCAATGGTGCCGCAGGGAGTCGGCAACTCATCCGTCCAGTACGCCAGAGAACATGCACCAGAGTGGGAGGAAGAGTAGCCATGAGCCACGTACTGTCACTTCTGGTCGAAGACAAGCCCGGCCTACTTACCCGCGTCGCTGGTCTGTTCGCCCGTCGCGGATTCAACATCGAGAGCCTTGCGGTTGGCAAGAGCGAAATCGCCGGGCTGTCGCGCATCACCGTTGTCGTGGATGTCGAGGAGCTTCCGCTTGAGCAGGTCACCAAGCAACTCAACAAGCTGATCAACGTAATCAAGGTCGTCGAGCTCGATCCCAGCCAGACCGTACAGCGCGAGCACATGCTGATCAAGGTGCGAGCCGACAACACCACTCACAGCCAGATCCTGGAGGCAGCCAACCTGTTCAGGGCTCGCGTTGTCGACGTGACTTCGGATGCGGTGGTGATCGAGGTTACCGGCGACACCGCGAAGGTGCAGGCTTTGCTGCGGGTTCTTGACCCGTATGGCATCAAGGAGATCGCGCAGTCCGGACTTCTCGCTATCGGCCGCGGATCCAAATCGATCACCGAGAGAATATTCAAGAACTAAAACCCCGGGCAACGCCCGCGAGTGGGCCGCCTGGTCCGTGGTGATACCGCACAGCACACAACCTCACAAACAAGGAGTAACAGCATGACCGAGATTTTCTACGACAAAGACGCGGACCTGTCCCTTATCCAGGGCAAGAAGGTTGCAGTCATCGGCTATGGCTCTCAGGGTCACGCCCATGCACTAAACCTGCGTGACTCCGGCGTCGAGGTCGTTGTCGGCCTCAAGGAGGGGTCGAAGTCGAAGGCGAAGGCAGAGGAGGCCGGCTTCACAGTTCTCTCCTCGGCGGAAGCGTCCGCCTGGGCGGACGTCATCGTGATTCTTGCCCCCGACCAGCATCAGCGTGGCCTCTACGCCGCGGACATCCAGCCAAACCTCAGCGCAGGGAATGCGATCCTTTTCGGGCACGGCTTCAACATCCGCTTCGGATACATCACGGCGCCGGAGGGCGTCGACGTGATCATGGTCGCGCCCAAGGGCCCGGGTCACACCGTCCGCCGCGAGTACGAGGCTGGACGTGGCGTTCCCGTGATCGTGGCTGTGGAGCAGGATGCCTCTGGCCAGGCCTGGGACCTCGCGTGGTCATACGCGAAGGGAATCGGTGGGCTGCGGGCCGGCGGCATCAAGACCACGTTTACCGAGGAGACCGAGACCGACCTGTTCGGCGAGCAGAGCGTGCTCTGTGGTGGGGTATCCCAGTTGATCCAGTATGGTTTCGAGACTCTCACCGAGGCCGGTTATCAGCCGCAGATCGCCTACTTCGAGGTGTTGCACGAGCTCAAGCTCATTGTCGACCTGATCAACGAGGGTGGAATTGCCAAGCAGCGCTGGAGCGTTTCTGACACCGCGGAGTACGGCGACTACGTTTCCGGCCCACGCGTCATCGACCCGAGCGTCAAGGAGAACATGAAGGCGGTTCTCTCCGACATTCAGGACGGCACATTCGCCAAGCGCTTTATTGCGGATCAGGATGCCGGAGCACCCGAATTCCTTGCGCTTCGCAAAAAGGGCGAGCAGCACCCGATCGAGGAGACCGGTCGCGAACTGCGCAAGCTCTTCTCCTGGAAGCAGCAGGACTCGGACTACGTTGATGGCGAGGTCAGCCGCTAATAGCGCGTCGGCGTGCCTGGATTATTCCGGGCGCTGCTCTCGAAAACTCGGGAAGGGCGGGGCTTTGGCCCCGCCTTTCCGCTTTCCCAGTGGGCTTCACAGCGGATGTCGTGTGTTTTCAGCGCGCGACGGCGACACGAGGTGACGCGGCCGTTGTATGCGTAACTCAGGCAGAGTTCTCCCAGCGCACCCGTGGGGCGTGAGGTGGGTGATGGATTGCGCAAACTGCCTGAGTTGCGAAGACGCGCCGGAACGCGGGATAGGGTTTTAGCATGGGCGCAGAGGCGGACGACGATGCACTGAGCTGGGGTCACGAATCCGACCCGACGCACGTTGATTTTGCCCAGACGGATGCCGTGGCCGGCTCAGACGGACCGGTTTCCGCATCCGGCACGAGTTCCGCGATGCTCGTGGTTTTCGGAGTATTTGGTGGCATTTACTTTCTGTATACGGTGGCCTGGTTGATCACGGCACTGCAGCCGGGCATCACGACAGGGAATACGCTGAACGATTTCATGACACAGGGTAGCCGCGTGCTCGCCGTCCTGGCCGCACCGGCCTGGTTCATCACAGCTCTCGCCTTGACGGCATCGCGCAGGAGTGGAGTGCGGATCCTCTTCCTTGTTCTGGGCATTGTCGTGCTCCTGCCCTGGGGCTTTGTGAGCGGGAGGATCTGGTGATGGCACGGTCTGCGGATCGCGAGCAGGGTTCCGAAGCCGCCGAGCCGATCGCTCGTCGCCGCACGCCGGTGTGGCTGAGCTGGACAGTCACGATCATTTTCGCCGTCCTGTTCACCTATCCGCTTTGGGTGGGCATCGGCAACGCCGTTGGCTACCCCCAGACGATCTGGTCGCATTATCACCTGGGGATTAATCCCATTGGCTGGGTGCTTCTCATCCTCGGGGTACTCACGGCCCCCGTAATATTTGTCTGCAGTCTCCTGCTGGGACGTAGCCGCGGCACCATTGCCCGCGTGCTGATCTACGCTGCCGGACTGTGCGTGGTCAGCGCCGTGCTGGCGTCGCTGACGATCGCGCCAAGTTTCATCAACTTCATCGCGTGACCCCCAGTCGCTGGTGCGGCGTCACACAACCGTAACAATGCAGAGGCCGATAAGCACGAGCTGAGCGACCAAGCGCGGCCACAATGGGATGGCAGTCCGGCCAAACTTTTCACGGTGCTTCGCGGCATAGGCATTCGCGGGGAACACGGCGATGAGAAAAACCACGAGCGCCAACGCGGCGGCAACGCGAGTCGCCGGAAGTAGCAGACCCACGGCCCCCGCGATCTCGCATACCCCGGTGAAGTACACCAGGTTTATCGGACGCAGCAGATCGCCTCGACGAATTCTGGGCGGGATCATTGCCGCCATGCCTCGCGCCACTTTCGGTAGGAAATGCAGAATACCCATGCCAAAAAAGACGAAGGCCAGAAGGATGCGCAACAGCAGTTGCGCAAGTTCGAAGTCGGCATGAGTCATCTGCTCATTCTCCTAGGATGGGCAGTTCGCCAGGTGTGGACCCCATAGTTTCGGGGGCTGTGAGAGCTTCGAGAGCGTGCACGATGACGTAATGAAGAACGGTAGTGCCGTTCGCACCCGCTAAAGTGTTAGTGTCCGCGCCCCAATGACCGTGGCGCACG
>JBDTIM010000149.1:0-11142 GCA_039936355.1 Lacisediminihabitans sp. | reverse complement strand
CGTCCAGGCGCTAGCCCATCGACTCTCGCACCTGCTCCCAGAGAAATCGTTCATGCCCATAGCTGCCGATCACGGCATTGCCGTCTCTGACCCGATCACGTAGCTGATTGTCTGCACCGCCGTGGTCATTGCGACTGTCCAACTCGATGATCAGCCAGTCGTCAACGAGGAGGTCTACTGTCCCTATCCCCGGTGGATGATCCTGACTTCGGGCTCGGTATCCTGCACGGCGCAGTTGGATGGCACTGTCAGCGGATGCGATGGGCGAGTCGCGTGACCCGTCGCGACCCAGCTGCAGTAGAGCATCAATCACAGAAACTCGCCACTGCTTCTGGGTGTTGGTGGGAACCTGATCGTCCATCCAGAGCCTTCGTTCAGTTGGAGGAAGCGGCAGCCGTCTGCTGGAGGTGGACGGGCAAACGACGACGAGTGAGGTTGCGCATCATCGGCCCAGCACCCCGAATCGCGGCCTTCCGAGTGCGGAAAACATGCCGCGAGAGAGGGCTGGACTGGGGCAGGGCTTGGCTGGGCCCGGAGCCATGACCGTCGACCGGTGCTCCCTCTCGCCCGCGACTAAACTGGAACCGTGAGTCCTTCAGCTACCCCTATCGACGTTGCGCTGATTGGCGGCGGCATCATGAGTGCCACGCTCGGCGCTTTCATCAAGCAGTTACAGCCCGACTGGTCCATCGAGATTTTCGAGACGCTGAGCGAAGTGGGGCTGGAGAGTTCCAACCCGTGGAACAACGCCGGCACTGGCCACTCAGCACTCTGCGAGCTCAACTACACCTCCGAGAACGCGGATGGCACGATCGATATTTCGAAGGCCGTGGAAGTCAACGAACAGTTCCAGGTGTCTCGCCAGTTCTGGTCGTATCTTGTCGCGAAGGGCCTGCTGTCAGATCCGCAGGCATTCATCACTCCGGTTCCGCACATGAGTTTCGTCATGGGTGACGCGAACGTCCGGTATCTCGCCAAGCGCTTCGAGGCGCTCAAAAGCCACCCCCTGTTCGCAGGCATGGAGTTCAGCGAAGACGCAGACACCATCCGCTCCTGGGTTCCGGCGATGATCCCCGGGCGCAAGAAGTCCCAGCGTTTCGCGGCCACCAGAGTTTCTGTGGGAACGGATGTTAACTTTGGTGCGCTCACCCACGGCCTCATCGACTATCTCAAAGGCGCGGGTGTGCGGCTGAACACCGAGCAACGCGTCGTCAACGTGTCGCGCGAGAATGGTGGCCTCTGGAAGCTCCGGGTGCGGCACGAGATCGGGATGGCGCGTTATGACGTGCGAGCGAGGTTCGTCTTCGTTGGCGCCGGCGGTGGAGCACTCAACCTACTGCAGAAGTCCGGCATCCCTGAGGCCAAAGGCTTCGGCGGGTTCCCTGTGAGCGGCGAATTCCTGCGTACCGACAACCCCGCCGTCGTTGCCAGGCATCACGCCAAAGTGTACGGCTTGGCAGAGGTCGGTTCCCCACCTATGTCTGTCCCGCATCTGGACACCCGGGTCGTCGATGGCAAGGCGAGTCTCATGTTCGGCCCGTATGCGGGGTTCAGCCCCAAGTTCCTGAAGACCGGCTCGTGGTTCGACCTGTTTGCGACTATTCGCTTCCATAATCTCATTCCGATGATCGCGGCTGGCGCATCCAACCTGTCCCTCGTGCGATATCTCGTCGGTCAGCTGGTCGCTCGCAAGTCCACTAAGTTCAGGGCGCTGCAGGCGTTCATGCCGAAGGCAGACCCCAAGGACTGGTACAGAATCACGGCTGGTCAGCGCGTCCAGGTGATAAAAAAGGATGCCAAGAAGGGCGGTGTACTCCAGTTTGGTACCGAGGTAGTCACTGCCGCCGACGGCAGCATCGCCGGTCTGCTCGGAGCGTCGCCAGGCGCGTCCACGGCCGTGCCAATCATGCTCGATGTCCTGAAGCGGTGCTTCCCGGATCGCATCGATGGCTGGGCGCCGCAGATCACGGCCATGATTCCGAGCTACGGCACGACGCTCACACCGGAGCCGAAGCTCGCGAGGAAGACTCTCGCAGCGACGGAAAAGACGCTCAATCTCGGCTGACGTTGGTCGCCGAACGATACGGTCGACGACCAACGATTCGCTTGGTTCGAACCGTTACAGCGTCGTCGTACCCGTTCGCGGAGCATCGGAGTCGAGTTCCTCTGGAAGTTCGAGCGGACGGCGTTGGTAATAGGCGCTGCCCTTCTTCCAGAACATCACCAGCGGTACGACACCGATGACCAGAGCACCGACCCCAATGATGTCGACGAGAGGCCCCAGGGTCGGTATCGAGACGAAGAAGATCCAGACCATGAATATCGCGCCGAGGGCAGGCCACAGTCCGATAAAGATGAAGTTCTTGGTCGACTTGAAGATGATCCGCCGATAGGCGACCACGACCGCGATCCCGGCTAGGGCGTAGTAGAACGCGATCTGCAAACCGATGGAGCTGATTGCGTCGCCCAGGATCTGCCCGACGCTGCCCAGGAAGTTCGAGCCGATGAAGAGTACTACGGACACGCCCGCGACGACGATGGTCGCGAAGGCCGGGGTGCGCCACTTCGGGTGAGAGTGGCCGAAGGCTGATGGGAGGGTGTGATCCCGGCCCATCGAGAAGAGTGTGCGTGTGACCTGGATGAGCGTGGTTTCGAGAGTCGCGATGGTCGAGAGCATGACGGCCACGATCAGGAGTTTTCCACCGATCCCCGGCCAGATGTCGTCGCCGAGCACTCCGAGGACGTTGCCGCTGTTGTCCTGGATTGCCTTGGCGGGCAGAATCACCTGAATTGCGATGGTGAACACTTCGAAGAGTAGGAAGACGATGACGACGCCGATGATTCCGCCGATCCCTGAGCTCTTGTGACCGTTATGAGTCTCCTCGTTGAGGTTAGAGCTGACGTCCCAGCCCCAGTAATAGAAAGCAGCGATGAGAGCAGATGCAACAAAGGCACCCATGCCGGTGAAGTGGCTGAATCCGAACCAGTCCCAAGAGAATGCGGGACCAGCGTGGTGACCGGTTGCGGCGTGCACGATAGCGACCAGCGCGAATACCACGAGAATCGCGACCTCGATCGACGACATAATCCATTGGGCGCGAGCGGTAATCCTCACCCCGATGAGGACGCAGGTCGCCATTATGAGGAACCAGACAGCGCCGATCGCCGTCACGAGCAGCACGTTCCCAGTGTTCTTGGGGCTGAATAACGCCACCGTCATTGCACCGGCGGGCAGTGCACCCGCGACCATGAAAATGGTTGCCGAGACGACCAGCGCCCATCCGGAGAGAAAGCCGAGGATGGGATGCAGCGCCCGACCAACCCACGAGTACGCAGCACCGGCGTTGACGTCGGCCCGGCCGAGGTATGCGAATGCCCAGGCGATACCGAGCATGGGCAGTCCACACCACAACAGCGCAGCCGGGCTTGCGAGTCCGGCAGCAGCGACGAGGGTCGCAGTCGTCGCCGCAATCGAATACGCGGGCGCGCTCCCTGCGACAGCCATCACGACCGATCCAGCTGCGGTAATACCGTCTGGTTGAAGCTGATGCTGCGGTTCGGGCTCTGTGATGAGCGCGGTTCGGGTCATATCGATCTCCTCGTACTTCGTCGTACTTACGCATTGCGGGAAACTAGCACTTTCGCTTTTGGCAGCTTGCCAAAAGAACGAATTCAGTTGCAGATTAGACCTCACACGGGCGTAATGGTCTGACTCTCAGCAAAAACACAACTAGAACCGTCGCAATGTCGATTTCCAAGACGCCTAGCACCTGCTCTTTAGACGCAAAATGGCGGGCCGAGCCTGGGGAGACCTCATCCGCGATGTGCCCGATGATGAGGTCCCGCCGGGCTTGACCCGCCGTCGTGCAGGGAGGTGGCTCCCTCAGGGTTCGACTCCTAGATGACGCCGACCGAGAGGTCGTCGGGGTTGCCAAAGCGGTGAGCGGTGATGCTGATCGCCTGCTCGTGCAGGAATGGCAGCAGTTCGATCCGACCGGCAGAGGTGACCGGCGACGCGTAGACCGCGAAGTCTGGGTTTCCGTTTGTCCCCTCACAAAAGGCGGTACGGTCGCCACCGATCAGGCGGATGCGGCTGGTCGCCAACTTCCCGCTTGCCGCCCTGCGCATCCACTCGACCTCGCTCTCGACCGTGACGTCGATGCCCGATGAGGCGAGCACAGAGCCGAGCCCGGAAGGTACGGAAACGGCGGAGCTCACCGACACCGCGGACCCTGCGAGAGTTGCCGCAGCGAGCACTCGGACGAGCTCCGCGAGCGAGGCTCCGGCGGAGTGACGGATGGTGACCGGCATTGGCAGGTAGCGGAACAGGTTCCGCTCCACACCGACTTCGGACGGGTCGCGGACGACTCCGAACTCGTTGTCCCAGACGGCGGCATCCCGAAGAGCAGAGCGCCTGACGAATTCCCACTGCGTTTCGTCGAGGTCCGGCTTCGCGGCTGAGAGCAGCGCGCCAACCTTCGGTTCGATGCGGTGCTCGGCTGGCTCCGGCGCGTTGTCATCCGCGGTCCACTGGCCGAGTCCGAACAGGTAGTTGGGTCCGCCCGCTTTGGTGCCTGCGCCGACTGCGGAGCGTTTCCAGCCGCCGAATGGCTGACGCTGCACGATCGCGCCAGTGATGCCGCGGTTGACGTAAAGGTTGCCTGCTTCGACTCCGTCGAGCCACTCGGCTAACTCGTCGGAGTCCAGGGAGTGCAGTCCGGAGGTGAGTCCATAGTCGATGGCGCGCTGGAAGGCGATCGCCTCCGTGAGGCTCTTCGCATGCATTACCCCGAGCACGGGTCCGAAATACTCTGTGAGGTGGAATTCGGAGCCAGGCTGCACGCCGGTGCGAATTCCTGGCGACCAGAGTTTTCCGCTGTCATCGAGCTGTTTCGGTTCGATCAGCCACTGCTCGTTATCACTCAGGGTGGTGAGTGCGCGCAGGAGTTTACCCTTCGCAGGTTCTATGATCGGGCCCATTTGACTTGTCGGGGAGTCGGGATAACCGACGCGCAGCGACGACGTTGAGTCAACGAGCTGGCCGAGGAAGCGGGCGGAGTTGGAGGCCGATCCGACCAGGATCACGAGGCTCGCGGCGGAGCACTTCTGGCCAGCGTGGCCGAAAGCGGACTTCACGACATCCGCTGCCGCCAAGTCAAAGTCGGCGCTTGGGGTCACGATGATGGTGTTCTTGCCGCTGGTCTCGGCATGCAGGCGAAGGTCCGGACGCCAGGATCGGAACATCTCTGCCGTCTCGTAGCCACCGGTGAGTATCACCTGGTCGACCAACGGATGCGAGATCAGCTGCTTCCCGAGATCCCGGTCGCCGAGTTGGACGAGCGTCAGCACATCGCGCGGCACGCCGGCCCGCCACAACGCCTCGACCATGACCGCGCCCGAGCGTTTCGACAGTGACGCGGGTTTGATGATGACGGCGCTGCCAGCCGCAAGCGCGGCCAAGACTGATCCGGCCGGAATGGCGACCGGGAAGTTCCACGGTGGAGTGACCACGGTGACGGCGAACGGGGTGAACTTTGCCCCGTCAACGTGCTCGAGCGTTTTGGCCTGCTCTGCGTAGTAATGGGCGAAGTCGATTGCTTCGCTGACCTCTGGATCGCCCTCGGCGATCGTCTTGCCTGCCTCGCTCGCCATGACTTCGATGAGGTCCGCACGGCTGACCGCGAGTTCCTCGCCGGCGCGGTGCAGGATGTGCGCGCGTTCGGCGGCGGAGAGTGCGCCCCAGGCTGCACCGGCTAGGGCTGCGGCCCGGATGGTGGACTCGAGGGTTACGGCATCCGAAATCGTCGCGTTGTGGATAGCGGCAACACCGAGTTCCGAGGTCGTGGAACGAGCGAGGGCGGCACGGCCCCACGCGCGGTTGGCAGAAATTGCTGGGTCGGTGTCTGGCTCGTTGTGGAATGCGGATGCTTCGCCTGGAGCGACTGCGGCCGTGCGATCCTGCAGTCGGTTGGGCTTCGGTGCCTCGGTGTCGAGTGCGTTCACCGAGGCAAAGAAGCGGTCGCGTTCGCGCTCGAACAGCGACTGGTCGCTATCCAGTTCGAACACGGCAGACATGAAGTTTTCCTGGCTGGCGTTCTCTTCCAGACGTCGGATCAAATAGGAGATGGCGACGGAGAATTCGGTTGGTCGAACCACGGGGGTGTACAGCAACAGCCCGCCGACCTCTTTCTTGATTTCATCGGCCTGACCGGTCGCCATCCCGAGAAGCATCTCGAACTCGATTCGGTCCTGCACGCCGCGCTGTCCGGCTAGGAGCCAGGCGAAGGCGACGTCGAATAGGTTGTGGCCCGCGACGCCGATTCGAACGGCGGCGGTGTGCTCTGGGGTGAGAGCGTAGTCAAGCACTCTCAGGTAGTTGGTGTCGGTCTCACGCTTGGTCGAATATGTGGCGAGAGGCCAGCCATGGACGGCGGCATCCACGTGCTCCATCGCGAGGTTGGCACCCTTGACCAGGCGCACTTTGATCGGAGCACCGCCCTGTGCGACGCGCTCGGTCGACCACTCGGTGAGCCTCTCGATCGCTCCCACGGCATCCGGCAGGTATGCCTGCAGCACGATACCCGCCTCAAGCGCGATCAGGTGCGGCTGGTCAAGGATGCGCTGGAATGCCGTGATAGTGAGGTCAAGGTCCTTGTACTCCTCCATGTCCAGGTTGATGAACTTGGGGGTGGGGGATGCCGCGGCCAGTTCGAACAGCGGCGTCAGGCGGTGCGCGATCTCTTCGACTGCCTCATCGAAGGCCCACATGGACAGCTGACTGACCACCGACGACACTTTGATCGAAACGTAGTCGACATCAGCGCGAGCGAGCAGCGCGTGGGTCCCCTTGAGCCTGCGAGCGGCCTCGGCCTCGCCAAGAACGGCCTCACCGAGGAGGTTGAGGTTAAGTCTCGCCCCACCGGAGCGGAGCTTCGTAATCGCGGGCCCAAGTTTGGCCGGTGTCGCGTCCACGATGAGGTGGCCAACCATGCTGCGCAATACCCTGCGCGCGATGGGGATGACGAGGCCGGGCAAGATCGGACCAAACAGGCCGCCAAGGTGGATTGCAAAGCGCATGTACCAGGGGAGGAAGCGCGGGGTCTTCTGCGCGACGAGGCGCAGGTTCCTGCCTGCGACCCACAGATCCTCCGGCCGCACGACCAGATCGACGAATCCGATCGTGAACTCGAGCCCGTTAGGGTCCTTTAAGACCCCGGCAAGTCGCTCCGCGGCTGGGTTGGTTGGAGCCTTCGCTCCCTCCTTGACGAACCGGGTTGCGAGCGTGACTGCCTCATCCGCGAGAACGGTGAAAGCGGTGTTGACAGTAGTGGCATCGGAGGCAGACATGGCAGTACGACCCTTTCGGGGAGATGATGGTCTTATTCACAGTATGGGCCTCACTAGCCATTAGATAAATTGAACATCTATGATGGTTATCCATTGGATTTGCTAATGGTTTGGAGTGATGATGCTCGATGTGCGACGGCTTCGACTGCTCAGGGAATTACAGATCCGCGGGACCCTCGCCGAGGTGGCCGCCGCCCTGAGTTATAGCCCCTCCTCGGTATCTCAACAGCTGAGTCTTCTTGAGAAAGAAGTCGGGGTCGAGCTGTTGCGCAAGACGGGTCGGCGGCTACGGCTGACCCCACAGGCGGAGATTCTCGTGGAGCACACGACCGGCATCCTCAACCAGCTGGAACTGGCGGAGGCAGACATGGCGGCGTCTCTCTCGCTCGTCTCGGGGACAGTGCGTCTGGCCGTATTCCAGTCAGCCGTGCTTGCGTTGCTCCCAGCCGCGCTCAGTGTCTTTGGGCGGGAGTATCCAGACCTTCGTGTGGAGGTAACCCAGCGCGAGCCAGAGTCCGCACTGTTTGAGACGTGGACCAGGGACTTCGACCTCGTGATCGCCGAGCAGTATCCGGGGCATGCGGCACCGCGGCTTGCGGAGCTTGACCGCGAGGAACTGGTGTCGGATGCGCTCCGGCTCGCCGTTCCCCCCGCGACGCCAGGCCAGGGCATCCGATCGATAGCCGATGCGGAGCGGATGCCGTGGGTCATGGAGCCGCGCGGGACCGCGTCACGGCACTGGTCGGAGCAGGCCTGTCGCAGGGCGGGCTTTGAGCCGGACGTTCGCTTCGAGACTCCGGATCTGCAGACCCACATCCAACTCATCGCCTCCGGCAACGCGGTAGCAATCCTGCCGGACCTGGTCTGGGTCGGCCGCACCCCCACAGTCGGACTCGTGGATCTGGATGACGACCCGCACCGCAGCATCTTCACCTCTGCCCGTCGCGCGGCACGCAATCGTCCGGCGATCCTTGCCTGCCGCGCGGTTCTCGCTCGCGTGGCCGCGGAGATTGACAACGGCGTTCCCGGTGCATCATCCAGAGCCGCCAGTTAGGGGTGCTGTTTGAACAGCGGAACATTTAGTTAATTCGCATGCAGGGGAGGAGCATTTTGCGGCCGAATTAGCGAAGCGAACGAGTGGCACCACGCGTGCCGGTAGCACCACGCGACGCGCGTACCTGCCTCCCGGATAAACTGGTCGCATGACTTTCACCCTCGTTCTTCTCCGCCACGGCCAATCCGACTGGAACCAAAAGAACCTGTTCACCGGCTGGGTTGATGTCGAACTGAGCGATCAGGGCCGCACCGAGGCGAAGCGGGCGGGAGCGTTGCTCAAGGAGTCCGGCATCCTGCCCGATATCCAGTACACAAGCGTGCTCAAGCGTGCCATCCACACCGCAAACATCGCACTGGAGGTCGCCGACCGCGACTGGATCGACGTGAAGCGAAGCTGGCGCCTCAACGAGCGCCACTACGGCGCGCTGCAGGGCAAGGACAAGGCGCAGACCCTCGCGGAGTTCGGGCCAGAGCAGTTCCAGACGTGGCGCCGCTCCTATGACGTTCCGCCGCCGCCGCTCGACGACGACAGCGAGTTCAGCCAGGCGAGAGACCCGCGCTATGGCGGGCTAGGTGCGGCACTGCCACGTACCGAATGCCTTAAGGATGTTGTCGAGCGGATGCTGCCGTACTGGCAGTCCGATATCACGATTGACCTCGCCGCTGGTAAGACCGTGCTCGTCACAGCGCACGGCAATTCCCTGCGGGCTCTGGTCAAGCATCTCGACGGCATTTCGGACTCCGCCATCGCCGAACTCAACATTCCGACCGGCATTCCGCTCGTTTACGAGCTCGGCGACGACTTCATGCCGGTGAAGCCCGGCGCATACCTCGACCCCGAGGCGGCAGCGGCTGGTGCGGCCGCGGTAGCTGCCCAGGGTAAAAAGTAGGGTCAGTCGTCGGTCGGGATCCAATCACCGGTAGCGAGGTACTGTACCTTCTTGGCGATGGAGACGGCGTGGTCTGCGAAACGCTCGTGGTAACGGGAGGCGAGGGTGGCATCCACAGTGTCGACGGCCGCTCCCTTCCAAGTCTCGCCGAGCACCTTGTCGAACACGCTGAGGTGCAGCGCATCGATCCTGTCGTCGTCGTTACGGATCTCTTCCGCAAGTCGGACTTCCTCAGTTTTTAGTAGTTCCGTTAGCTTGTTCGCAATCTCGACATCCAGCGCGCCCAGCTCCTTAAACGTGCCGCGGAGACCCTTCGGAACGACCTTCTCCGGGAAGCGGTAACGGGCCAGCTGGGCAATGTGTTCTGCCATGTCCCCCATCCGCTCTAGCGATGCGGAGATTCGCAGAGCGCTCACGACGATGCGGAGGTCGCGGGCTACCGGCTGCTGCCTGGCGAGAATGTTGATGGCCAGCTCATCGAGGCTGACAGTGAGTTCGTCGATCTTGTCGTCATCGGCGATCACGGTCTCCGCTAGCGAGACGTTCGACTCGTTGAAGGCCCTGGTCGCGTTCTCAATGGATACGGCGACGAGTCCGGAGATCTCGACCAGACGATCCTGCACCTCGCGCAGCTCTTGCTGGAATACCTCGCGCATGGCAACGCCCCTCTCGATTTCCCACGACTGACGGCCGCACAGTCTCCTGCCGTCATGCTCAGCCGATGCTGCCCTGCGAAGGTTAACGGCAGGTGATTCTCATCTGAACAACAGTCAAAGCCGAGTCACTATCCGTGGCGGTCAGCGTGTTGAGCCTCAAGTTGTAACTAATCTAGTCGCTATGGACTCCGCGTGGCTGGTGCCGATTGCGCTTGTCGTCGGGGCTTTCGCCGGCGCCGGCGTCGCGTATGTGATCATTGCGGCCGCTCGCAGCGGACAGCGGGCAGCGGATGTCGTGAGCACGGCCGTCCCGGATGGTGTCGATGACGTAATCGAGGCTCTCGAGTCCGCCGGAGTCGTACTCGACCCGTCGAACAACGTAGTGAAGGCGTCGGCGGGCGCCCTCGCATTCGGACTGGTCTCCGGCCAGACCCTCGTGCACCCGGAGCTGGTGAATCTGGCCGATATCGTGCGCCGGAGCGGGGAACCCGTCACTGAGGAGGTTGAGCTGGCGCGCGGCCCGTTCGGCGACGCCAACATCCATCTGTTTGTGCGGGCGGCAAGGCTCGGAGCCCGCCACGTCCTCTTGCTTGCCGAGGATCGCACGGAGTCCTATCGGCTTGATGCGGTGCGCCGAGACTTCGTGGCGAACATCAGCCACGAGTTGAAGACCCCCATTGGCGCGGTCGGACTCCTCGCGGAGGCGCTGCAGGCGGCATCAAATGAACCGGATCAGGTACGCCGCTTCGCGAAACGACTGACCAAGGAGTCGGAGCGGCTGGCCCGCATCACGCAGGAGATCATCGAGCTGTCTCGACTGCAGGCGGCAGATGCTCTCACTAAGCCTGAAATTGTCCAGATCGACCACCTGGTCGCCCAGGCGATCGATCAGGCTCGCGTCTCGGCCGATGCTCGCAAGGTGCGGTTGGTCAGTGGCGGCGACGCCGGCGTCGAGGTGTATGGAGACGAACCGCTGCTCGTCGTCGCCCTGCACAATCTGATCACCAACGCCATCCACTATTCGCCGAAGCACTCGCGGGTCGGTATCGGTGTGGTTTCTCACGGTGCGATCGTCGAGATAGCCGTCACCGACCAGGGTGCGGGCATTCCGGAGGAAGATCTTGAGCGGATCTTCGAACGGTTCTACCGCGTCGACCAGGCCCGATCGCGTCACACCGGCGGCTCGGGGCTCG
>JBDTIM010000148.1:0-8971 GCA_039936355.1 Lacisediminihabitans sp. | reverse complement strand
CTACACCGGCCGGGTATGCGCGGCGATGGCCATCGCCGGACCCGCCGAGCGGGTAAGTAAGAAATCCGTCCCCCACCTGGTGAAGCGGCTGCGAGAAGAGGCGCAGGAGATCTCTGCAAAACTGGGTGCCGTGGCTCCCGTGCCGAACGCCGCCGCCAGGAAGTCTTAAACGCGTGCCAGCATTCTGAGCGCGGACGCGACCCCGTCCTCGTCATTGCTACCGGTGACCATGGTCGCCGCGGCTCGCACCGCCTCGGGCGCGTTCGCCATCGCGACGCTGACCCCCGCGAACGCAAACAGGCCGAGATCATTGAACCCATCGCCTATGGCGACTACGTCGACGGGTGCGATGCGCCGCGCTTCGCAGATTCTGCTGAGCGCAGCACCCTTGTCCACGCCTTCTCGGGTGACCTCGAGATAATTCGAGTGCGAGAACTGGGCCGCGAGTCCATCCGGGAGGCTCTTCGCAAGCGACTGGAGGTCGCCGACTCGGTCAGGTGTGCTCACGAGCAGAAGCTTCTCCGGCGCCAGCGTGATTTCGAACAGGTTTCGCACGGTGGGACGCTGGCGAACCGTCGCGGCCTCGTGCTCGACCATAGCGTTCAGAGCCGGTACAAACCAGTCGAGTCCGCGGTACCAGCCGATCTGAATATCCGCGCCCTCCGTGAGGGCGACGACCTGACGCGCGAGAGCCAGAGGGATACTGGATATCGCAGATATCCGCAGCACGCCGGTGCGATCCAGACTGCCTGTGAGCGCCCCCTGGGCCGAGATGAACTCAGCTGGGCTAAAAAGCTGCAGCTTTCCCAGAATGGGCCTCATCGAGCCGATCCCTCTGGATGAAGCCAGCACAACCTCCACACCCGCCGCTCGAGTCTCCGCAACCGCTTCGATCGTCGCCGGGCTCACCTCATGGGCCGACGTGAGCAGCGTCCCATCGAGGTCGATGGCGACGAGTTTCACGGACCAGTGACCTTCACGTCTCGTGAACTGGTGATGGCCGACGCTGTGCCGCGCGTAGCGACGAGGCGATGCAACGCCTCGACGAAGTAGTAGTCGCC
This sequence comes from Lacisediminihabitans sp., assembly GCA_039936355.1. Taxonomy (GTDB): domain Bacteria; phylum Actinomycetota; class Actinomycetes; order Actinomycetales; family Microbacteriaceae; genus Parafrigoribacterium_A. The sequence continues at coordinate 7,910 of JBDTIM010000148.1, read as the reverse complement.
CCACATCACGCTTTCATCGACTCCGATGCCGTTGACTCGGTGATAAGTCGAGTGCTTGATGATGCCTTCCCAGCCCTTTTCACTCGAGCCAAGGAACTCCGGCTCACTCAGCCTGGCGAGAATGCCGCACGCATAGTCCCGATACACCGCGCCCTCTTCTCCGAGCAGTTCCGAGAGTTGGAGCATGGCCGACGCGGTTATGCTCGCACCGGACGCCTCGTAGGGAAATTCGGGGCTTGGATCCCGCCAATCGTTGGGGCCGACAAATCGATCGCCCACTTCGGCGATGTACAACTCGGCGCAGCGGCGAGCTGTGTGCAAAAATTTCTCGTCGCCCGTCCACTGGAAGGCGGTTCCGAATCCATAGATCGCCCAGGCTTGACCGCGCACCCAGGTTGAATCTGAACGGTAACCCTGGTGGGTGGCTGCCCGCAAAAACTCCCCGGATTCCGGATCGAACCATCCTTCGTGCGCCGTGCTGGAATCGCCGCGCACCAGGTAGCGGCGAGAGGTCATGGCGTGAGCGGTGGCAATGTCTGCAAGCCGCTGGTCACCTGAGAGCGCCGCGGCCTGATAGATGATTCCAATGTTCATCATGACGTCGATGAACGTGCTCCCTGCGTCGACCCAGGTGCGCAGGTATTTCCCGGCGGTGTTGAATCGCTCGGCCATCGTGCGTCCAGCCTGAATAAGCACCGCACTGGTCTCCTCGCTCGGGTCAAGAGCATGCCATCTACCCCAACTGGGAGTGAAAAGAAAACCAATATCGTGAGTTCCCTTGTCGAGCTTTCGTGGCTCCAACAGACGACAATATTTCTCCGCCTGCTTGCGCCACTCCACGTCTCCCGTCAGATCGGCAAAGATCCAAACCAGTCCGGCGAGAAAGCCACTGGTCCAGGTCGGCGCCCAGGAGTCATCGTCAAAATACCAACGACCACCCTCGGTAAAGGTGGGCATTTGCCCGGGATGCTGCGTGATGAGGTTCCAGACCTGGTGCTGGGCGCCCGCCAGAACCCGCTCGGCATCCAGTTCACGCCTGCTGTCCAGTGTCATATCTCTCGCACGCCTTCGTAGGGGTGACGTGACACGATCTGTCCACGCCTCCAATCCCGAAAGATATCCTTTTGTAATCTCCGTGATCAATAGCTGCTGGAAAATAGTATTCGTTGATTGCTAATATGAATCCACGACAGTGTTGTCCCGCTCTGAGGAGAATCATCATGATTTCACCCGCGTCTGGAAGCGTCACCAAGCAACCACGACTCGTGCGCTCTGTTGTGCATGCATCAGCGCTTCTCAAGGCACTCCACCGCATGGGAGGGCCTTCGACCCTCAGCGATCTGGCGCGCAAGGTGGGCTTAAGCAAACCTGCCACCCACACCCTGCTTAAGACACTCGAGCTTTCTGGGTTCGTCGTACGAGACAGTAATTCTCGTTACCAGCTCGGATGGGGGCTCTACGAACTCGGTAGCTCTGTCGCACGTTCGCTTGAGGTGACGAAGGTCGCGAGAATGCATCTTGATCGCCTGGCGGAGCTCACCGGAGAAGCCGTGCTTCTCGGCATCCTTGACAACAGCTCGGTGCTTTATCTGGATCGAGGCCAGGCTGGCGAACCGTTCTCGATGGTCGCCAACATCGGCAGGCGGTCGCCGTTGCATACCAATGCTTCGGGCAAGGTTCTTCTCGCGTACCAGAACTCGAGGTATATCAACAGGGTGGCGAAGGAGAGTCTTGCCCCAACGACCTCCCTGACCATCACTGACGCGAATGGCCTCAGGATGGAGCTCGGCAGAATACGCGAGCACGGCTATGCGACGTGCTGGCAAGAACAGGAGATCGGGCTCGCCAGTGTTGCCGTTCCCATCTTCGGTTCCGCACACTCTGTGCAGGCGGCACTGGCCATTGCGGGGCCAACGAAGCGGCTCGACAAGCCAACGTTGCCGAGACTCCTTGCCGCATTGCGAGCAACCGCATCCGACATCTCACGGCAACTCGCGTAGCAGACCACCCCGCAGCGTTAGCAACTAGCGAATACAATTTTCGCCTCGCTATTGATCGGAGGGTTCAGGAACGGATATCTTTCGATCAATCGAGAGCGCGCAGCGGTAACAAGCCACCATGTCAGCGCGATGGTAAGTTATCGCCTCGCAACTCCTCTCGTTCCCTTGGATTCGATGGAGGTCACTGCAATGAAAACCATAACTGCACGAACGATTGGCATCGCCGCCAGTCTTCTGCTCGCAGGAGGAGTGATGACGGCCTGTTCCGCCACACCCTCGAGCACAAATGATGGAGGGTCCTCGAGCAGCGATGTCTCCCACGCAAAGATCGGACTGTTGCTCCCTGAGGTCACGACATTGCGCTACGAAGAAAAAGACAGGCCATACTTCACTGACAAGCTCAAGGAGTTGTGCCCAAACTGCGATCTGCTTTACGCAAACGCTTCTTCTGATGCGTCCAAGCAGCTCCAGCAGGCGCAGTCCATGCTCACGCAGGGTGTCAAGGTTCTCGTCGTCGACCCGTACGACGGGGTCGCTGCTGCAAGCATCGTCGCCGCCGCCAAGGCGCAGAACGTGCCTGTCGTTACCTACGACCGAGCGATAAAGAGCCCGGACGTCTCCTTCGCGATTACCAATGACTACGAGAAGGTAGGTGAGCTTCAGGCCACGGCGCTGGTGAATCGCCTCAAGGAGCTCAATGTCGCTCCTGGCGACGGCGGCATCCTGAAGATCGACGGGGCCGAGACTGACGCTAACGCGGCCAACATCAAGCTCGGCTCAAACAAGATCATTGACGCCAGCGGATACAAAGTCTTGGCGCAAGTCGCCACCTGGGATCCAGCAGAAGCCCAGACGTGGGTTGCCGGCCAATTGACCAAGTTTGGTGCAGCAGGGGCGATCGTCGGCGTGTACTCGGCGAATGACGGCAACGGAGGCGCTGCCATAGCGTCAATGAAGGCGGCTGGCATCAAGACGATGCCTCCTGTCACCGGACTCGACGCATCACTCGCTGGTCTTCAGGCGGTAGTTGCGGGCGACCAGTACATGACTGTGTACAACCCGTTCAAGACAGAAGCAGATCAGGCCGCCCAAACGGCGTGGGATCTGGTCAACGGAAAGAAGCCGACGGCCACCGCAACAATCAACGGCATCCCGACGTTCCTCAACCAGCCAGTGGCTGTGACCGTGAAGAACATCATGGACACGATCATCAAGGATCAGTTCTACAAGGTGTCTGACATCTGCACCGCAAACTACGCCGCGGCGTGTGACGCCGCAGGAATCAAGTAGCAACAACGCTGGCCGGGGCTCGCTTACTCAGGAGTCCTGGTCGGCGCTTGTTCGCTTTAAACCCCAGCATTAGATAGAGGAAGTCAACGGTGACCATCACATCCACCCTCCCGGCAGGGAAGCAGGAACGCGGCGGAGCACTGCTCTCGCTCCGAGGGATCAACAAGGCTTTTGGCGCCGTACAAGCGTTGACCAATATCGAACTCGACGTCTTCCCCGGAGAAGTGCTCGCAATCGTCGGGGACAACGGGGCTGGTAAGTCGACGCTCGTGAAGATCCTCGCCGGCGTGCATCCACCGGACAACGGGACCATCACTTACCGGAACAAAGTCGTAACCATTGGCAGCCCGGCTGCCTCTCGCGAACTCGGTATTGCAACCGTGTACCAAGACCTTTCACTGTGCGACAACCTCGATGTCGTCTCGAACCTCTTCCTAGGAAACGAGATCGGGAATTACGCCCTCAACGAGGTAGAGATGGAGCAGCGATCGTGGAATCTGCTGCACCAGCTCTCGGCCAAAATCCCGTCGGTACGAACCGCCGTGGCCTCCCTCTCCGGCGGACAGCGTCAGACCGTAGCGATTGCGCGATCCCTGATCGGCGACCCCACCATTGTCATTCTCGACGAGCCGACGGCTGCACTCGGTGTTGCGCAAACCGCGGAAGTGTTGAACCTCGTCGAGCGATTGCGGGACCGCGGACTGGGTGTCATCCTGATCAGCCACAACATGGCCGACGTGCAGGCCGTTGCCACTCGCGTTGCCGTATTGAGACTCGGACGCAACAACGGGGTGTTTGCTACAGCCGACGTGACATACGAAGACATCATCGCCGCCATCACCGGCGCGACGGACAACGAAGTAACCAGACGAGCGGCGGCAAGCCACACTCATGAGGAGAAAAGGCCATGAGCATCCCGACTACGGATCCATCCACCGTCGCGCTCGACCGTCAGGACGAGCGACTGATTCGCCAGGAGCGCGGACTCCGCGGTGCCTGGTCGGCGTTCCGTCGCCGCGTTAGCGGAGGAGACCTCGGTTCACTCCCTGTCGTGATCGGTCTCGTCATCATTTGGGCGGTATTCCAGGTGCTGAATCCGTTCTTCCTCTCGGCGGCAAACCTGGCCAACCTCGCTCTGGAATGCGCAGCGGTTGGCACCATAGCGATCGGGGTCGTGCTGGTGCTCCTTGTCGCCCAGATCGACCTGTCCATCGGGTCCATCAGCGGATTGGCTGCCGCCGTACTCGCCTTCGGATTCGTGCTGCATACGTGGCCGCTCTGGATATCACTGGTCGCAGCGATCCTGGCCGGTGCCATTGTCGGGTTAATCTACGGATTCATTTACACGCGTTTCGGTGTTCCGAGCTTCGTCATCACGCTCGCTGGTCTGATGGGGTTCCTCGGCCTACAGCTTTTGATCCTGGGCACAAACGGATCGATCAACATCCCCTTCAGTTCCTGGATTGTCGAGTTCGCTCAGCAAATGTTCTTACCTCCGGTTGTGGCATACGCGCTGATCGTCGTCTCCGCTGTGCTCTATGGCGGCTCCGCCTACTTCGTTGCTCGTCAAAGGCGCGCGGCCGGGCTCTCCGCGACCTCGCTCACGGAAATCCTGATCCGCAGCGGCCTGCTGCTCGCTCTGTTGGGCGTCGCCGTCTGGTATCTCAACACCAACCGGGGTGTTGGCATGATGTTCGTGCTCTTCGTCGCTTTGGTCGTGATCACCAACTACGCACTCACGCGGACGAAATGGGGGCGCTCCGTCTATGCGATCGGCGGCAATGTCGAGGCTGCCAGACGTGCCGGTATCAACGTCAACCGCGTCTTCATCTCGGTGTTTGTTCTCGGGGCATCATTTGCTGCCTTAGGCGGCATTCTCGCGGCGGCAAGACTGGCTTCATCGAGTGTGAGCAGTGGCGGTGGCGACACGAACCTCGTGGCAATTGCCGCGGCGGTTATCGGCGGAACGAGCCTTTTCGGTGGTCGTGGCAATGCATGGTCCGCGCTGCTTGGCATCGTCGTCATCCAGTCGATCGCCAGCGGTCTGACGCTGCTCAGCCTGAGTTCGTCCATCCGATTCATGATCACCGGTGCCGTGCTGTTGCTCGCCGTCACCATCGACTCGCTCTCACGGAGGTCGCGCGCCAACCACGGTCAGGCGTAACGCTGTACGCACGCGGCACTAGGTGCGGAGCGAGAAACGACGGCACACGGTGGAACGAACCTTTCAGCTGTCGTAGATAGGGTGAATGGTGCGATTCTCACGTCGCGCGCACCCGCCACAATCGCAAGGATCGTCATGAACTCGCTTTCCCCACTCTCACGCCGCGCCGCTATCTCGCTGGGCGGGGCAACCATCCTCGGGGTCGGGACGGTTGCTCTCACCGCTTGCAGTTCGAGCGGAGCGGATGCTGGCAGAGCCGGCAACGGACCGCAATTCGCGAAGAACATCCCGGTGGCTTCCCTCGCCGACATCCCTGTCGGGGGCACGCTCGCCGCGCTCGTTGACGGTAAGCCGTTGCTGCTTGCCCAGCCCACGGAAGGGAAGGTGGTCTGCTTCAGCGCGATCTGCACACACCAGGGCTGCACTGTGGATGCGGCGGCCGCTGACTTCGAGTGCCCGTGTCACGGATCCACCTATGCTGCAGCAACAGGCAAAGTGACCCACGGCCCGGCAGTCAATGCGCTTGCCAAAGTCGCAGTGACGGTGTCAGGTAGCTCGGTCGTCACCGGCTGACCTGTCTCGGGCTTGGCCGTGTGTGCGAAAACTCGAGCGTTAGCCGCGCTTGGTGAATTTGACCGGCTCTTCGACGTAGGGTGCCCAGATCGTGCGAAGCTCGTCGGTGATCCGCTGCGGTGATCCGTTCGCAGCCTTCACCATGACGAGCGTTGTGGCGGCCCTCGTGAACAGGGTGCGCGGCACTACCCCTATCGGCGAAAACAACTCGTAACAGATCTCTAGGCTGGCACCGCCGATCCTGCCGATCCACATCTCGATGTCGATGGGGGCCCGCATGTACGGGATCGGCGCCAGGTACTCAATTTCCTGGCGCGCGATGAGCGTGATGAACTCCGCTCCCGGGCGGGAATCGAGCACGGCGGTCGCCAGCGTTGGCTCATCCCCCGCGTCCGGACGCCAGAACGCCTGGATGCGGGCCTCTTCGAGAAGCCGCAGCATTTCCGCGTTGTTGACGTGCGCGTAGGCGTCGAAGTCAGACCAGCGCAACGGAATTGCGAGATTGAGGCGCGTCATCCGCGGGTTAGTCCCTCGTGAGTTTGCGGTAGGTAGAACGATGCGGCTTGGCAGCGTCCGGACCGAGCCTCTCCAGCTTGTTTTCTTCGTATGCCTCGAAGTTGCCCTCAAACCAGTACCAGTTGGCCGGGTTCTCTTGCGTCCCCTCATAGGCGAGGATGTGTGTGGCGATCCGATCGAGGAACCACCGATCGTGAGTGATCACCACGGCACAGCCGGGAAACTCGAGCAGGGCGTTTTCGAGACTGCCGAGGGTTTCGACGTCCAGGTCGTTGGTTGGCTCATCAAGCAGCAATAGATTGCCACCCTGCTTGAGGGTGAGGGCGAGATTGAGCCTGTTTCTCTCACCACCGGAGAGCACACCTGCCTTCTTCTGCTGGTCTGGCCCCTTGAAGCCGAACTGCGAGACGTAGCCGCGGGAGGGGATCTCGGTCCTGCCAACCTGGATGAAATCCTGGCCGTCGGAGACGACCTCCCACAGAGTTTTGTTGGGGTCGATGCCGCTGCGATCCTGGTCAACGTAGGAAATTTGCACGGTGTCGCCGATCTTCAACTCCCCGGAGTCCAACGGCTCGAGACCGACGATGGTCTTGAACAGCGTCGTCTTGCCCACACCGTTCGGTCCGATCACGCCGACAATTCCGTTGCGCGGCAGACTGAAGCTGAGTCCGTCGATAAGCACCCTGTCGCCGAAGCCCTTTTTCAGGTTCTTGGCGTCGATGACCTGTGCGCCGAGACGCGGTCCCACCGGGATGACGAGTTCTTCGAAGTCGAGTTTTCTGGTCTTCTCCGCCTCGGTGGCCATCTCCTCGTAGCGAGCGAGTCGCGCCTTCGACTTGACCTGCCGGCCCTTGGCGTTGCTGCGCACCCACTCGAGTTCGGATGCCAGGCGCTTGGCGAGTTTCGCATCCTTCTTTCCCTGCACCTCTAGGCGCGCACCCTTCTTCTCAAGATAGGTGGAATAGTTGCCCTCGTAGGGGTAGAGGTGGCCGCGGTCGACCTCTGCAATCCATTCGGCGACATGGTCCAGGAAATACCTGTCGTGAGTGACGGCGAGTACGGCACCGTGATACTGGGCGAGATGCTGCTCGAGCCATTGCACGCTTTCCGCATCGAGGTGGTTGGTCGGCTCGTCGAGCAGCAACAGGTCCGGCTTCTGCAACAAAAGCTTGGTGAGGGCTACCCGGCGCTTTTCACCACCGGAGAGGTTAGAAACCATAGCGTCCCCCGGCGGCGTGCGCAACGCATCCATTGCCTGTTCGAGTTGGGAGTCAAGGTCCCACGCGTCTGCCGCGTCGATCTCTTCCTGCAGCGTGCCCATCTCTGACAGGAGTGAATCGAAGTCAGCGTCAGGCTCGCCCATCGCC
>JBDTIM010000147.1:0-3404 GCA_039936355.1 Lacisediminihabitans sp. | reverse complement strand
CCTTGGAACCCTTGCCTAGTACCCGCACGGTGAGCCTGCCGAGATCCACACTGGCGAGGTCAAGGCCGGTGAGTTCACTCACCCGCAGCGCTGAAGCGTAAAGCAGTTCGATGATTGCGAGGTCACGCAGGGCTGCGGCGTGTGCCGCGTCGTGCGCTGCATCGCCTAGCGGATGCACTCTGCTGGCGAGGCCGTCGAGGATTCCGTCGATCTGGGTGCGGCTGAGAACTCGGGGCAGGTGGTGGTCGACTTTTGGCGCTTTGAGCCTGACTGCGACATCCGTCTGCAGTTCCCCCTCGCGTGTAAGCCAGGCAGTGAGGCCGCGCGCCGCAGCGGAACGCCTGGCCAGGGTGGACTTGGCGAGCCCCGCCTGGGAGCCGGACCAAACCCAGTCGCGCAGCAGCTCTAGAGAAAGCTCCCCCGCTTCGGTGACGCCATTGGTATCCGCGTACTCGTGCAGGCTGGTGAGATCGGCGCGATAAGACCGGATGGTGTTGCCGCTGAATCCGCGCTCGGCATCGAGATAGACCGTGAAGTCTTCGATCGCTCGTTGCAGGTGCACACCTCTATCGTCGGGCTCCGCGAGTGGATGTGATGGATTAGAGGCTCGCGAGTCTGGTTCGGAATCAGTCCGTGATTGCAGTGGCCTCGATCTCAACAAGTGCGCCGGGCTCGTAGAGGGTCTCCACGCCGATCAACGAAGCAGGCGGCAGTGGCATCGGTATTCCCAACTCCCCCCGCACGCTCTCCACTCCAGCGAGCAGCTCGCCCATCTTCTCCTCGCTCCAGCGTGTGACGTAGAAGGTCAACCGCACGACATCAGCGAAGGTCGCGCCAGCACCTCCCAGGGCAATCGCCGTATTGCGCAAGGCACCGGCGACCTGTTCGGCCAGCTCACCCGGCTCAGGCTGATCGCCCACAATGCTGCCACCGACCTGTCCTGCGACGTGGACGTGACGAGACCCGGTCGCAACCGCAACGTGGTGATACGGCGCCGGCTGGGCTAGACCAGCCGGAGAGAACAGTTCGACACTCATGGCAACTCCTTCTTGGGCCCGGCACGACGAGTACTCCTTGAAGCCGGTAGCCTATTGATACCACGTCTCTGGAAGGCACTTCAACGAAAGCAGGTAGCGTCATAGATACCGCCGATCAGGTACGTCACGGCTCACTTCTCGCTGAAGATCAACGACAACTACTCAATCAATTACTGGACACGTGGTCGGTGCCCGTACTCGAACAACTGTGCGAGCGCCCCATGCGCTTCAACGAATTACGGCGCGCGATTCCCACCGTTACCCAGAAGTCGCTCACCGCAACACTGCGTCGCTCGGAGCGCAACGGGATTCTGGAACGACGCATCATCCATACCCGCCCCATAGCAATTGAATACCGCATCACCCCTCTGGGGAAGACCCTTCGCGCACCGATTGACGCCCTTCTGGACTGGACCACCACGCACGCCCAGGCCGTTACCAAGGCGCGCATCCGGTTCGACGACGAAGTGAAGTAGCTCCTTATGCCGTTCTGCGCCGTAACTCCGAATCGAACCTCACCGTCTCACCACTACCCAGCCGCCATCCCGCTCTACCGCAGTACCTTCGAGCTCCAAGACACCAAGAACACCCTGCACCTCGGAGACTGACAGTCCCGCACGCCGCGCAACTTCTTCAACACCGCGTGCGGCGCGTGGGGCAAGCGCGTCGAGTACCCGCGTCTGTTGTGAGTCACGATTCCCAGTGTTGTTGCGCTCGCCAGCTGCTTCTCCCTCGGGAACGTGCAGCATCGCGTCATCGAGCGGTGCAAGTTCCGCCATCTCGTCAGGGTTGGTCACGCATCGGGCATCGAAGTCACGGATCAGCCGATGACATCCTGCCGACGCAGCGGAGGTGATGGGCCCTGGTACTGCGCCGAGGGGCCTACCCAGTGCGGCGGCGTGGCCTGCCGTGTTGAGCGAACCGGAGCGCCATCCAGCCTCCAGCACGACTGTTGCCGTGCTGGCTGCCGCGATTAACCGGTTTCGTTGCAAAAATCTCCATTTGGTGGGTGGTTGGCCGCAGGGCAGTTCAGAAACCACCGCTCCGACTTCTACGATCCTCGTGAGGAGCGCCTCGTGTCCACTCGGGTAGAAGCGGTCTACACCTCCGGCAAGAAAGGCGATGGTCTGGCCCGAACTAGCCAGTGCGGCTCGGTGTGCCATTCCGTCGATGCCGTAGGCCGCGCCGGAGACAATCGTGTACCCACGGTCGACCAAGCCAGCGGATGCCTCCATGGCCACGTGCTCGCCGTATCCGGTGGCAGCGCGTGCACCGACCAGCGCTATTGAGCGGCCGGCGGTGGCGAGGGTCGACTCATTCCCACGAAGCCACAACGCCAGCGGCGCATGATCTCCGAGATCGGCGAGCCCGGCAGGCCAAGCGGGATCGCCAGGAACGAGAAGACGCACGGCATACCTCGCGGCCTGCTTGAGAGAAATCAGCACCGTGCTGGATTCGAGGCGTGGAGTCCAGCGCTCCAGCGCCTTGGCGAGTTCGTCGCTCTCGAGGGGCCCGGCATCCGTTGCGGCGAGCGCAGCAGAAACGCGCTCGACCGGCCAGCGCTCGACGATCGCGGTGAGCGCATCCGCGGCACCGAGTGCGGCCACCACGGCACCAGCCACCCGATCCCCCGGCTCGGCTATTCCTGTCCAGCTTGCTCGTGCGAAGCGATCCGGAAGTTCGGAGGTTGGCAGTTCATCGCCAACGACCGCCCGCAGAAGTGGGGCTACCACCGCTTCTTTCAACCCGAAAATTGTCATGACATTGCCCTTCTCAAATACAGTGCGCGACCGACGTGGTCGACGCTGGGTGATGTGCTGCCCTCGAGATCTGCGATGGTCCAACTCAGACGCAAAACCCGGTCGTAACCACGCATGGTGAGACCGCCGCGTTCTAGGGCGCGGTCAATGGATGCTGTGGTTGCGGGCGCAAGACGACGTGCCGAACCGCGAAGCCACGCGCCTTGAACCTGCGAGTTGAGCCGCCATGGTGTTTCAGCAAGCCGTTCTGCTGCCGCTCCCCTGGCCTGAACGACCCTTGCTCTGGCCTGCGCGGTGCTCACTCGCACTGACTCGTTCGATACCCTCAGCTGTGCCGCGGTGATCCGTTTAACCCTCAGTTGAATGTCGATCCTGTCAAGCAGCGGACCAGAGATGCGACCGAGGTAGCGCCGTCGCGAGTTCGGAGGACAGACGCACTCGGAGTCGCGGGCACCGTACTGGCCACAAGGACACGGGTTAGCGGCCATAACCAGCTGAAAACGACCGGGAAAATGAGCAATGGCATTCGCCCGATGGATACTGATCACGCCAGATTCAAGCGGCTGACGCAGCGCATCAAGCACTGCAGAAGCGAATTCTGGAGCCT
>JBDTIM010000146.1:0-15570 GCA_039936355.1 Lacisediminihabitans sp. | reverse complement strand
CGGGTGAATGCCAACGGTGCGACAACTCCTGGCATGTTTGATGCCTCACGCTGGGACATTCTGGCTGAACCCATCGTCTGGTCATCGTTTGGTACAGCGACGCTCAACACTCTTCGGATGGCGGCGGCAGGGGCGATCCTCGCAATTGTGATCGGGATATTGTTCTCCTTCGGGCGCACTGCACGTAGTCGATGGATTCGTATTCCGACCGGGTTCGTGCTCGAGATTGTGCGCGGAATCCCGCTACTTCTCATGATCTTCTTCGTGTTCCTCGTGTTCACGGCAGGGTCGTATTGGTCTGGTGTAATCGGGCTGGCACTCTACAACGGTGCCATTATTGGTGAGGCGTTGCGGGCCGGTGTGGCTTCGTTGCCGCGCGGGCAGCGCGAAGCGGGCCTGTCCATTGGTCTAACTCCCTTGAAAACCAGGTTTCTCATCGAGTTCCCGCAGGCCTTCAGACAAATGTTGCCGATTATTCTTGCGCAGCTCGTTGTGCTGCTTAAAGACACATCGCTGGCGTATGTCGTCAGTTATCCGGAACTCGCGCGGACGATCAGAAACGACACGAATTTCTTCGGCAGTCGCTATACGCTCACACTCTTTATCGTCGGCCTCGTCATCTACCTTGTACTGAATCTCACACTGTCATGGGTGGCTCGTTTCGTTGCGCGTCGCAGCGGACCAAAGCTGGGAAAGACTGGGCCGAACACACCGAAACAAGTCGGAGAAGACGGCACACGTGCCATAACCCTGCCATCGCGGCGCGGAACTCCACCCGCATAGGCCCGCTAAACTTGGGTCTCGTGTCTGAGACGATTTCGATTACAGTACAGGCTGTCGAGACGGCAGTTTCCGCGGCGTTGGCCGCCGTAACGGCGGCGGCTGACTTGTCTGCCTTCGTCCGGGCGCGGAGCGAGCATCTCGGCGAGACGTCGACGCTGGCCAGGCTCAACGCCTCGCTGCGGGAAGTTCCGGCGGCAGATAAGGCGGCTATGGGCAAGCTCGTCGGCCAAGCACGGGGGCAAGTAAATCAGGCATTCGCGACTCGCGAAAGTGAATTGCGTGCTGCCGAGGAGCGGTCTCGACTCAGTGCAGAAACGGTGGACGTCACGGCGGTAGCGAGCCTATGGACGCCTGGAGCACGGCATCCGCTCACGCTGCTGATGGAGCAGATCGGCGACATTTTCATCGGAATGGGCTGGGAAATCGCAGAGGGACCAGAGCTCGAAAACGAGTGGTTCAATTTCGATGCGCTGAACTTCGATGAGGATCACCCCGCGCGGGCCATGCAGGACACTTTCTTCGTTGACCCGGGGCCCGCGGAGCGGGTTCCCAATGATGCGCCAGCGTCTGGTGGTAATGCGGAGGGGATGGAATCGCACCTGGTGCTGCGCACGCACACCAGCCCGGTGCAGATTCGATCGCTGTTGACCCGAGAGTTGCCGGTCTACGTGATTGCACCCGGCAAGGTGTACCGCACCGATGAGCTCGATGCGACCCACACCCCGGTGTTCCACCAGGTCGAGGGCATCGCGATCGACAAGGGACTCACGATGGCGCACCTCCGCGGCACGCTCGAGCACTTTGCGAGACTCATGTTTGGCGATGAGGCAAAGATCCGCTTGCGCCCCAACTATTTTCCATTCACCGAGCCGAGTGCGGAGATGGACGTTTGGCAGCCCAATGCCAAGGGCGGCGCGCGCTGGGTCGAGTGGGGTGGATGCGGCATGGTTAATCGCAATGTTTTACGCGCTGCCGGCATTGACCCCGACGAGTTTCAGGGATTCGCTTTCGGCATGGGAATTGAGCGCACTCTGCAGTTCCGCAACGATTTGAATGACATGAGAGACATTGTCGAGGGCGATATTCGCTTCAGCCAGCAGTTTGGGATGGTGGTCTGATGCGGGTTCCGCTGAGTTGGCTTCGCGAGTTTGTCGACGTTCCCGTCGATGCGACGCCCGAAGACGTCCACGCTGCTCTGGTGAAGGTCGGGCTGGAAGAAGAAGACATCCACCGCTTCGAGCTGAGTGGACCAATTGTGGTCGGTGTCGTGCTCGGGTTCTCTCCCGAGCCGCAGACCAACGGCAAGACCATTAACTGGTGTTCGGTTCGAGTCGCGGCCGAGGGTCAGATAGCTGCGGACGGAGGAGCGGATGTTCGCGGCATCGTCTGTGGCGCGCACAACTTCGCCGTCGGTGACAAGGTGGTCGTTACGCTGCCTGGTTCCGTCCTGCCCGGACCTTTCCCTATCGCCGCTCGCAAGACCTACGGCCATGTATCCGATGGCATGATCGCTTCTGCGCGTGAGCTCGGCCTTGGCGAGGAGCACGACGGTATCCTGCGCCTCGCATCACTCGGGCTTGACCCGGAGGTGGGCACGGATGCCGTGGCGTTGTTGGGCCTCGACGACACCGCAGTTGAGGTCAACGTCACTCCCGATCGCGGATACGCTTTTTCGATCAGAGGGATTGCCAGGGAGTACTCGCACTCGACCGGTGCGGCATTTCGCGACCCGGCCTTCGATCCCGCTCTTCTCAAGCTTCTTCCCGTGGCCGAAGCTTTCGCTGGGGATTCCACTTTCTCCGTCACGATTAACGACAGCGCGCCCATCCGCGGCAACGTCGGAGCGACGGTGTTCGTCACCCGCGTGGTCCGCGACGTCGACCCGGGTCGGCCGACGCCGCCATGGATGGTGACCAGATTGAAGCTCGCTGGCATCCGTTCTCTGTCTCTCGTTGTCGACATCACCAACTACGTCATGCTCGAACTTGGCCAGCCAATCCATGGTTACGACCTTGACCTGCTGCAGGGTGGCATCGTCGTTCGCCGGGCTACTGCGGGTGAGACGCTCGAAACCCTTGACGGACAATCGAGGACGATGAATCGCGAAGACCTGGTGATCACGGACGACTCAGGGCCCATCGGCCTTGCCGGTGTCATGGGGGGAGCTGCGACCGAGATCGGTGCGTCGACGACGAACGTCCTTATCGAGGCCGCAAACTTCGACCCGGTGTCCATCGCCAGGACGGCGAGGCGTCACAAACTCCCGAGCGAGGCGTCGAAGCGGTTTGAGCGTGGAGTCGATCCAGCCGTCGCCGATGCGGCTGCCGCGCGGGCTGTGCAGCTGCTTGTACAACTCGCCGGGGGAGTGGCGGATCCGCTCGGTTCACGCTATTTCGCCGCCACCTCACCCGAGTCGATTGAACTGCCCACAGGTTATGTCGCGTCCATCGTTGGCGTGGAGTACACCGATGGTGAAATCACCTCGTCCCTCACCGAGATCGGGTGTTCCCTCGAGAAATCCGAGACTGGCCTGACCGTAACCCCTCCGAGCTGGCGACACGACTTAACAGACAAGGCCACTTTGGCGGAGGAGGTTGCTCGAATAGTGGGCTATGAGCGTATCCCCTCGCTGCTGCCGACGGCACCTCCAGGGCGCGGACTCACCCGCCCGCAGCGGCTCCGGCGTGCGGCTGCGCACATTCTTGCCGCGAACGGAGGAACTGAGGTCCTGGCCTATCCGTTTGTCTCTGGCACAAGCAATGACATTTTCGGGTCGCCGACGGCCGGGGGCGTCGCACAGATCAAACTCGCGAACCCGCTCGATAGCGAAGTTCCGTTCTTGCGCGCGTCGCTCATCCCCGGCCTCGTGGAGGTAGCCAGGCGCAACCTTTCGAGGGGGCTGACCGATCTGGCAATCTATGAGCTCGGGTCGGTATTCCTTCCCGAAGCCGGGCACGCCTACGTAAGCGGCCCACTGCCCGTGGGTAACAAGCGACCTTCGCCGGAAATACTCGCAACCCTGAATGACGGCATCCCGCCGCAGGCGCTTCATGTAGCCGCAATGTTCCTTGGAGACCGGGTGCACAAACAGCCCGCGCAGCCGGTTGTCGCGCACTGCCTCGGCGACGCGTTCGAAGCCGCGCAACAACTGGGGCGTGCTGTTAACGTGCTGGTTACGCCGCGACAGGGTAGCCATCAGGCTCTGCATCCCGGTCGCACCGCTGAACTCTTTGTTGGTGAGACGAGCATCGGCTTCGCTGGCGAGCTTTTGCCCACGCTGGCCGAGGACTTAGATCTACCGCGCGCTGTAGCCATACTTGAGCTGGATCTTGACGCGATGATTGCACTGGCGCCGGAGGAGGTTTCTCCAACTCCGATCGCATCATTCCCGGCCGCGACGCAGGACCTGTCGCTCGTCGTTTCGGATGGAATACCTGCCGGAGAAGTGCTCGGCGCGATTGTTGAGGGTGCGGGAGAGTTGCTGGAGGATGCCAGACTCGTCGACGACTATCGCGGGACTGGGCTGCCCGAGGGAGTCAAGTCGCTGACCTTTGCTCTTCGGTTCCGTGCCTCTGATCGGACCTTGACTGCGGCAGAGGGTACAGGCGCGAAACTTGCGGGACTTGCCTTCGCCGCGCAACGATTCGGCGCGACTCTCAGGGAATAGGGGCCTGTCTGTGCCTCAATGCAGAGTAAGACAGCGATTGCGTCGGTCCAGGGGCGCACGAAGTGTGCGTCGGATTGGTGCAGTGTGGCCGCGAAGCGGTATGGTCTCTTTCATGGACATTCGCGAGACGCGTCAGGGTGAGCTTCGCCGCTCTGCTGTACGCGCGCGCCGATCGTGGGCGGCGCCGCGCAGCTGAGCTTTCAGCTTTCCGCGTAGCGTCGCCGATTAAGATCCCTGTCCGATCGATCAATAAGGTAGCGCTATGTCTTACTCCGTTGCCGTGGCTGGTGCCAGCGGCTACGCGGGCGCTGAGTTGCTTCGGCTCCTCAGCCTCCATCCTGAATTTACCGTCACGACCGTCACCGCGCACCAGAACGCGGGGCTGCCGTTGTCGGCGGTGCATCCGCATGTGCGCTCTCTCGCTCACCTCACCCTCGAGGAGACGACATCGGCGACACTCCGTGGGCACGATGTCGTCTTCCTTGCGCTTCCGCACGGCAAATCTGGCGAGCTAACCACTCGCTTATCCCATGTGGGTCTCGTGGTCGACTGTGGTGCGGATCATCGTCTCACCAGCCAGGACGATTGGGCTGCTTTCTATGGCGGCCGATATCACGAGCCGTGGAGTTACGGATTGCCTGAACTCGCACTGTCCGGCTCCGGGCTGCAGCGAGAGAAGCTGATTGGCGCCACTCGGATCGCCGTCCCCGGCTGTAACGTCTCTGCCGTCACCCTCGGGCTGGCGCCGGGTATTCGTGCTGGTGTCATCGACCCCGATGACTTGGTCGCGGTGCTCGCCGTCGGAACGTCCGGCGCCGGTCGCAGCCTGAAGACCGAGCTGCTAGCGAGCGAAATTTCCGGCTCTGCCTCCGCGTATGCCGTTGGGGGCATCCATCGCCACCTTCCCGAGATCCGCCAAAACCTGGAAGCTGCCGGTGGTACAGGGGTCACCATGTCGTTTACGCCGGTTTTGGTGCCACTTTCCCGAGGCATTCTGGCGACATCGACGGCGAAGATTGCAAGAGGGGTCAGCGCTGCTGAGGTGCGCGCTGTTTGGGAGCACACGTACCGGGACGAACCGTTCGTCCACCTTCTCCCCGAGGGGCAGTTCCCGAAGAGTGGTGATGTCACCGGATCGAACACCGCACTCATCGGGCTTGCCGTTGACGAGGCGGCTGGGCGTGTGGTCACAGTGACCGCGATAGACAATCTTGTTAAGGGCACGGCAGGCGCGGCGATCCAATCGGCGAATCTTGCCCTCGGTTTCGACGAGGCATTAGGTCTCCCAATGGATGGAGTCGCACCATGAGCGTGACCAGAGCGCTGGGCTTCACTGCAGCTGGATTTGCTGCCGGCCTCAAATCGAGCGGCGATAAAGACGTGGCACTCGTGGTGAACAATGGCCCGCTCCAGGCAGCGGCCGCGGTTTTCACGAGTAATCGGGCGAAGGCCAACCCCATCCTGTGGTCAGAGCAGGCGGTGTCTGACGGCGTAGTTTCTGCAATAGTACTGAACTCAGGTGGTGCCAACTGTTATACCGGCACCTTCGGCTTCCAGACCACCCACGCGACGGCCGAGGCGGTGGCCGATGCCCTCGCTGTCTCCTCGGGTGACGTCCTCGTGTGTTCGACCGGCCTCATTGGCAGCGGCGATCAACTGTTCCGCGACCGGGTCCTCGCCGGAGTAGCCGGTGCGGTTCCCCTGCTGTCAACGGATGGTGGCGACGACGCGGCTCATGCGATCCTCACGACAGATAGTCACGCTAAGCAGGCCGTTGTTGAACGCGACGGTTGGTCACTTGGCGCGATGGCAAAGGGTGCCGGAATGCTTGCTCCCGGGCTCGCCACGATGCTCGTGGTGATCACGACCGACGCAGACCTTGATGCTGCCGAGCTCGATCGAGCACTGCGGGCGGCGACCAGAGTCAGTTTTGACAGGCTTGACTCGGACGGCTGCATGTCGACCAACGACCAGGTCACGCTGATGGCGAGCGGGGCTTCTGGGATCACTCCGGGGGCTGGCGAGTTTACAGACGCGCTCACGGCGCTGTGCAAGAATCTTGCACTGCAGCTCCAGGGAGATGCAGAAGGCTCGAGCCATGACATCGCCATCCAGACCATTCACGCGGTCAACGAAGACGATGCCGTGGAGGTGGGGCGCGCGGTTGCGCGCAACAACCTTTTCAAGGCGGCCGTGTTCGGCAACGACCCGAACTGGGGCAGGGTTCTGGCTGCAGTAGGCACGACCCAGGCGGAGTTTGACCCGTACGACATTGACGTGTCGATCAATGGTGTCCGCGTCTGCAGGTCCGGTGAGCCGGACGAGCCAAGAGAGTCGGTGGACCTGACTCCTCGAGCGGTGCACGTTCTAATTGACCTCAAGGCGGGGGATGCGGAGGCGACGATCCGCACCAACGACCTCACGCACGACTACGTGCACGAGAACAGCGCGTACGCCAGTTGATAAGCGCCGATCACACTCCTTCGGCCGAAGCGAAAGCCGAGGTACTCATCGAATCACTGCCCTGGGTGTTGTCGCTGAGAGGCAAGGTTGTCGTCGTGAAGTTCGGCGGCAATGCCATGGTCAATGAGGAGCTGAAGCGCGCCTTTGCCGAGGACATGGTCTATCTCCACACAGTTGGTGTCAGGGTCGTCGTCGTACATGGTGGTGGACCGCAGATTTCGGCCGAATTGAGCCGCAGGGGGATAGTTAGTGAATTCCGCGGGGGCCTGCGTGTCACGACGCCGGAGGCTCTCGAAGTGGTCCGCGAAGTGCTCACCATGCAGGTCGGACATGAGTTAGCGAAAATGCTTCAGGACTGTTACCTGAATGCCGCACCGATGAGCGTCGCTCCAATCGCGCAGCCGCTCTCCGGCGAAACAAGCGGCCTATTCCGTGGGAGGAAACGGGGCACGGTCATCGACGGTGAAACGGTGGATCTCGGCCAGGTTGGAGATGTTGCCGCGGTCGATCCAACGGAAGTGTTCGCAATATTGAATGCTGGGCAGATTCCCGTAGTGTCGTCCATCGCTCCGGACGGCGATAACCCTGGGAAGTCCCTCAATGTCAATGCGGACTCGGCTGCAGCAGCAATGGCTGTGGCTGTGGGGGCGGAGCGGCTCGTCATCCTGACAGACGTCGCTGGGCTTTACAGCGACTGGCCCAATCGGCAATCGCTCGTTTCCCGCATCAGTACGGACGCGTTGGCGAGGCTGCTGCCGGCTCTGGAATCTGGCATGATTCCCAAGATGACGGCGTGCCTCGATGCCGTGGCAGGTGGCGTGGGTTCAGCATCAGTGATTGATGGCCGTCTCCCGCACTCGATCCTTCGCGAGGCGTTCGCAGCGGACGGCAACGGCACGCACATTTTCGGTTCACCCACAGCACCATCCCACGAGAAAGCAGAGAAGTGAGTACGAATTCGCACGTTCCTCCCGTTGACACCACGCACACGGGCGACTGGCGCGAGCGATTCGGCGGCGTGATGATGGGCTCTTCGGCACTTCCGCTGGCCCTGCTGGTCCGTGGCGAGGGTTGCTTTGTCTGGGATGCTGACGGCAAGCGTTACTTGGATTTCCTCGCCGGCATCGCGGTAAACGCGCTCGGTCACGCGCATCCAGTCCTCGTGGAGGCGGTGAGCAGGCAAGTAGCAACTCTCGCGCACGTCTCCAATTACTTCGCAACTCCGCCCCAGTTGGAACTCGCGGAGCGGCTTCTTCGCCTCACGGGTGCGGGGGAGGGCGGTCGCGTGTTCTTCGGAAATTCAGGAACCGAGGCAATCGAGGCCGGTGTGAAGCTCGCCAGGCTCAACAACAAGGGCGGGAGTCGGCCGCGCATCCTGAGTTTGCGCAATTCCTTCCACGGCCGCACGATGGGTGCGTTATCGCTGACAGGCAAGCCGTCGCTGCGCGAACCGTTCGAACCGCTGCTCCCCGGTGTCGAGCACATCGAAAGCTCGATCGAGGCACTCGAGGAGGCGATGGACGACACCGTAGCCGCGCTGTTCGTCGAGCCGATCAAGGGTGAAGCGGGTGTCATCGACCTGCCAGAGGGCTATCTTGCTCGTGCGCGTGAGCTCGCGACAAAACACGGCGCACTGCTGATCCTGGACGAAATCCAGACCGGCGTGGGCCGAACCGGTAGTTGGTTCGCATTCCAGCAGCACGGCATCGTTCCGGATGCGCTTGCCCTGGCGAAGGGAATTGCTGGGGGTGTCGCTATTGGTGCGCTGGTAACTTTCGGCGCGGCATCTGAGTTGTTCACCCCAGGACAACACGGAAGCACGTTCGGCGGTAACCCACTGGCCACTGCCGCAGGGAACGCCGTGCTGGGCGAGATAGAGCGGGCGGATCTGATAGAGAATGCCGTCGCCAGAGGGCAGCAGCTGCGAAGCATCATTGCCGGTTTCCAGTCGCCTCTCATCGCGGAGATCCGCGGAAACGGTTTGCTCATCGGTCTTGGACTCACGCGCCCCATCGCTCACGAGCTGTCGAACGCTGCCATGGCGCTTGGTCTCATCATCAATGCACCGAATGACTCGAGCATCCGCATCGCGCCGCCGCTAATCGTCGGAGATGCCGAACTCACCCTGTTCCAAAAACTGTTTAACGAAGCCCTGGAGGTCGTTGCGTGACCCGTCATTTCCTGCGCGACGACGACCTGAGCCCGGCCGAGCAGGCCGAGATCCTCGACCTCGCTATCGAACTCAAGAAGGACCGCTTCGCTGCCCGCCCACTCAACGGACCGCAGACCGTTGCCGTGATTTTCGACAAGTCGTCGACCCGCACCCGGGTTTCCTTCGCCGTCGGTATCGCGGAATTGGGCGGCAGCCCGCTCATCATCAGCACAGCCAATAGCCAGTTAGGCGGTAAAGAGACGGCACGGGATACTGCACGCGTGCTCGAACGCCAGGTCGCCGCGATAGTCTGGCGTACTTTCGGCCAGGCCGGTCTCGAAGAGATGGCCGATGGCACGACAGTCCCCGTCGTGAATGGGCTCTCCGATGAGTTTCATCCATGCCAACTCCTTGCAGACCTGATGACCATTCGTGAGCACCGTGGCGACCTCACCGGGATGACGCTGGTCTTCGTCGGTGACGGTGCGGACAACATGGTCCATTCCTACCTACTCGCCGGAGCGACCGCGGGAATGCACGTTCGCGTTGCCTGCCCAGCGGGCTATTTGCCCGCGGATTCGGTCGTTGCCGATGCCGAGGCTATTGCCGCTACGACGGGAGGCTCTGTCGCGATCTATACGGATCCAACCGAGGCCGTTGCCGGTGCCGATGTCGTCGTCACCGACACCTGGGTTTCCATGGGCAAGGAGGAGGAGAAGGCACAGCGCTTGGCGGATCTCGCCCAGTACCGCGTGGACTCGGACCTCATGGCACGCGCCAAGCCCAACGCATTGTTCATGCACTGTCTCCCGGCCGATCGCGGCTACGAGGTGACGGCAGATGTCATTGACGGTGAGCAAAGTGTCATTTGGGACGAGGCAGAAAACCGCCTGCACGCCCAAAAAGCGCTTCTGGTGTGGCTCCTGCGCCAGCCGTAGTCCTCGCGGTCGGCGAGCGTGTCGCCATATCGCACACCTAAACTTTCACTGAACGGCACAAGGAGAAACATGACGAAGGGCGTTGTCCCACACGGTGGCGCTTCCGTGGGGCATACAGGGGAGGGGTCTCTCTGGGGCGGACGGTTCTCGGGCGGACCATCTCCCGAGCTTGCTCGCCTGAGCAAATCGACCCAGTTTGACTGGAGACTCGCACCGTACGACCTCGCTGGTTCACACGCTCACGCCGCGGCGCTCGCGGCCGCAGGGTATTTGACCGACGACGAACATCACGCGATGGATGACGCACTCGCGGTTCTCGAAGCGGGAATAGCTGATGGCAGCTTTGTTTCGCTCGAGTCGGACGAGGACGTCCACGGCGCACTCGAACGTGGTCTCATCGAAGTTGCCGGATCAGATTTGGGGGGCAAGATTCGGGCGGGTCGCAGTCGCAACGACCAGATCGCTACGCTCATCCGCCTGTATCTCCTCGACCACGCTGGCACGATCGCGCATCTGGTCATCGACGTGATAGACGCGATTGCCGCGCAGGCGCAGTCACACGGAGACGCACCGATGCCGGGTCGCACTCACCTGCAGCATGCCCAGCCCGTGTTGCTCGCCCATCACCTGCTTGCACACGCCTGGCCGTTGGTGCGTGATCTCGAGCGCTTGCGCGATTGGTCGGTGCGCGCATCGGCTTCGCCTTATGGCGCTGGAGCCCTCGCCGGAAGCTCCCTCGGCCTCGATGCGAATCTGGTGGCGGAGAAGCTCGGCCTGAGTGGGCCAACAGAGAACTCTATCGACGCGACCGCGAGTCGGGATGTAGTCGCGGAGTTCGCGTTCATTGCGTCGCTTATTGGCATCAACCTTTCACGGTTCGCGGAAGAGATCATCATCTGGAACACCCGTGAGTTCGACTTCGTCACGCTCGATGATGGATTTTCGACCGGGTCATCAATCATGCCGCAGAAGAAGAACCCCGACATCGCCGAGTTAGCGCGGGGGAAAGCTGGGCGTCTGATCGGCAACCTTTCTGGACTGCTGGCCACACTCAAGGGACTGCCTTTGGCCTACAACCGTGACCTGCAGGAAGACAAAGAACCGGTATTCGATTCTGTGGCAACACTCGAAACTGTGCTGCCTGCCTTCGCTGGCATGATCGCGACCCTCCGATTCAACACCGCACGGATGGCAGAGCTAGCGCCTCAGGGCTTCTCCTTGGCAACGGATGTCGCGGAGTGGCTGGTAACCCACCGTGTGCCGTTCCGCGAGGCCCACGAAATAAGCGGTGCCCTGGTCAGCTTCTGTGAGGAGCACGGAGTTGACCTCGGTGATCCGTCGGATAAGGAACTCGCGTCCATCTCGCCGCACCTTACCCCCGACGTTCGCGGTGTCCTCACCGTTGCAGGGTCGATCGCCAGTCGTGACGGCGCAGGCGGCACTGCTCCGGTTCGAGTCGCAGAGCAGCTGATCGCGCTCACCGCTCGGGTCCGCGCGGTAAGCGCGACGATCGGACTGCTGTAGTCGTCGTGTTTGATCGATCGCTCCTTTTTGCGCCAGCCTACGAGGTCGCACCGCTCGTGCTTGGGTCTTTGCTGTCGGTCGCCTCAGACGACGGGAGCGTGACCCTCAGGATCACCGAGGTCGAGGCCTACCATGGCTCTGTGGATCCCGGATCTCACGCATTCAGGGGCAAAACGAACCGAAACGCCGTGATGTTCGGTGAGGCCGGCCACCTCTACACCTACTTCACCTACGGCATGCACACCTGCGCGAACATTGTCTGCGGTCCGGAGGGTCAGGCTTCCGGACTCTTGTTACGCGCGGGCGAGGTGGTAGATGGGATGGAGCTGGCTCGGCTGCGGCGCACGACTTCGCGTGTGGATGCGGACCTGGCGCGCGGACCGGGCAGGCTCACTGTCGCCCTCGGTATCGCTCTGAGCGACGGTGGGGTGGATTTGGAATCCGGCCGCGTCCGGCTCGATCTCGTTCCCGGTGATCGCGATTATGTGACTGGTCCACGAACAGGGGTTTCGGGTGCGGGAGGCACCGAGGAGTTCCCGTGGCGGTTCTGGCTGCCAGGGGACAGAAGTGTCTCTCCCTATAAGAAGCATTCCCCAAAAAAGAAGGCTTAGTAGTGGACCTTTAGTGGAGCGCTATCGCCCAAAGTGCGGCACTCGCACAGGCCCAGATGAGGCTCATCAGACTGCCGATGATGAAACGCTCTCTGGCTTCTGAGGCGTCCAGCTCAGTGAAGCGCCCGACTCCTTTGAGCGCCACGATGACGGCTATTGCTTCGGGATGTCCGACGATGATCGCAGAGACTGTCGCGAACCGCTCGAGGATCCCGATGGTTGCGCCGCCACGCAGCACCTCGCGTTTCGGCTTCACAGCGGCATCTGCTCCGTCCGACCACACGAGAATTCCGCCGTGCTCGCCAGCAGGGCTGCCACCGGCGAGGGCGAGCGTAAGGTTCACCGCCGGCCCCCCGCCGACAACCGCGAGCGCGATACAGAGCAGCGATAGTGTCACTGCGGCGGCCAGGGGTGCCGACTGAAATCGTAGGGTTGCTACGACGAGTGCGATCGCGAGCAGGCCGGCGGCGGTCCAGCTCTGCCTCGGCTTTTTCAGCGCGAGGATGGCGAACACGAGAGCAGCTGCGGTGAGGGCAAGTAGGAGCATCCAGTACAGCGTCGCGACGATAGTGGCGGATGTCATGCGCTCTCCTCGGCATTCTGGTGTTCGTTGTTCGCGAGGTCGAGATCGTCCAGCAGTCGTGCCAGTGCTGGGTAGGACGCCAGCTCGATGCGAATGCCTGCAATTTTCGCACGGCTGCTGACTGCCTGGGCCGAAACGCCCAGCTTGCGCGCGACTTCATTCTGGTTGAGCCCGGAAGTGATGCCGTCGAAGAGCTCCCAGCCCTCCTCCGTTCGGCGTGCGCGCAGGGTTAGGAGAAGGTCGATGACGGCCTCCGCATCGGCGGCGGTCGCACCTGTTGGTCGGGTGCCGTATTCAGATTGTGCTTCTGCGGCGAACCGGGTAGCGCGTTTTTTTGCGCGGACGATGGCACTCCGAGCGGCGATGAAGGCACCGCCGCTAGCCTCACGAGTGGCGTGGGGGAGCGGCATCCTGATCGCACCTGCACCGAGCCCGACGCTCCAGTTCCCGTCCCTGGTCAGAGTAAGGATGATCTCCAGTGCTGTGGTGCCGTTCGGCGCGATGACTTGGATTTCGTCACCCGCATTTCGGTCGACTGGCAGCACAAGCTCGTTGCCAAATCTCCGGTTGAGTTCCTCCAGCGTGCTTCCCGCGCGGTCTGCTCCGCCCCGGCTGCCCACCTGATCGGCGGTGATGACAAGCATGTGATTCTCCTCTGGACCAAGTTCAAGCCTCAAGACATGATACGCCCTTAATCAAGGCTCTGGACCTTATACATGCATATTCAATTCTGCAGGCTTGATCGATTCAGTACCCAAACCCGCTGCTACCGTAATAGCCATGCCGGAATCCACAGGACTGTCAACGCAGCACAACGACGAATCATTCGCGGACATCTGGGAGGAGATCCTCTGGCGCGGCCTCGTGCACGTGTCGACGGATGCCGCAGAACTAAAGAGTGTTCTCGCGGGGGAACCCATCACCTATTACTGCGGGTTCGACCCAACTGCCCCCTCCCTGCACCTTGGCAACCTCGTGCAATTGTTGCTGCTGCGCCGCCTGCAACTGGCCGGGCACAAGCCACTCGGTCTGGTGGGGGGCTCCACCGGGTTGATCGGTGATCCGCGTCCCACTGCCGAACGCACCCTCAATACGAAAGACACGGTTGGCGAATGGGTCGGCTATCTACAGACGCAGGTGTCCAAATTTCTGAGCTTCGACGGCGACAACGCTGCCCGTCTTGTCAACAATCTGGATTGGACGGCTCCACTCAGCGCTATCGACTTCCTTCGGGACATCGGCAAGCACTTCCGCGTGGGCACGATGCTGAAGAAAGATGCAGTCAGCGCCAGGCTGAACTCTGAGGCCGGGATCAGCTACACCGAGTTCAGCTATCAGATACTGCAGGGGATGGACTTCCTCGAGCTCTACCGTAGTTACGGCTGCGTCCTGCAAACCGGAGGCTCCGATCAATGGGGCAATCTCACGAGCGGTACAGACCTCATCCGTAAGGCCGAAGGCCACAGCGCGCACGCCATCGGCACACCGCTCATCACGAACTCCGATGGCACAAAGTTTGGGAAGAGCGAGGGCAACGCCGTCTGGCTCGATCCGGCGCTCACCAGCCCATACGCGTTTTACCAGTTCTGGCTGAACACCGACGATGCAGACGTGATTGCACGGCTCAAGATCTTCACCTTCCTTCCCCGCACCGAAATAGAGCGGCTTGCGGATGCTGTGGCCCGTGAACCATTCACACGCGAAGCGCAGAGAACACTCGCTTTCGAGGTCACGAGCCTCGTGCACGGCGAGAATGCGACGAATGCCGCCATCGCAGCAACACACGCGCTATTTGGACAGGGCGAGCTGACCGCCCTTGATCCTGGAACCCTCCACGCGGCTCTCCAGGAGCTTCCCAACACGACTACGCGACCAGACGTAGCCGTGATCCAGCTCATGGTCGACACGGGCCTCAGCGCGAGCCTGAGCGAAGCCAGACGGGCCGTGGAGCAGGGGGGCGTGTACCTGAACAACGCCAAGGTCACGGATGTCAGCCTCACGATCGGTGGTGCCGTGCTCCCCGGAGGTGTCGCAGTTCTCCGCCGTGGCAAGAAGACGCTGGCGGGCGTCTTTGTCAAGTGACGTGCTCAAGCTTTGGCGACTGTGCCATTAATCGCGAATCGCCAGTGCCAAACGAGTTCGGGACGGCCACAGTAATGGCGACACGCCCGGGATGGCTCACAATTTGCGCCAGCCCCAAAGGAGCCGTAATCTTCTTACTTGTCACCCCAAAGGTGCGGAAAAGCCGCAGAGCTTTCCGGCCTCAAGAGGGACAAAATCCCGGCATAAAAGCCAACTCAGAAGTTGAAGCGCTCTTGTAGCGCCCGGCCTATGAGCATAGGATGAATAGCCCACTCACCGAGCAGGTCAGACTGAGCTGGTTCAAGACTTTCGAGTCTTCACCGGTGGTCATGGCAGGGACTTGTGAGTGGTAAGGTAGACAAGTTGCCCTAAAACAAATCCGCAAGGACTAGTTATAGGCGCGTCCGATCCTTGAGAACTCAACAGCGTGCACAATGTCAAATGCCAAAAACCCGTATGTGGTGTAGGCGGTTTCTTACCGTCGAACCGCATCGGATTCCTTTGGAAATAGATTAAAAACAAAACAAGCAAGTCAGTCCGGATTTATTCGGTTTGGTTTGTTCTTGTCAGTTTCAAACTTGTGTCTTGTCCGCCTATTCCGGTGGCTTGACACACTAGATGTGCCGTCGGACTTAGGTCCTTCGTGCAATCAAACATTTACGGAGAGTTTGATCCTGGCTCAGGATGAACGCTGGCGGCGTGCTTAACACATGCAAGTCGAACGATGAAGCAGAGCTTGCTCTGTGGATTAGTGGCGAACGGGTGAG
>JBDTIM010000145.1:0-5601 GCA_039936355.1 Lacisediminihabitans sp. | reverse complement strand
ACGTGTTCGAGCCCAATCGAGAGCCGCACAATGCCACCACCGGGGCGTGCCTCTGGGGCGACCGGGCGGTGTGTGAGTGATGCCGGATGCTGTGCGAGCGAGTCCACTCCGCCGAGCGAGACGGCGTTGGTCACGAGAGTCAACGCTTCGATGAACCGTACAGCGGCGTCATAGCCCCCGGCCAGATCGAGCGCGATCATGGACCCGGGCCCTTCCAGCTGGGTGCCAAGCAGGCCTTCAGGATCGCATCCGGGCAGCGAGGGGTACATGACCCGGGTTAGCGCGGCGTGGCCCTGGATGCGTGTCGCGAGTTCCTCCGCTGTGGCCTGCTGGGCACGCACGCGGATCGGCAGGGTACGCAGCCCACGGTGCAGCAGATACGCGGCCATCGGATGCAGCAGCCCACCGGTCAGCGCGCGGATGTGACGGATGCGCGGGGCCCACTCCTCGTTGGTAGCGATGACGCCGCCCATGACATCGCCGTGCCCGCCGAGGTACTTGGTCGCGCTGTGGAGCACGATGGTTGCGCCGTGCTCAATCGGGCGTTGCAAGATCGGAGTGGCAAAGGTGTTGTCGACGAGCACTGGGACGTCCCCTGCCGCGGCGACGACTGCCGCGATATCCACGAGCTCTAGGGTGGGATTCGCGGGGGATTCCATGACGACAAGCCCGGTGTCTGGGCGGATTGCGGCGGCGATGCCTGCGACATCCGTCCAGGTCACGCTTGTGCCGACAAGACCGCTCTCGAGCACGTGGTCGGTTCCGCCGTAAAGCGGGCGTAGCGCGACCACGTGCGGCCGTCCGGCGGTCACGCTCGCAAGTAGCACAGCAGAAAGAGCGGCCATGCCGGTGGCGAAGGCGATGGCGGATGCCGCACCCTCGAGTCCCGCGAGACTCTCCTCGAAGCGGGCGACCCCCGGCTGCCACAGCCGTTGGTACACCGCGGATTGACCAGGCAGGAGTACACCACCCGTGGCGAGTTGCTCGTAGGACTCCCCACCGAGTTCCACTCCCGGCAGCGGGTTTGTCGTAGAGAAGTCGATTGTTGGAACGTGGGAGCCGCTCTCCTTGAGCCCCTCCATTCCGCCGTGGACAGCGCGTGTTTCGAGGCGAGAATCCTGTGTCAGCATGGCTTGAGATAAGCAGAATCTCTAGCCAGAAGCAATAACTGATAAATATCCTGTCGTTTCAGTGTCAAACCGTGCAGAATCTGCAAGAATTGAGAGGCGGGCTGAGGCTGTGCCGCAGTTCGCACGAGGGGAAGAATCACCCATGGACGAGATTGATCGCACACTCATCAAGTCATTATCAACCAACGCGCGGATGTCTGGGTCGGCCCTCGCAACCGCGGCCGGCGTCGCAGAATCCACGGTGTCTCTCCGGCTCAAGCGGTTGCACACCGCCGGCTACCTCCGCGGGTTTCACGCGGACGTAGACCTGGCAGCGCTCGGAATGACCGTACAGGCGCTCATCTCCGTGCGGCTGGTGTCAATCAACCGTGAGGAGGTCGATCGCTTCAGGCGAGAAGCTCCGAACTGGACAGGCGTGCTCGCCCTGTTTCACATGGGCGGCGTGGATGACTTCTTGCTGCACGTGGTGGCACGCGACTCGTCTGAGCTACGCGACTTTGTCCTCGAGAACCTGGCCGGGCATCCGGCCGTCGCGCACACCGAAACCAACCTGATCTTTGACCATGTCGCGGGGAGCGGTCTGCAGGGGCTGCTCAGTTAGCCGTTCGGTCACACCCGAGCGCGCCAGTCGCCCTCGTCTTCGCCACCTATGACGTCGATCGGCAGTGTGATCGACTCGGTCGGCTGCACTATCACTGTTGCCTCGTCCCGCCGGTGGCGCAGCACAGTGTCAATATACGAGCTCACCGCTTCGGCCAGCGGCACGTCGCGGTCCTCATTTTGGGAGAGGAACCAGCGGTGGTCGAGCAACTGATGGAAAACCTCGGCAGGCTCGAGCTTGCCACGCAGCTCACGAGGGATAGCCCGGATGACCGGCTCGAACACGCTCGCCAGCCACTCGTGCGCCACGACCTCCTCATCGAGAGCCTGCTTGCCGAACGTTGCGGTGTACGAGTCGAGGTCATTGAGCAGTCGTCTGGCCTGGTTCTCCTGGGCATCGAGGCCGGTGAGCCGCAACAGGCGGCGTTGATGATGCCCAGCGTCCACGACCTTGGGCTGGATCCGCACCGTTGTTCCCTCGTCGTTTGTTTTGATTGCCAATTCGTCGATGTCGAATCCAAGGTCATTGAGGCGGTTGACACGCTCGTTAATGCGCCAGCGCTCGGATGACGCGAATGACTCGGATCCGGTGAGCTCCGTCCACAGGGTGCGGTATGCGGCCACGATGCCCTCGCTTACCTCGAGTGGATCGGTCTCTTCATCGAGCCGCCCGCCCGCGGCGAGGTCGAGCAGCTCGCCGGCGATATTGACCCTGGCAATCTCCAGATCATTTTCTCGCTGCCCATTCGACAGTCCGTTGTAAAGCTTGCCCGTCTCCGCATCGACCAGGTACGCGGCGAAGGCTCCTGCATCCCGGCGGAAGAGGGTGTTGGAGAGCGAGACGTCGCCCCAGAAGAACCCGTTGATGTGCAGTCGAACGAGCAAGGCTGCCAGTGCGTCTACGAGCCTGGTCGCGGTATCCGGACGCAAGGTCTGCGAGTAGAGCGCCCGGTACGGAAGCGAGAACTTGAGGTGTCGGGTAACCAATACCGAGTTGAGCGGATTCCCGTTTTCGTCGCTGCGGTTGCAGATGACAGCGACCGGGTCGACGCACGGTACATCAAGCTTCTGCAGTGATCGCAGCATCTCGTATTCCCCACGGGCCAACTCATCCGAGGTCTCTTTGATGGCGATGATGTAGCCGCTTAGGTGCACGAAGCGCACGAGATGGCGGGAGATGCCCTTCGGCAGGGTCGCGATCACCTCGTTTGGCCAGGACTCGAGCGGCAAGTTCCACGGTAGGTCGAGGAGTGCAGGATCGACGGTGGCCGAGGTGATGTTCAAGGAGCCGGACATGGATGAACCTACCTAACGGACTGCGGCTGCGTGACGTTAAAAAACGGGCCTGCCGGGATCGCACGAGGGCGGATCCCGACAGGCCCGGTCAACTGATCTGCTTCAGTTGATGGATCGCTGTCAGTTGATGAATCCGTATCAGTCGGTGATCGGCTTGCTGAGGCGCAGGCCGGTCTCTGTGTTGAACACGTGAATGTGCTCGGGGGTGGGATGGATGAACACCTGGTCGCCCGAGTTCGGGTGAACCCGGCCGTCGACGCGAGCAACCATGTCGACCCGGTCGCCGTTGATATCCGCGTGACCGTAAAGGTAGCCGTCAGCGCCGAGCTCCTCGACAATGTCGACCGTCACAGGAAGGCCTTCGCCGCTCGCGGACACCACGACATCTTCCGGGCGGACGCCGATGGTCACCCTGTTGGCTGCACCGGCGAGCGTCTCGCGGTCAACCTTCGCGACCGTGGTGCCGAACTTCAGTCCACCCTCGACGACATCCGCATCGAACAGGTTCATGGCTGGCGAGCCGATGAACCCTGCGACGAACACGTTGAGCGGCTGTGCGTAAAGCTCGCGAGGCGTTCCCACCTGCTGCAGCACGCCATCCTTTAGCACGGCAATGCGGTCACCCATGGTGAGCGCTTCTGTCTGGTCGTGAGTGACGTAAACGGTGGTGACACCGAGACGGCGGGTAAGCGACGCAATCTGGGTACGAGTCTGCACGCGAAGCTTCGCATCGAGGTTCGACAGCGGCTCGTCCATGAGGAACACCTGGGGGCTACGCACTATCGCGCGGCCCATAGCGACGCGCTGACGTTGACCGCCGGAGAGTGCCTTCGGCTTGCGGGCGAGGTACGGCTCAAGGTCGAGGAGCTTGGCGGCTTCGAGGACGCGGCTGGCCCGCTCGTCCTTGTTCACGCCGGCGATCTTCAGTGCGAAGCCCATGTTCTCGGCGACGGTCATGTGTGGGTACAGGGCGTAGTTCTGGAAGACCATCGCGATGTCGCGATCCTTCGGGGGGACGTCGGTGACGTTGCGCTCCCCGATGAGGATGTTCCCCTCATTGACCTCTTCGAGCCCAGCGAGCATGCGCAACGATGTCGACTTGCCGCAGCCGGATGGGCCAACCAGAACGAGGAACTCTCCATCGGCGACGTGCAGGTCGAGCTGATCGACTGCTGGCCGGGTTGAGCCTGGGTAGAGCCGTGATGCCTTGTCAAAGGTCACTGTTGCCATAGTTGTACAACTCCTTCACCGGCAGGTACGTGCCGGACGATCCTTAGTGAATGGATGGGTGGTGCACGGCCATTATGACACTCGACCGGGGGGAGAGAGTAATCCGGGGCTTTCCGCGCAGCCTCTGGAATCTGTTTCGCGGGCGCGCGTTGGGCGTGCAAACGGATATGGTTGTCCAGCTACCGCTTGGGCAATTCCCAGATTGGCTGCATATTATCCATAAGGCCCGTACGGAAAATGGCACGGGCGGATAACTCAAGGTGAGGTGAACGATCGACGGCGACAAGGGCGAGGATCGTCTGAGCAGGGAAAACAGGCGCGAGGCCGCCCGCCGGAAGGCTCAAGCGCTTCGTGCGGAGCAGAAAAAAAGAGATCGACGCAGCAGGTTTCTGCTTCAGGGCGGAATCGCCATTGCTGTTCTCGCCGTCATTGCCATCGTTTCGCTGATCATCACGAACACTTACCTCAAGCCGCCCGCTCCAGGCCCCCTCAATATGGCCAGCGACGGCATCGTCATTGGGCCCAAGCTGGCCGCGGTGACGACTGGAGCATTGCAGCCAGGTGACGAACCCGTGGCATCTGCCTCCACGGATCCGGACGTCATCCACATTCGGATCTACCTTGACTACCAATGCGAGCTCTGCCAGAAGTTCGAGAGCGCGAATGCCAAACAGATTGCGGCCTGGGCAAAGAGCGGAGCAGCAACCGTGGAGATACATCCGCTGGCCATCTTCGATCGCAACTCGGTCGGGGCCAAGTATTCGACCCGTTCGGCCAATGCGGCTGCTTGCGTCGCAAACTTTTCACCGGATAAGTTCTTCCGATTCAACTCTCTCCTGTTTGACAATCAACCCGCGCAACAGACCGAAGGGCTGTCGGATGCGAAGCTGGTTTCGTTGACGAAAAGGGCGCAGGTAAAGCACTCGGCTTCGATCGCTTCCTGCATCGATGAGCAGACCTTCAAGACTTGGGTGAACGCGGCGACGGCGCGTGCCGCGACCGGACCGATACCGGGTTCAAAGGTTGGCAAAGTAACCCAGACGCCGACGGTCCTTGTCAACGGTGTCAAATATTCTGGTGCTTTCGACAAGGCCAACGAGTTTGCGCTGTTCGTCAACACCGCCGCGGGCAACGCTTTCGTCGAGGAGTCGACCGCGTCGCCGACTCCGTCGCCGAGTGTTACCCCGGCTCCTTAGTTCCCGGTAGGTCCGCGGTATTTCCGCCTGTAGCCCGAACTTCCGTAGCTCTGCAGGGCTTGAGCGCCGATTTGCGTGTGCCGTCGCTAGTGCCTGTGCGAGTACCGGCACGAGTACCTGCGCCGAGTACCTGCGCGAGTACTTGCGCC
>JBDTIM010000144.1:0-7496 GCA_039936355.1 Lacisediminihabitans sp. | reverse complement strand
CTAGGCCGCTATACGATGGGGCCGCAAGTGGACAACTCAACGAGTATGCCACATGCCAGGAGCGCTCACCAAAAGAGCCGATGGGACTGCGAGCCTGAATCGGGGTTACGGGGTTGGTGCGAGCACGCGCAGTGCGGCAGCCACCACGTCGATGTCGATCGGGAGGGGGCCGACTCGCTCCCCGTCCGCGTACGCGACCACGGCATCCGCTTCGATCCGGATGCTGCGCGCGCGCACTATAGTGACCCGCGAGTCCGTGACGTGCGTGCCTTTGAACACGCGCGGGAAGATTCGCAGGAACGCCGTTCGCGACAGCGGACGCACAACTAACACGTCGAGCAGGCCATCGTCGAGCTTCGCGTCAGGGACCAGACGCATCCCACCACCGAGCGACACGTTATTGCCCGCGGCAACCAGCATCGCCTTCGTTTCGGTGACGACACCATCGACTGTGAGCCGATAGCTGATCGGTTTCAGCACGGCTAGCTCGCGGAGCAGCGCCAGGTTGTACCGGCTCCTGCCGCGCGGCCAGCGCATGCGGTTGGCACGCTCATTGACCACGGCGTCGAACCCGGCCGACAAAACACTGGCGAACCAGGTCACCCGCCCGTCAGCCTCGGTGATACGACCAGCGTCGATCACGCGCGGCGGAAGAAACAGTGCTTCTAAAAGCAATTCGATCGCGGCCTCGGTGTTGCTGACCGGAATGCCGAGCCCGCGTGCCATGTCGTTGCCTGTTCCCGACGGCACGATGCCGAGAGGGATGCGTGTGCCAGCGAGCAAGTTCACGCCGAGGCTCACCATCCCGTCGCCGCCGACGACCACGAGCGCGTCTGGCTTACCGCGCAGGGCTGCATGCGCGGCATCTCGCAGCTCAGCGAAGTCCGGCTCGGTGAGCGCGGTGACCTCGTGCCCCGACGCACGGAGGGTCTGCACCAGCGCTGGCCCAATTGCACGGCTCTTGCCGAACGATGCTGACGGGTTGATGGCGACGACTAGTTTCAGCGGTCTCGACGTCGTCATTCGCCCAGTATGGCGTATTCGGAATCGGGCATGAGCTCGGTCCTTAACATAGGGACTACGAACCGAGCTTCACGAGCCTCAGCAATTGGGCGTTCGCAGCGACGATAATCGTCGACACGGACATCAGGACGGCCGCCACGGCCGGTGGCATCACGAACCCGGCTCCCACCAGGACTCCGGCGGCGAGTGGAATGCCGACGATGTTGTAGCCCGCGG
The DNA here is from genome assembly GCA_039936355.1 of Lacisediminihabitans sp. Lineage (GTDB taxonomy): Bacteria > Actinomycetota > Actinomycetes > Actinomycetales > Microbacteriaceae > Parafrigoribacterium_A. The sequence goes on along the minus strand of JBDTIM010000144.1, from coordinate 6,257 downwards.
CCCACCACAGGTTCTGCAGTTGCTTGCGATAGCTCGCCCGGCTGAGCGTGAGGATGTCGGCGACGGCGCGAGGATCGCTTGAGGCCAGGACGACGCCCGCGGACTCGATCGCAACATCCGTTCCGGCACCGATCGCGATCCCGATGTCTGCACGGGTGAGCGCCGGGGCATCGTTGACACCGTCGCCAACCATCGCAACCTTGCTGCCATCCTTCTGGAGTCCGGCAACGACATCCGCCTTCTGCCCAGGCAGCACCTCGGCGAAGACCTCATCAATTCCGAGCTTGCCAGCAACCCAGTTGCCGACCGCGTGCGAGTCGCCGGTGAGCATGGCCACCCGCACGCCGCGCTTCTTGAGACGCGAGACCGCTTCGACAGACTCCGGCCGGATGACATCGGCGAGCGCGATCAACCCGAGAACATCGTCCCCGTCGAGAACGAACACGACGGTCATGCCCTCAGCACTGTGCTGCCTATTGGCGAGCACAAGTTCGGGAACCATGGCTATGCCACGCTCGATGACCAGACGCTGGCTGGTGACCGTAATCGTGCGATCGTGAACGAGTGCCTCCGCGCCGCGGCCCGGAAGTGAGACAAATTTTGTCGACCTCGGAACGGTCAGCTCGCGCGAGCGCGCCTCGCTCACAATCGCCCGGCCGATCGGATGCTCCGCCTTAGTCTCAACGGATGCCGCGAGGGCTAACAGCTCCCGATTCGCGTCCTCGTCGCCGTCTGACCCGCTCATGGACAGCACCTCAACGACACCCTGCTTGCCCTCGGTGAGCGTTCCCGTTTTGTCGAACAACACGATGTCAATGTGGCGGGCTTCCTCCAGCGCGATCCGGCTCTTCACCAGGATTCCGTGGCGAGCACCCTTGGTCGTAGTGATGAGCGCGACCAACGGGATGGCCAGCCCAAGCGCGTGCGGGCAGGCGATCACCAGGACGCTGACCACTCTCTCTAGGACGAAACCGGGGTCATCCGGCTTGATCAGGAACCACACCAGGAGCGTCACGGCCGCCGACGCTAGCGCCACATAGAAGAGGAGTGCCGCGGCACGATCGGCGAGCACCTGGCTACCGGACTTGCTCTCCTGCGCTTCGGCGACGAGCTTCATGATGCCGGCGAGCGCGGTCGCATCTCCCGTCCTAGTGACGCGGACGGTGAGAGCGCCGGACCCGTTAATACTCCCGGCGATTACCTGTGCGCCGATCGATTTCGACACGGAGGAGGACTCCCCGGTGAGCAGTGCCTCGTTGACGTCTGACTCGCCATCCGTAATCTCGCCGTCGGCGGGAACCGCAGCACCGGGCCGAACCAGAACCAAGTCACCCGCGACCAGCTGCGAGACCGGGACGCTCGTGGTGTGGTCGCTGCTGATGTCGCCGCTCCCATCGGCTTTCACGAGGTCTGCCTCGTCCGGCAGCAGCTTGGCCAACTCGCCAAGCGCGTTCTGAGCGCCCATGATCGCGGACATCTCGATCCAGTGCCCGAGCAGCATGATCGTGATGAGGGTGGAGAGTTCCCACCAGAAATCCATGCCGTGCAGGCCCAGCGTGACGGCGGCGCTGTAGCCGAACGCGACAACAATCGCCAGCGAAATCAGCGTCATCATGCCGGGCTGTTTTGCGCGCACCTCGGCGATACCGCCCTTAATGAAGACCCAGCCGCCGTAGACCAGTAACACCACACCGAACGCCGCAGGAATATAGTCGCTACCGGGGAAGCGCGGGCCACTAAGGCCCAGGATGTCTTGCAGCCCCCTCGAGAAGACGAGCGTCGGCAGCGTGAGCACGAGGCTCAACCAGAATTTGCGCCTAAACATGGCCGGATCGTGGGCGGAGTGGTCATGACCGGCGTGCGCGTCGGCACCGTCGTGCGTGTCTGCACCGTGGTTGTCGTGGGCGTCGGCACCTTCGTGCGCGTCGGCACCTTCGTCGTCGTGGGCGTCGGCACCTTCGTGCGCGTCTGCACCGTCGTCCGAAGCTCCATCGTGCCCCGCTCGCAACTCAGGCGATTCGTGCTCTGGACCCGTCGCATCCGCTATATCGGTGTCTGCGGCAGCCACATCGCCTGAGTTACGACTGTCGTGATCCGTGTGCTCGTGATCGGTCATGAGTCGGTTCCCCGGTTATTGTTCAGCTCAAACACCCTGAGGAGCTCGGCGATGGCAACCTCTCGTTGATCAGCCCCGGCCTCGAACATCTCGGTGACGTGAGTGCGCAGGTGGTTCTCGACGATCAGCTTGTTGAGGCTTCCGAGCGACTTCTGGATCGCAAGCGATTGCGTGACGATGTCCATGCAATAGTCTTCGTTATCGATCATTTTCTGCAGGCCACGCATCTGGCCCTCGAGGATGCGACTACGGTGCAGTGCACGCTTCTTGATATCTGCGATCATGCCCCCACAATACCCCCCGGGGGTACCTACCGCAACGCTAACGTCCCAAATGCAGGAGCGGAGCGTGTCCACATCCCGAATTCTCGGGAATCATCCGTACCTAAAGGTCGTCCACTCCTGCATTTGGGACGGACCTCCTAAGCGTGGGGCAGCAGGGTAAAATTGGCGGATGCGACTGACCAAACTTGAACACGCCTGCCTCGTTCTTGACGAAGCGGGCAAGACGCTCATTGTCGATCCGGGCAGCTTCACCACCCCACTCGTTGGGACGAACAAGGTCGTCGCTGTTGTCATCACCCACGAGCATGCCGACCACTGGACTGACGACCAGCTGAAGCGCATTCTGGATCGCAACCCGGATGCGCGCATCTTTGGTCCTGCCGGCGTCGCGTTGGCGGCATCCGACTTCGACATCACGACGGTGGCTGACGGTGACGAGATTGAGGTTACGCCGTTCACTCTGCGCTTCTTCGGCGAGAAGCACGCGGTCATCCACTCATCTATCCCCGTGGTAGACAACGTCGGAGTACTCATCAACGAGGTGCTCTACTACGCGGGCGACTCTTTCACCATTCCGGATGGGGTCACGGTCGATACTCTCGCAGCACCTGCCGGGGCACCCTGGCTGAAGATCTCCGAGGTCATGGATTATGTCATGGCGGTCAAGCCGCGAAAGAGTTTTCCCACCCACGAGATGGTGCTCTCCGTTGCGGGCAAGTCGATGTCGAACGCACGTATCAAAGCAGCCACCGAAAATGGCGGCGGCGAGTTCTTCGCACTGGAACCCGGCGGAACGCTCGACCTTTAAGCCGTGACCCCCATTCGGGGGCTACGGAACGCGTCGCTGTACCGCAATCATTGAGCTACAGGTCTGCTTACCCCCGATGACCTGGATACCCGACGCACCACCCCCAGGTGGCGGCTACCCACCGCCCGCCGACGATGGCATTCGGGCATGCAGTGCACTTACCCGAAAGTGATACCTCCGATGTCAATTGCAACCCTGCATTCTCCAGCCCAGAACATCGTCTCAGACTGGTCCGCGTCTCCAGCCGCCGAGTGTGCGGTGTGCGGATCAGCAATGGAATCGAAGCCGAACCCATACTTCGGCACCGGCCTCGCCATCCATCGCTATGTCGCACTGTGCACCGGCTGCTACCACGTAGCTTTCGTGCCGGAGCCGGAAGCAGAGCCGAGCCTCACCGCGAGGGTCGTCGGTGCTGTGCGGAGTCTCTTCAGCCGCGCGGCCTAAGCCGCATGCGCTGATCACCGTCGCGACAACACGCACGCGACGAGCGCCGTCGCGACAATTGACGCGCCCTGCAGTTACGGCCGGCCGCGTAATTCAGTAACAACCGGCCGCGTAAGGCAGTGCTGCCCGGCTCATCGGTCAGCGCTGCCGTGACCACCAAAATTCGAGCTGGATGTTGTCCGGGTCTCGAAATACTAAAGCGGTGCCATTGGCGGTGTCTTCAACCGGCGAATGTACGACATTAAAGCTCGCGAGCTGCTTTTCCCAGACATCCAGGTCCGCCCGTTCGGGAACGCTGAACCCGATGTGGTCCAGTCCGACGTTCCTGTCGTCAAATCGGGTAACGGGAACAACGGTGTGCTGATTGAGTCCGACAATCAGTCCGGTCGCCTCATGCACTAGCACGATCATGATGCGATTGTCGAGATCGACCCGACGAAGCCGTTTCAGGCCCAGCACCTCGCTGTACCACGTTGCACTTGCCTCGACGTCGGAAACCGACAGATCTATGTGCGATGGCGTACCGAATGCAGGCATGGGCTTCTCCTCTTTTGTCTCCAGACTACCCATGGGTCCCGACCGCACCGACGCACGCGATCGGTAAACATTTTGGCAACATTGACTCTGTCGGCAGCGGTGCTGTAGGCCTAGTGATGCAGAGAATTACTAGGTATCGAGGTCGGCTTCGCGCGACAGGTTGCGGATCTCACGACACTTCACTCCACTCACAACACCTTTCGAAAGTCAATGATGACAAAGATCCCCGCCGGTTACAGCGCTCGACTTTACAACGACGACATCGCGCCTCGCACAACCGAAGGAAAGTGGAGGACGTGGGAACTCTTCGCTTGGTGGATGTCCGCGTGGCATAGCCTGGCAGGCTATGCGATGGCAGTTGGTTTGCTCGTTCTCGGCCTAACCGGATGGCAAATGGCGATCGGACTCGTCGTCGGCATCGCGATCATCTACTTCGCTAGCAACCTCATGGGGATCGCGGGGCAAAAGGTCGGCGTCCCATTCCCCGTGTTCGCCCGCGCAAGCTTCGGGGTGTTCGGCGCGAACATCCCCGCTCTCTTGCGCGCTATTGTGGCCGTCGCCTGGTATGGGATCAACACCTACCTGGCTTCCGCAGTGGTCATGATTCTCACGCTCAAACTCTGGCCAGGAACCGAAGAGCTGACGAAGTCGTCATTTCTGGGCCTCTCGACCCTGGGTTGGATCTGCTTCCTGATCCTGTGGGTCGCACAACTCATCGTCCTTCACCGCGGGATGGAGACAGTGCGCAAGGTTTCCAACTTTGCTGGTCCCGCCATCTGGGTAGCTATGGCCGCGCTGGCGATCTGGACTCTAAACCGTGCAGGCTGGAGCTTCGACTGGAACTATCACCTGGGGTCAGTACCCCTCGGTTTCGGCGCAGCGGTGGTTGCGACGCTCTCTGCCATTTTCATTACTGTCGCATTTATGGGTGGTCCCATGCTGAACTTCGCGGACTTCACCCGCTTATCCCCCGACGCCAATGCCGTGAGAAGGGGCAACGGTCTGGGACTTTTGATCAATGGTGTTGCGTTCTGCCTGGTCTCGGTGGTGATCGCCTTGGCATCCGTCAAGGTCTATGGGAAGGCGATCCAGGATCCAATCGAACTGATGCGCGACATTGACAACCCGACACTGCTGCTCCTGACGATCATTGTCGTGATGGTCGCGACCGCCGGCATTAACGTCATCCTGAACTTCGTCTCGCCGTCATACGACTTTTCAAACGTGGCGCCGAAGCACATCAGCTTCAGGACGGGTGGTGTGATCACAGCTGTTCTCGCGATCGTGGTGACGCCGTGGAATCTCTATTCGAACCCTGTGCTGGTCAATCAGTTCATTGGGGGCACTGGCGCTCTGGTCGGCCCTCTCTTCGGGATCATCATGGTCGACTATTTCCTCATCAGGAAGGCACAGTTCCACACGGAAAGCCTCTACAGCGACGCACCAAACGGCCGTTACTTCTACGACCGTGGTACCAACCTCAACTCGGTTATCGCTCTGCTGATCTCCGGTGCGATCACGCTCATCATCACGCTCGTGCCCGCTTTCGCCACCCTCGCGCCATTCTCGTGGCCAGTCGGGGTGATCCTCGGAGGACTCATGTGCCTGGTGGTCAACCGGCTTCGTCCGAACGTTCATGCGAGAGCGGAAGACCTCAGGAAACAGGCGGAGGAGATGGCGTAAGCCACGTCGGAGAGTGAGGACGCCGCGAAGCCGTTGAGGCATCGTGAGGTGTTGTGAGCGGAGAACGCGGACGGGCGTCGGATGACGGCGTGCGAGAAGCGTGCCCGCAGTGAAAGCAACCTAAAGCTGGGGTACCTGGACTCGAACCAAGAACAAAAGATGGCTCCTGGTCCGGTGGTGCCGCAGCGATTATCCGGCAAAAAACCGCGCAGTTCTGCGGTTTTCATGACTTCAGACAACCGGCTATCTGGTTGCCTCGGGAGGGTTTTGGTCACCAATATGGTTACCGCCGGTGGGATCGTTCACGCTGACCATGGAGTCCAGTCCACGTCGTGGACGTTCGCCAACAAGATCCGCACTTCCCGGTTGGTGCCTTCCTTCGGCA
>JBDTIM010000143.1:0-10945 GCA_039936355.1 Lacisediminihabitans sp. | reverse complement strand
CGACATACGTCACAGTCGAACCCATGTCGAAGCACCGGGTTGTTGTCCTCAAAATCATCGCTAATCAACTGACCGTCACGGAAGCAGCAACCGAGTACGGGATCTCCCGCCGGCAACTGCACCGGCTCCTGGCCCGCTACCGAGCCGACGGGCTAGAGGCGATCGACCCCCGATCCCGACGACCCCACTCGAACCAACCCCAGAACCTGCGAAACGACCCCGCTCCTCCTACATCCGCTTCGAAGCAGCCCAACCCAACGAGACCTGGCAGTCCGACTTCACCCACTGGCGGCTCGCGGACGGCACCGACATCGAAATCTTGAACTGGCTCGACGACCACTCCCGCTACCTACTCTCGGCCACCGCCCACCAGCCCGTCACCGGCGACGATGTCGTATCGACGTTCCTCACTGTCACCGATGAACACGGCATCCCCGCCTCAACCCTGACCGACAACGGACGCGTTTACACTGCACGATTCGGCGGCGGCCGCAACGCGTTCGAATACCTGCTGCCCCTCCTCGGAACCCGGCAAAAGAACGGCTCGCCCGGCCACCCGCAAACCCAGGGCAAAATCGAACGATTCCATCAGACCCTGAAACGATGGCTCGCTGCGAAACCCGCAGCCGCAACAGTCGAGGAACTACAGGACCAACTCGATCAGTTCCGGGACCACTACAACGAACACCGCCCGCACCGCAGCAACGACCGCGCCACCCCCGGCACCACCTACCGAGCCTCCCCGAAAGCGCTCCCCGCCACACCACGCGAAGGCCACTACCGGCTCCGCTACGACCACGTCGCCAACGATGGCAAAATGAGCCTCCGCAGGGCCGGCCGAATGCACCACCTCGGCATCGGCGTCGAACACCGACGCAAACGCATCCTCGCCCTGATCGACGAAACCACCGTCACCGTCGTCCACCTCGACACCGGCGAAATAATCGCCACGAACACCATCAACCCCGAACGCAGCTACTGCGCAACAACATGAAAGAGCCCGGCCGATGGCCGAGCTCCTTGTGACATATCTCCCGACTCATCTGAGACACATGTCCCGACTCATCACAAAAGTGGATCCAAGGGGATTCGAACCCCTGACCCCCTGCATGCCATGCAGGTGCGCTACCAGGCTGCGCCATGGACCCATTGCCCCCCGGTGAACCGGACAGCTTGACAAGATTACTACACAACCGGTGCGCGCCCGAACCGCCAACGCGCAAGGCTCGGTGAACCGGACAGTCAGCGCCAGTCGACTCGGCCATCCGGAAAGTCCCGCATCACGAGGTCCATGAGCAGTGCGTCATTCAACTCACCATCCGGCATGCGCTGGTAATCGCGTGCGACCCCGACGCGCGCGAAACCCAGGCGCTCATAGCTGCGGATCGCCGGAGCATTGTTCGCGTTCGGGTCCAATGTGAAGCGGTAATGCCCCTGCGCCACGAGGAAATTGATTACCGTGGCGAGAGCCTCAGCGCCGTAGCGCTTCCCGTACCACCTCTCCCCGAGAAAGATGTGCAGAGCGGTTGCCCGGTACTCCGGCTCGTTATTCTCGTACACGGCCACCGCGCCGGCAACTTTCCCGCCGATCTCGATTACGAGATGCTTGTCAGATTGCACCATCTCGGTCAGTACCAGCTCAGAGGTGTATTCCGTCCACCATTTCGAGACCTCGGGCTCCAGCAGTATTGCGAGCAGCGGGTCTGAATCCGTCGCCGACGGCGGCCGCAGTCGCAACCGATCGCCGTCTAGTGCGGGGTACTTACTGTGTACTGCTGGGCCATGAACCACGCGTCTCTCCCGTCGTAAGTCTGGTTCTCAGGCTACGCAGTGCGCGGATTGCCGAACGGATTTCCTGAAGGTGATTCTGCGCAAGAAAAACCTGGCTGTACTCGCCCAGATCGCTCGCCGAGGCACTAGCCCCCACCGTCTCCACGGCGAGTCCGCACTCCACCCCGAGTATTTCCACCGCGCCCGCACCCTGGTACGGCACATAGATGGGAGTGGTGGCCACAAGCACCGAGTGCTCCCCTGGCCCGCGCACCCGGTCCGCCCAGAAACGGTACGTGTCTGCGGTGTTTGCCCTCCGATGCTCCGGGTCGGATGACGGAGCCGCGACCACCCGCAGTGTCTGGTTGCCTAATACCCACTCGCACACGCGCCAGTTGCCGTTGCCCTCTCCCAGGTCAGGAACAGAGTCCGATCCGCTTCCCGTGATCTCAGGGGCCGGAAGCCCTCTAGGTCCGCCAAACGCACACTGCATTCCCTGCACCATCGCGTCGAACTCATTGTCGCCGTTCACTCCAAAGACCGGCGCTAGCTCACGCTCATCCCCGGCGAAGGTGCGAAAACCGCCCAAAAACACGATGTTTCTCGCCGCAACTCCCGAATCCAGCAGCTCGCGCGCAAACCGCGGCTTGACAATTTCCGCGCGAATCATGCCACCGGTCATAAGAATCGTGTCGTAGCTCGTTCGAAGCAGCGGATACGGCCCTGCCATGCCCAGCACAGGTGCGACATCAAAAACGAGCTGTTCGACTCCCGGAGGCAGCGTCACTCTGGGAGCGAGATTGCGTTCGACTCCGCCGCGGAAGTCCCAGTGTTCTCCGGAGAATTCATCCAGCCAGTCGAGGAGTTCTGCTGGGTCGCGTGTGGCCACCGACCCACCGAATCGATCGACGAGGGCGGAAATCTGGGAGCTACCAGCCCAGCCATCGATAGCCACTCGCGCACGCACCGCGTCGTCCTCAGCGCCCGTCCAAATCGGAAGCGCGAGCCGAGCAGGCATTAGTGCACCAACCCCAAATTCCTATTCGGTGGTGTCGCGAACCGGCAGGTCGATCGAGATGACCGGGCAGTCTTTCCAGAGCCGTTCGAGCGAATAGTACATGCGGTCCTCTTCGTGAAAGACGTGCACCACGAGGTCACCGAAGTCCAACAGAATCCAACGCCCCTCGGCCCGACCCTCGCGTCGCAACGGCTTCGCGCCAGCCTCAATCAACTGGTCCTCGATTTCTCCCGCGATCGCTACGACGTTGCGTTCGTTGCGGCCGGTCGCGATCAGGAAGATATCGGCAAGAGGAAGCGGGCCGGAAACGTCGAGTGCGACGAGGTCTTCGGCCTGTTTGGAGTCGGCAGCAACAGCAGCCAATCGGAGAAGATCAAGGGCGTGCGCGGTCGCAGTCACAGGGTCCTAACGGAGATCAGAGGAAAAGAGGAGGGAAAAGTCACGGTTCAAAATACGCGGAAGACCATCCCGATGACAAAAAGCACGACGACCACGGCAGCCATTGCAGCTGTGGACACGGCCAAAATCATGGGCAGTCGGCTGCTGCGAGGCGGCTTTCCTGCTCCAATGAGACCACGACTGGAAGTGTGAGTACTCACAGCCCGGATGGCCCGAACCGGTGCTGAGTCGACGTTGCTATCTTCTCGATCGCTTGCCTCGAGGAGCGTGTCGACATCCGAATGGTCGTAGCGGGCCGGGTGCGCGCCGGTGGTTCCGAGGCTACGCGGAAGGTCGATTGTTCCGGTGATCATGATCTCACCGGTTGGACTGAACGGCTTGAGCAGATCGTTCACCGTGGGCACTGACGAGATCACCAGGTGATTGGCAGTGAAAGAGCCCCCGGCGGCACCGATGTTTCTGCTCAGGGCAATACTCTCTTCGGCCTGAGCCTCGGCAGCCTGAGCCTCGGCAGTTTGGGCTTGCGCGGCGTGAGTATGAGCGCCCTCAGTCTCGGCAGCCTGCGACCCGTCGCCGTGCGTCTCGTAGTCTTCCGCCTGCCGCGACCAGTGTCCGGCCGGAGCGACAAAATGGCGGTCGCCACGTGCCGGCTCTGGCGTTTGCGCGAGCGTGGCATCCCCACCACCTGTGTTGTCCCAGGCGTCATTAATCCCAGCCGTGCCCTTGGCCTCTACCGGCTCGCCGCCAACGTCGCGACCGCGCTCTGTGTGCTCCGACACTCGTTCGGTGTCGAACCCCGAAACGGATGCCGCAACCTCGGCTTGTGCTGCGGGGAGTTGCACCGGACCAGAATCGCGCGCCATAAGCGCGTCGAACTCGGCCATTGCATCCGAAAGCTGTCTGGACGACTGAGGAGTTGAAACAATCGGTGCCCGCAGCGGAACCGGATCCGGCGCGGCAGACTCTGCCGGAATCACGTGCTCGGAAGCAGGCGACGCTGGCTGATCGATCGACCACGAGTGCGACCCCGTCGGTTCGGAGTGCTCAGCACTTGGCTCAGCTGGTGCATTCTGAGCGGGTGAAACCGAATTCGGTGCGCCCTGCGTGGGCGAAACGGCCGCGGCGACGAGCGCAAAGTCGTCTATGCCAGACGACTCCCGAAGTGCACGAAGCTCACGACGGGTCATCGTGTGTTCCACATGCGGTGCGGGAGCTTCAGTGACCACGGAAAGCGCGTCAGCGACTAGTTCAGACTGCTCGGATGCGGAAGCTGCATGCTCGGCTGAAGTGTCGTCGTCGGGAGCCACACTGGCCAGATGCCCTGCGGGAGCGTGCTCGGTCGAGGCAGCCCCGCCAGGAGCGTGCTCGGTCGGAGCCTCTTCAGCCGGAGCCTCTTCAGCCGAAGCGCCTTCAGCCACAGCATCGTTTCCTCGCGTTCCCACAGTTGCAGCAAGCTCAGGTGCAGCAAGCTCAGTTACAGGAAGTTCAGTCGGCGCTTGTGCTTCCGCGGCCCGTCCGCCGCTGCCCTGCTGGGTGTAATAGTCCAAGTTCCCACCCGACACAGCACTGGACGTTACCGAAGACTCCTCGGTTGACGAGAACGCGTTACGCCGGGACTCGGGACTGAAGTCTCGAATGCGATAGCTTCCAGCATTTTCACCATTTCCAGTACTTCCATCCGACTGATCGGAGCTGTCTGCAGAAACCGGAGGAGGAGTGACGGCGTTGACCCCAAAGGAAGGCCCGCCATAGACGGGAACCTGCGAACGACCCTGGGTGAAATAGTTAAGAGGCTCTGCACCGGGAGCTTCCGCCTCAGCGGATTCCGGTCTCTGCGTCGCGGACGTCACGAACCCCGGCGGCTCATGGGCAGGGCCCGGGACAGCATTCGGGAAACTGTGCTGCGAGCGTCTGCCGCTCGCTACCGCAGCCTCTGCGCGGCTGCGTGGCTGATGTGCTGCGGACGCGGGGGCTTCGAGTGTTGCCGCATCGCGGCGAGCCGGAGCATCCCATTCGGGACGCCCGAATTCACCCTGCGGTGGCTGAAACGCCGGATGCCCGACCGTCGCCTGATTCTGTGTTAATTGGTCGTGCATTGATTGGTCGTGCGTTGATTGGTCGCGTGTCGGCTGATCCTGGGCTGACTGATCCTGGGTGGAATGTTCTGGACTCGACGGCTCTACCGACACTGCAACGTCGCCGCGGCCGTCTTTCGGGAGGGCGCTCCGAGCGTCACCGTCGTGCGCGTCACCACGTTCATTGAGACGCAATTGACGCCTGCTTTGCGGCGCCTGATCCTGCCACGCTGTCATGTCGAACTCCGATACAGGTGGTGTTTGAAGATGTACTGAACAACACCGTCGGGAACTAAATACCACACCGGGAACCCCCGGCCCACCCGCTCGCGACAGTCGGTTGACGAAATCGCAAGTGCGGGCACTTCGACCAAGCTTACGTCCGACTCCGGTAAACCGGAAATGGACAGCGGATGTCCCGGCCGAGACACAGCAACGAAGTGCGCAAGCGACCACAGCTCCGCAACGTCTTTCCAATCGAGGATCTGGGCGATTGCATCCGCTCCAGAGATAAAGAACAGCTCCGCATCCGGCCGCTCAGCGTGGAGATCCCTGAGGGTGTCGATCGTGTAGGTCGGACCTATTCGGTCAATGTCCACCCTGCTCACTGTGAACTGTGGATTGGCCGCCGTCGCAATCACAGTCATCAGATAACGGTGCTCAGCCGAACTGGCCCCCGCTTTTTGATACGGCATGCCGGTGGGCACAAAGACGACCTCGTCGAGGTGAAGCTGTTGGGCAACCTCGTTGGCCGCAACAAGGTGCCCGTTATGGATGGGGTCGAATGTCCCACCCATGACGCCGATACGGGCGCGCCTGCGCACAGCCTCGGGCACAGTCTCGGGCACAAGCTCGGGCACGGGGACCACCTAGTGGTGGCTGGCTCCGTCGTTGACCTTGTTGCTGTGGCGGTTGGCAACATCACGGAAACTCCACGTGATGGCACCGAGCGCGATGAAGATCGTGGCAGCGACGAGCGGGTAAACCCACGTAGGCGCCATTGTCTGGGTCTCTGCTGCCGCAGCAAGCCCCGATATCAGCAACGACATTCCGTTTCTCCGTTCGCACAGGTCGGTAGTTGAACCGAACAGGTACCGATTCTACCGACGAATCTGCCCGGATCCTCGCACAATCCACTTTGTACTGGTGAGTTCGCCAAGACCCATCGGCCCGCGTGCGTGCAGCTTCTGGGTTGAAATACCCACCTCGGCACCGAAACCGAACTCCCCGCCGTCCGTGAAACGGGTCGAGGCGTTGACCATGACGACCGCCGAGTCCACCTCAGCGAGGAACCGCTCGGCGTTGGCAAAATCGTTTGTGACAATGGACTCGGTGTGATGAGTTGAGTATCGTCGAATGTGCTCGATCGCTGCATCAAGGTCGTCCACCACCGCGACCGAGATATCGAGCGACATGTATTCGGTGGCCCAGTCTTCTTCGGTCGCCGACACGGCATCGGCAAAGATGGCGCGGCTTCGCTCGTCGGCGTGAATGGTCACTCCGGCATCACGCAGTTTTTGCAGCACCGGCGGGAGCAGGCGGTCGGCAGATGCCGTGTGCACGAGCAGCGTCTCGAGCGCATTGCAGACACTTGGCCGCTGCACCTTGGAGTTGTGCACGAGATCGGTGGATAGCTGCACTTCCGCCGACTCGTCCAGGAACACGTGCACGACACCCGCACCCGTCTCGATAACGGGAACCTTCGACTCTGCCACGACTGTATTAATGAGGTTGGCACTACCGCGCGGTATTAAAACGTCGACGTACCCGCGCGCCTGCATGAGTTCCTTCGCTCCGTCGCGGCCGAATTCGTCGATAGTCTGCACCGCATCCGCGGAAATCCCCACCGAGGAGATCGCATCCTGAATAAGTCGAACCAGCACCCGGTTGCTGTTCTCCGCCGCACTACCGCCGCGCAGCACCGCGGCGTTGCCGCTCTTCAGCGCGAGGGCTGCGATGTCGATAGTCACGTTTGGCCTGGCCTCGTAGATAGCTCCGACAACCCCGAACGGAACGCGAACCTCGCTGACCTTGAGACCATTCGGCAGAGTCTTGCCACGAACAGACTCTCCGACGGGATCTGGCGATGCGGCAATCTGTGCGACCGCGTCTGCGAGTCCGGCCAAGCGCGCACGGTCTAGTCTGAGCCGGTCCTGCAACGCAATACTCAGTCCGTTTTCACGGCCGTTCGCGAGGTCGAGATCGTTCGCTTCGATGATGGCATCCGCGTTCTCGAGAATGGACGCGGCTATGGCAGCGAGCGCACTGTTCTTGAGTTCGGTCGTGGCCGTAGCAAGTGGAATGGACGCCGCACGTGCGGCGACGAGACGATCAACCAGCAATGTGCTGGAAACGAGAGTGTCCGACATGATCACAGTGTAGGCCGTGTGCCGGAATGCCAGCAGGCGTTCCTAATCGCCCCGAAACCAGTCAGTTTTGGGCAGACAGCACCGGATCGAACCAGGTGCCAATTGCTTGTGCCGTGAGTGCCATCGCCACATTCGCCGTCGAGGAGAGGAGCACGGCCGTCCCCGCGTGCGCGGCAAGCCGCGCGGCTGCGACCTTCGTAGCTGCTCCGCCTGTGCCGACGCCTGTGTCACCGATGCCACCGTACTCGATCTCCGCGAGGTCGTCGTCCACCCCAACGCGATCGATCCGGACCGCCTCCGGGTCTTTCGGTGGGTGCGTGTACAACGCGTCGACATCCGAGAGAAGCACAAGCAGATCTGCGTGGACCAGCTGCGAGACGAGAGCCGCCAGCCGGTCATTGTCGCCGAAACGAATCTCGTGAGTCGCAACAGTGTCGTTTTCGTTGACGATCGGAACTATGCGCAGGCCAAGCAAGCGCTCCATGGCTCGTTGCGCGTTGCTGCGGTGCGTAGGATTCTGAAGATCGCCCGCGGTCAGCAGCACTTGTCCAGCGATGATGTGGAAGCGATCGAGGCTCTCTTGATAGCGGTAGATGAGAACGTTCTGCCCCACGGCAGCGGCCGCCTGTTGAGTCGCGAGGTCAGTGGGCCTGGAGTCGAGTTTGAGATACGGGATGCCCGTGGCAATTGCACCGGACGAGACCAGAATGACTTCGACCCCACGACCGTGAGCCGCGGACAACGCATCGACCAGCGGTGTGATCTGCCCTGTATTCAACCCGCTGACTGACGATGAGCCAACTTTCACCACTACGCGCCGTGCCCTAGGAATTTCCTCACGAGACGCGATCACCCGGTGAGCGAATTGTGCAGGGCTAGTCGTTTCGGGCATCTGTGGAGAAATCATCCTTCTTGTGAGTATTGGAATTCGGGCCAATATTGATATTGGTGTCAGTACCGGTAGGTGAATCAGGGTCGTGGGCTTCGGGCGCATCGTGTTTGATTGCGAAACCCTCATCATCATTCCAGATTCCGGCCTCACGCTCACGGATCAGTTCGGCGCGCGCCGCGGCCTTGGCATCCATGCGTTCGAGGTATTCCTGCCTGCGAGTCTTGCTCGTCGGCCGGTCGTTCTGCATGAGCCGCGGATCCGTTCCGCGCGGCGCGGTCATGAGTTCCGCCGTCGAGGTGAGAGTCGGCTCCCAATCGAACACCACGCCGTGGCCTGGACCGATGATGACGGTGGAGCCTGCGACGGCACCAGCCTTGAACAGCTCGTTCTCGACCCCCGCTTTGGCCAGGCGGTCCGCAAGGAATCCGATCGCCTCTTCGTTGGTGAAGTTAGTTTGAGCAACCCAGCGCTCCGGCTTTCCGCCAACAACGCGGTACACGTTGCCGCCCGAACCGCCCTCGACCTTGACGGTGAAGCCAGCATCTCCCACGGCCTTCGGCCGGAGCACGATGCGCGGGACGACCGGGTTTGCTGCAATGGCGGCACGATCTGCCTGCACCAGCTCGCCGAGCGCATAGGACAATTCTCGGATCCCGTCTCGACTCACGGCTGAAACCTCAAACACACGGTAGCCGCGTGCCTCAAGCTCAGGCTTAACGAGGTTCGCAAGCTCCCGTCCTTCCGGAACGTCGACCTTGTTCAATGCGACGAGTTGTGGGCGATCGACAAGCGGCACCTGGCCTTCCGGAACCGGGTAGGCGGCAAGCTCACCCAGGATTATGTCGAGGTCACTGATAGGGTCGCGACCGGGTTCCAGCGTCGCGCAATCGAGCACGTGCAAGAGGGCAGTACACCGTTCGACGTGGCGCAGAAATTCGAGGCCGAGGCCCTTGCCCTCGCTGGCACCTTCGATGAGACCAGGGACATCCGCAACCGTATAGCGGGTATCGCCCGCCTGCACGACACCGAGGTTAGGGTGCAGGGTGGTAAAGGGATAGTCGGCGATTTTGGGCTTGGCTGCCGAAAGTGCGGCGACCAGACTGGACTTGCCTGCAGAGGGGTAGCCTACGAAGGCGATGTCTGCGACGACCTTCAGCTCGAGGAGAACATCCCCCTCCCACCCCGGCGTGCCGAGCAAAGCGAACCCGGGCGCCTTGCGTTTGGTGGATGCCAGGGCCGCGTTACCGAGCCCGCCCTGTCCACCAGGTGCGACAACGAACCTCATGCCTGGCTCACTCAGGTCGATGAGTTGGATGCCTTCAGAGTTTTTCACAACGGTACCCGCGGGTACGGAGAGCACGAGCTCCCCTCCGTCGCCACCGTTACGGTGGTCGCCCATGCCGGGCCCACCTTTGTCGGACTTGCGGTGCGGAGCGCGGTGGAAGCTCAGGAGTGTCGTCGTTTGCGGGTCACTCACGAGGACGATGTCTCCCCCGTCACCGCCATTGCCACCGTCTGGCCCGGCTAGCGGCTTAAACTTTTCGCGCTTCACCGAAACACAACCATCTCCGCCGTCGCCTGCCCTGAGATGAAGCGTTACCTGGTCTACGAAGGTTGCCACGTCGCACACCTCCTGATCATGTATTCACGCACTGTGCATTCACGCACTGTGTGTTCGCGCAGTATGTGGTTAAAAGGCGAGAGCGAGCCGAAGCCCGCTCGAACCCTGAGAATCGACGGTCAGACACAGGCCGACCTGAAAAATTTACCGAACAGCAGACCTACTGAGCTGCGACGATGTTGACGACCTTGCGGCCGCCCTTCGCGCCGAACTCGACCGCACCCTCGGCGAGGGCGAACAGTGTGTCGTCTCCACCGCGGCCGACGTTCACGCCGGGGTGAAAGTGGGTGCCGCGCTGGCGAACGATGATCTCGCCCGCACCGACAACCTGGCCGCCGAACCGCTTGACGCCGAGGCGTTGCGAGTTTGAGTCGCGACCGTTACGAGTGGAGCTTGCTCCCTTTTTGTGTGCCATTTGTCAGTCCCTAAGCCGTGGTTGTGAAAGCTACTTGATGCTGGTGATCTTGACGCGGGTGAGCTCCTGGCGATGGCCCTGGCGCTTCTTGTACCCTGTCTTGCTCTTGAACTTCTGGATGACGATCTTCGGGCCGCGTAGGTCGCCGACGACCGACGCCGTGACCTTCACGCTCGCGAGCGCCTTGGCATCGTGGGTTATTTTGCTGCCATCGACAAGCAGCACGGGTGCCAGCTCAATATTTCCGTCCTTATCGGCTTTAATGCGATCGAGGACGACGATGGTGCCCACCTCGACCTTTTCCTGCCGACCGCCGGCGCGCACAACTGCGTAAACCACTTGGTAACCCTAACTATGTGTGAGAGAAGTCTCTTGGCGCTAGAACG
>JBDTIM010000142.1:0-44221 GCA_039936355.1 Lacisediminihabitans sp. | reverse complement strand
GCCTCAGGTAAAAGAACTCGACCTCGTTCACCGGATCGGAGACAATGAGCTCTTTGGGGTCGCGGCGGATGACATATCCGGCTTCGAACAGCATCTGAACGGCAGTCTCGGACAGCGAACCCTTATTAGGGACTGCAATACGCAGCATGATGGTTTCTCTTTACGTCGTGGTGGATGGATGATTCTGGCCTGCTACGGGAGCGGCGAAACCATCACAGATGTCGGTAGACATCCGCCATCGTCAGACCCTTGGCGACCATCATGACCTGCACGTGGTACAGCAGCTGGGAGATTTCCATCGCTGTCTCGTCGTCACTCTGAAACTCGGCGGCCATCCACACCTCGGCGGCCTCTTCCACGATCTTTTTGCCTATCGCGTGCACGCCTGCGTCGAGTTCCGCAACAGTACCCGAACCTGCTGGGCGGGTTGCGGCGCGCTCGCCTAGTTCCAGAAAGAGATCGTCGAACGTTTTCACAGGTTCAAGGTTACCGGTCTTGCGGACTCAGCTGACGCCGAGCAGATCGATAACGAAGATCAATGTGCGCCCGGAGAGCTGATGTCCGCTCCCTGCTGGACCGTAAGCCAGCTGCGGTGGAACGATGAGCTGGCGTCGGCCGCCCACTCGCATCCCAGGGATACCCTGCTGCCAGCCCGCGATGAGACTGGCCAGAGGGAAGTTCACAGACTGGCCGCGACTCCACGAGGAATCGAACTCCTCACCGGAGACGAGGTCGACGCCAAGGTAGTGAACATCCACCTTGGCCCCAGGCTGCGCCTCCGCTCCGTCTCCCACTTCGATGTCGATGCTGACCAGTTCCTCAGGGGCTTCGCCCTCGTAAAACTCGATCTCCGGCTTGGTCTTGTTGAACTCAGTCATAGGACTATCCAAGCAGATGTCGCAGACGGGTGCGCCTCAATGCCGGTGTGCGGCAGCCGCAGCATCTCGCAACACTTCAATCTGGGCGGCCGGATCTGAGGCGGTGAACACGCTCGAACCAGCCACGAAGGTGTCGGCCCCGGCCCTCGCAGCCGTCACGATGGTCTCTTCATTTACACCGCCATCCACCTGGAGCCAAATGTCCAGTCCGGACCGGCGGACGGCATCGCTCAACTGTTCCAGTTTGGGCATGGTGGACTCCATGAAGGACTGCCCGCCAAACCCGGGCTCGACTGTCATGACGAGCACCTGGTCAAACTCCGGCAGCAGCTCTAGGTATGGCCCCGCTGGCGTGCCAGGCTTAAGAGCGATGCCCGCCCGTGCGCCGATCGAGCGGAGCCTTCGCGCAAGAGCGACGGCATCCTGCGCCGCCTCGGCATGGAATGTGACAGAGTACGCTCCGGCTTCGGCGTAGCCGGGCGCCCACCGGTCGGCATCGTCGATCATGAGATGCACGTCAAGCGGCTTCGGGGTGACCGCCTGCAGGCTCTCGACCATCCGTGGCCCGAACGTGAGGTTCGGAACGAAGTGGTTGTCCATCACGTCGACGTGGATGAGGTCGGAGTTCGCGATCCGCTGAAGCTCACTCTCGAGGTTTGCAAAATCTGCGGTGAGGATGCTCGGATTGATGCGGACTGACATGCGTTTACCCTAACGGTGAGGAGAATAGTGGCGGTTATTCGTGCTTGTGCAGAAGGCAGATAAACATGGCATCCGTACCATGGCGGTGCGGCCAAAGCTGCACCTGGCCGGTGTTCTCCCCCAACTCGATCGGATGCGTCGTTACTGTCGACAAAATCGCACCGGTGTCCAGCTGCGTGACGCTATCGCCCACGGCAGCCAGTAGGCCAGCGACAGCAGCCCGGGTTTCGCCTGCGTGAGGCGAGCACGTGACATAGGCCAGGATCCCGCCCGGCTTCAGCGCCTTCACAGCGGAGCGGAGCAGTGCACCCTGCAGCACGGCCAATTCCGCGACATCGTTCGGATGTTTCCTCCACCTGGCCTCCGGCCTGCGTCGCAACGCACCAAGCCCTGTGCATGGTGCATCCAACAGGATCCGGTCGAACTGGCCAGGCAACCGTTCGCCGAGCTCTGTACCGTCCTGAACGAGCACCTGGGGAGGATCGGCGAATACGGACAGCGCAGTGCGCACCAGCTTGGCTCGTGTGGGAGCCACCTCGTTGGCAACGAGCACTGCGCCGCCCGCGAGAGCTTCCGCCGCGAGCAGTGCCGCTTTACCTCCTGGTCCGGCACACAGGTCAAGCCAGCGCTCCCCCGGGATGATCGGACGCGCACGGCTTAGTGCGAGTGCCGCAAGCTGGGACCCCTCATCCTGCACTCGCGCGCGACCTTCGCGCACGGCAGTGAACTGGCTGGGGTCACCGCCATCGCTTATGGCACCAAATGGCGAGTAACTAGCCTGGTGAACCCCATCCAGTTCGTCGAGGGTGGCAAGGCCCGGCAGCGCGACGAGGTTCACGCGCGGTGCAACGTTGTCCGCGCCCAAAAGCTCCACGAGTTCGTCTTCGCGGCCCTCTGCGCTCAGCGACTGACGGAACGCCCGAACGATCCACACCGGGTGGGAATACTCGAGAGACAGGCGCTCGTCATCGCTCTGGGCAGAACTCAGAACGCGATGGTGCCACTCATCCACTCCGCTGCGCGTGATGGTGCGTAGTACGGCGTTGACGAACCCGGATGCGGACTGCGATCCGACCTCACGAGCGAGCGAAACAGACTCGTCGACCGCCGCATGGGAAGCAACGCGCATCGAGAGCAGTTGATGAGCGCCCAACCTAAGGACATCCAAAATTGGGGCATCGATCTCTCGGGCACTTCTACCAGCGGCAATTTCGAGCACCGCGTCGTAATACCCCAGCCTGCGCAGGGTGCCGTAGCTGAGTTCGGTGGCGAACGCGGCATCCTGGGCGCTCAGCTTCGCGCGTTCGAGTTTGACCGGAAGGAGAAGATTCGCATACGCGTCGGACTCCCTCACGGCGGAAATTACCTCGAAAGCTATCCGCCTGGCTGGCTGCACCCGAACGACCCGGTGCCCCAGTCTGGCCTTTTCGTGTGGGCTGGCCTTTTCGTGTGGGCTGGCCTTTTCGTGTGGGCTGGCCTTTTTGTCTGGACTGGCCTGGTGGCGCGATTTGGATTCGCCTCTGTCCTCGTTCATTCGACTACACGTCCCGCGGTACTGGGACGACCACGCCACCAGTCGGTCGCGCGCATCGCTTTCTTTCCCGCCGGGTGGACGCTGATGAGTTCGATTGGAGCGGAGCTCGTACCGATGAGAAGGCGTCCATCGCTCAGCGCAATGTGCCCGGGCATGAGTGCTTCGTCGCCAGCTGCTGGGCGGGCCTCGATCACCTTGAGTCTCGTGCCGTCGAAGATGGTGAATGCACCTGGCTCCGGCGTTACGCCTCTGATCAGGTTATCGATGGTGCCGGCATCGGCGGTCCAATCGATCCGGCCATCCTCGAGATTCAACTTCGGAGCACGAGTCACGACTCCGTGTTGAGGTTCCGTTCTTGCCCGTCCTTCGGCGATGGCATCAACGACGCGCACCAGAAGCTCAGCCCCGGCCTCGGCAAGAGAGCCGAGGAGCTGACCGGCGGTTTCGCGGCTTCCGATGTCCTGGGTCAACTGCCCATACAACTCGCCCGCATCGAGTTCTTCAACCAGACGGAACACCGAAGCGCCGGTAATTTCGTCCCCGGCAATAATCGAGCGCTGGACCGGCGCTGCGCCGCGCCATCGGGGAAGCAACGAGAAGTGAAGGTTGATCCAGCCGAGGCGCGGGACGCTCAATAGGGGTTCGCGAACCAGACCACCGTAGGCGACTATGACACCGAGATCTGGCTGGAGCGCTGTCAGTCGCTCTGTAGCCTCTCCCGCCAGCCGGTTTGTGCGAATTGTCGGCAGCCCCAGGCGCTCCGCGGCACTTGCCACCGCTGTGGGCATCATCACGCGGCGTCGGCCGTGCTCAGAGTCGGCCCTGGTGACCACAGTTAAAACGCGATGCCTGCTCGCCTGGAGCGCGCCCAAACTGGGGACCGCTGCACCCGGGCTTCCGGCAAACACAAGCGCAAGATCAGTCACAGGATCCATTCCATCGATGTGGTGCTGATGTGGAGGTCAATCAGCGAACGGCTCCGCGTCATCGAAGCGCACTTTCAGTGTAGGCAAGGACGGCCCGGCTGGCACACCGGGTGGGCGTCTTCTTCGTGACGTTGCGTTCCGGATGATCTCGGCCCGGAGGACGGCCGCCACTCTGGCGCCCTCGCCGTAGTCGAAACGCACGATGGCTCGCATCCTGCCAGCGACGTCCTCCGTCGGGCCCAGCACATCGACGGTCGGACCCAGCTCGACGGCGGCCAGTGCCGTCTCGACGGCCGAGGCAGCACCGGTGACCGAGGCGACGCGCACCGCGGGAGGGAAACGCAGACGACGGCGATCTTCTAGCTCGGTCCTGACAAAATCTGAAAGCCGCCAGGTGGCCAAGGCAGATGCAATGGTGCCGCCAACCCCGACAAGAACCGTCGGCGCTCCCCTGGCAGCAAGCGCCGCCGCGTTTGACCACCAGCGCAGACAGTCCTCTGCGACCCGGAGGCTCTCGCGAGCGAGCATCCTGTCACCATCCAGCAGGAGAATGGCCCGGTAGCCGCCCGCGGCAATCGGTTCCGCCCCCCTGGTGGCGATGACCAGCGCGGGCTCGTCCCCGACCTCGAGAATGGGCCTGTCTCCGTCCGCGATAATCACCCGCACACCCGGAAACGCTCTACCGAGGTCTTCCGCAGTTCGTCCCGCCCCCTGACCAACGAGGCGAAACCGTGTACTTCCGCAGTTCTGGCAGTGCCACTGTGCGGCCAGCGCGCCGCACCAGGTGCAGGCAGGCACCGACTTGGACGTCTTCAGGCCGAGCGGTCCCTCACAGCGCAGGCACCGTGCCGACTGCTGGCAGTCTTGGCAGGCCAATCGTGGGGCATAACCTGGGCGTGCCACCTGCACGAGAACCGGCCCGTACTCGAGCGCCGCTCTGGCCTCTCGCCACGCGGCCGACGGGATTCTCGCCTGCGCTGCAAGTCGATCCTGAGAGGTCTGCTCCGCGGTGGGAATGACCTTCGGCAAGTAACTTCGCAGCGGAGCCAGAGTCGTCAACCACCCCAGCTCGACGAGGCGCTGTACCTCGGAGCTGTGCGAATGGGCGAAGAAGAACAACGCACACCCCTGCTGTTCCTGCCGCACTAACGCCGCATCCCTCGCATGCACGTAGGGACTCAACAATTCCGCCTGCAGCGGGTCCCCGTCATCCCAGAGGGCGATCAGCCCAAGCCTCGCGGCCGGCGCATAGATGACCGAACGATTCCCGACAATAACGAGGGGCCTCTCACCGAGACAGGCGAGAACCGCCCGGTACCGGTCGGGGTTCGATTGCCTGGCATCCAGGCGAACCACACGATCCGCGGGTAACACAGCGTCGAGCGCGGCAGTGAGCTGCTGCTGGTCCCGGTAATCAGGAACGCACAGGATCGCGGATTCGCCGCGAGCAATAGCGTGCGTAGCGGCAGCCGCCATCGCGCGGGCCCATTGGCCAACCCAGCGACGGGAGGATACCTCCGAGACCAGCGGAATGACGTCCACTGCAAGCCTTCGGCGCTGCGAGATCGCCTCTTCGAACGCGAAGGCAGCGTAACTTTCCGGGGTGATCGCCCGCACGGTTTCTGGAATGGGTGCCGTGCCAGCCCCGCTCGCGATCCGCTCCGCCAGCCATGCTTTCTCGGCCCGCACTTGGCGCTTAGGAACCGCGAGACGGACCACATCGCTGGCAGAACCAGCCGCCCGGTCCGCAACCTTGCGCGCCAAAGCCCAGACTTCTGGGGCGAGGATGGGCACGGGAGAGACAACCGAGTCCAACTCACTCAACGGTCCCGAATAATCGACGGACGCCACCGTCTCGACAATGAAACCGTCCGTCATCCGTCCAGCAGAACGAAGTGGAACCCGCACGCGCACACCCGGCAGAGCCTCGGCCGCGAGGGCAGCGGGAATCTGATAGTCGAACAGCCGGTCCAGTTGCGGCAGAGACGAGTCGAGAAGCACCCGAGCGATGGATGCCACCGGCATCGTTACACCTTCGCTGCGCTGCGCAGGGCGTCCACCCGATCCAGGCGCTCCCAGGTGAAATCGGGCAACTCTCGACCGAAGTGGCCGTATGTTGCTGTCTGCGCGTAGATCGGTCGCAGCAGGTCGAGGTCACGGATAATGGCACCTGGGCGAAGATCAAAAACGTCGCCGATCGCAGAAATGATCGTGTCGTCGTCGGTGTGCCCGGTGCCGAATGTCTCGACGTAGAAGCCCACAGGTGCTGCCTTGCCGATGGCGTACGCCACCTGCACCTCGAGCCGGTCGGCAAGCCCTGCGGCCACCGCATTCTTCGCGACCCAGCGCATCGCGTACGCGGCCGAGCGGTCAACCTTGGACGGGTCTTTGCCGCTGAAAGCACCGCCGCCGTGCCTCGCAGAGCCCCCGTAGGTGTCGACTATTATCTTGCGGCCGGTCAAACCCGCGTCCCCCTGGGGGCCTCCGATGTGGAAGACTCCGGTCGGATTAATCAGGATGCGCGCCTTCGTCGAGTCGAGTCCGGCCGTCTCGAGAACGGGGCGGATCACGAGCTCTTCAATGGCAACCCGGAGATCGGTCGTACTGATCGACGGCGAGTGCTGGGCCGAGACGACAACCGTTTCAACCGTGCGAGGTACCGGGCCGTCATAGCCAATGGTGACCTGTGTCTTGCCGTCCGGTCGCAGAAAATCGACCACACCATCGTGTCGGATGGCTGCCAGTCTTTCGGAAAGCCGATGTGCGAGCCAGATGGGCAACGGCATGAGCTGTGGCGTCTCGGTCGTCGCGTAGCCAAACATAATGCCTTGGTCGCCGGCGCCCTGAACGTCCCCCTCGTCAGTGCTCGAACCCTCACGATTTTCGATCGCATGATCGACGCCCTGTGCAATGTCCGGGGACTGCGCACCGAGTGAAATCGAAACCCCGCAGGAACGGCCGTCGAACCAGACGTCCGAGGAGTTATAGCCAATCTGCGAAATACGCGCCCGGACTATAGCGGGGATGTCGACGTAGCCGGTCGTAGTGACTTCACCGGCGACATGTACAAGGCCCGTTGTCACCATCGTCTCAACGGCGACGCGGGCGTGCGGATCCTCCGTCAACAGTGCATCGAGGATGCTGTCTGATACTTGGTCGCAGATCTTGTCTGGATGACCCTCTGTGACGCTCTCTGAGGTGAAGAGACGCAGGGAATTGGTCATGGAGTTGGTGCCTCGCGATGTTGTGTGTGGTTGAGTCAAACTAAAAGATCGAGAATACGATCCGCCACCGCAGTCTTGCTTCCGGTCGCCTCGCCAACTATATCTCCGGCTCTGCTGAGCACGATGATCGTATTGGTTTCCGAGGCAAAGCCTTCAGTCCAGCCGACGGTGTTGAGGACAAGAAAATCTGTGCCCTTGCGCTGTGCTTTGGCGCGACCCAACTCCAGCATGCTCTCTCTATCCGAGGCCGTCTCGGCGGCGAATCCCACGATGAGTTGTCCCGGGCGCCGGGCTGCGGTGAGTCCCTGCAGGATGTCAGGATTCCTAACCAGCCGAAGCTCCATCGTGTCGCCCTGCGACTCCTTTTTGATCTTCGACTCCGCGACGCTCACCGGGCGATAATCGGCAACGGCTGCCGCCATGATCACGGTGTCGGCGGTCACGGACTGCTCGGCCATGACATCCCCAAGTTCTTCTGCGGAACTCACGGGGATCACGAAAACGGATGCGGGAACCGGGATCTCGAGATGTGCGGCGACGAGAACAACTTCGGCACCGCGTGCGAGAGCGGCGAGAGCGAGCGCGAGCCCCTGCTTGCCACTGGACCTATTGCCGATATAGCGGACCGGGTCGAGCGGTTCGCGAGTTCCGCCGGCAGAGACAACGATCCGTCTGCCGACCAGATCCCGTGGGCCGACGGCCGCAATCGCCGCCGCAACAATGTCCTCGGGCTCAGCCATTCTCCCTGGTCCGGAATCCCTTCCGGTGAGTTGGCCAGTTTCTGGTCCGACGATCGTGATGCCGCGAGTGCGCAGCACGCCAACGTTGTGCACGGTAGCCGGATTCCGCCACATCTCCGTGTGCATGGCTGGCGCGATTACGACGGGAGCCGTGCTCGCAAGAACGGTGTTACCCAGCAGATCGTCGGCGAGGCCTATGGCAAGCTTTGCGATCGTGTTCGCCGTAGCAGGAGCGATGACAATCAGGTCTGCCGCCTGCCCGATGGCCACATGGCGCACTTGGGCGACGCCCTCATAGAGTTCAGAGTGCACCGGGTTACGGCTGATTGCTTCAAGCGTTGGCCTGCCAACGAAACGCAGCGCGGCCTCCGTCGCCACGACATGGACATCATGCCCGGCCAACACAAAGAGCCGAACTACGCCGACCGCCTTGTACGCCGCGATCCCACCGGTGATGCCGACGACGACGTTTAGGCGAGAACTCACTCGGACTCCCTAGAAACCGCGGTATGCCGAAAAAACGACTCTCGCGAAGTACGAGTAACTAAACAGCTGCCTCGACAAGAGGCTTGACAACGAGCTTGTCCTCGTTGATTTCGCGCATGGCGACGGAGAGCGGCTTGTCATCAATGGTGGAGTCCACAAGTGGGCCAACATTGTCGAAAAGGCTCCCCTCATGAAGGTCGGCGTAATAGTCATTGATCTGACGTGCCCGCTTCGAAGCGAAGATCACGAGAGCGTACTTGGAATCCACCTTCGACAGGAGTTCGTCGATTGGCGGGTCGATAATGCCTTTTGCTCGTTCAACCATGGCGTTGTACTCCTCAGTGATTATTATCAACAGCATCTTGTGTCAACAGTGGTTTTTGTCAACAAGCTGTGTTGCCAGCAGCCCGCCCCTGTTATGTGGCGCGCGCATACTCAAGTATTTTGTGGGATTGACATCAAGTCTACGACTTCCTGCGCCGCCTGACTAACGTCGCGGTTGACGACCTTGAAGTCAAACTCGTCCTGGGCCGCCAATTCGACCTTGGCCGTCTCTAAGCGTCGCTGTTGTTCTGTGGACTCCTCGGTTGCCCTGCCGATCAGTCTGCGCACCAGTTCTTCCCAGCTCGGCGGCAATAGAAAGATCAGCATGGCATCCGGCATGATCGCGCGAACTGAGCGTGCTCCCTGCAAGTCGATCTCGAGCAGCACGCTTTTGCCTTCCGCGAGTGCGGCATCGATGGGCGCGCGCGGGGTCCCGTAACGGTGTGCGTTGTGTACCGTTGCCGTCTCAAGCATTTGGCCCGTTGCAATGAGGCGGTCGAATTCCTCATCGTCGACGAAGAAGTAGTTCACCCCGTCCACCTCACCTGGTCGTGGCTCGCGCGTCGTCGCGGAAACGGAGAGATAAACATGTGGGAAGTTCTCGCGAATATACGTGGACACCGTTCCCTTGCCCACGGCAGTGGGTCCGGCCAGAACGACGAGCCTTGACGGCGGCGCCACCGGCGGCCGATGCTCTCGCTCGACCAGCCATGAGCGCAGCCGTCGCCGCTGCCGGACGCCCAAACCGCCGACCCGTTTGGAGTCGGCGATTTCCAACTGGCGCATGACTCTTGCAGCACGCGTAGGGCCGATGCTCGGCATGCTCGTGAGCAATTCGCGGACCCTGAGGCTCGCCTCCGGAGCGGAACTATTACCGGTCCACCCCGCGTCGACGATATCGATGGCGCTTCGTTCCCGATGGTGAATAGCGGCTTTCACGGCCGCGCGAGCACGCCGTGCCGCTACCGCGGCACGGGAGGCCGCAGCACGATCCACATCGGGTGGGGTTAGCCGCGCCATCCACCCACCTCGCGTGAGTGTGCCTGAATGGCGTCCGAGATCCCCGAAGGTCCCGCGGAGAGGATGCTACGCGAAGCACTCACCAGAACGTGCGGTGCCGCAGCCCCATACAACTCAGACATGTGCTCGTATTTGGCTCCCTGATGCCCGAAACCGGGAGCGAGTACCGGGGTGCAAGTTCTGCCAGAGAGCTGTTCAGGGTCTATGCCGTACTCCCCAAAATTCACGGTGGCACCAATGACAACACCGATAGAACCCAAGTTTAAACCAGGGTGCACGGAACGAGCGGCCTGCTGCTCATGGTTCACCTGTGTCACGTGGTCGACGATACTCGCCGCTACCGTCCGCCTGGCGTCGCTCCCATTTTCGATGATTGCCCGCTGTAGCGCGAACGACTCTGGATTGGAAGTTGCTGCGAGCACGAACAGCCCCTTGCCAAATTCATGAGCGAGGCTGATCGGCGCGGTAAGAGAGCCAACGCCTTGATAGGCACTGATGGTCATCGCGTCCGCTTCAAGCGGTGCTCCAGGAACCAGCCAGGCCTGTGCGTACGCCTCGACGGTGCTTCCCACATCACCCCGCTTCACGTCCGCGATGACGATCAATCCCGCCGCACGTGCCGCGGCGATCACATCCTCCAAAGCCGAGAAGCCTGCCGCTCCATGACGCTCGAAAAACGCAACCTGAGGCTTGACTATCCCCACTGTGTTCGCCGCTGCCTCCACCACCCGCAACCCGAATTCGCGCAGGCCCGCAGCCGCGTCCGCGAGCCCCCACTGCTCGAGAAGAAAGCCGTGAGGGTCGATTCCGACGCACAGTTGTCCGTATGCCGCGAAGCATTCGCTCAGCCGATCACCGAAGCTCGCGATCACGCCTCGGACTCCAACCGTGCCGCGCGTTCGATCCCGTGGTCCTGCAGCGACTTGACTGCGAAACCCTCTCGCATCGACTCGATGGAGGCGACGGCGGCACCCACCTGGGCGATAGTTGTGTACAACGGCAGATCTGCAGCCACCGCGGCCGCACGGATCTCATACCCGTCTGCTCGTGCACTACGCCCGCTCGGCGTGTTAATCACCATGTCGACCTTTGACCCGTTGATCAGATCGACGATTGATGGCTCACCATCCTTGGCCGTCTCTCCCTGGTCGTACTTGCGCACGACCCGTGCCACAATTCCGTTCCGCCTGAGCACCTCAGCGGTGCCCAGAGTGGCCAGGATCGTGAAACCAAGCTGTTGCAGCCGCACGACGGGGAGAACGATCGCACGCTTGTCGCGATCGGCGACGGAAACGAAGACACTCCCACTGGGTGGCAGCCGAACTGCTGCCGCCTGCTGGCTTTTCGCGAAGGCTCGCGGGAAGTCAGAATCAATTCCCATCACCTCGCCGGTCGACCGCATCTCCGGCCCCAGGATGGAATCGACGATCTTTCCTTCGCGGGTGCGGAACCGCTTGAACGGCAGCACAGCCTCCTTCACTGCGACGGGCGAATCCATCGGCATGAGTGCCCCGTCGCGCCGGGGAAGCATCCCCCGGTCGATGAGTTCCTGGATGCGCGTCCCGGCCATAACCAGCGCAGCGGCCTTCGCGATCGGAGTGCCGGTGGCCTTCGCGACGAACGGAACTGTTCTGGAAGCACGCGGGTTGGCCTCAAGCACGTAAAGGACTCCGGCGCCAATGGCGAATTGCACATTGAGGAGTCCGCAGACCCCTATACCGTGTGCAATCGCGAGGGTTGCATCACGCACTCGCTCCAATTGCTCTCGACCGAGGGTCACCGGAGGCAGGGTGCAACTTGAGTCGCCAGAGTGGATGCCTGCCTCTTCAATGTGCTCCATAATTCCGCCAACGTATAGCTGCTCACCGTCATACAGTGCATCAACGTCGATCTCGATGGCGTCGTCGAGGAAGCGGTCTACGAGGAGTGGATGAGACGGACCGACGATCCCCTGCCCATCAATTCGCACGAAGTAGTCCGCCAAGGAAGGGCTGTCGTACACGATCTCCATGCCACGGCCACCGAGAACATAGGATGGCCGCACCAAGACGGGGTACCCAATCTCCTCTGCGACGGCAACGGCCCCCACATAATCGAATGCGGTGCCATTGCGCGGAGAGACCAGTCCTGCGGTATCAAGGATGCCTTGGAACAGTCCGCGCTCTTCGGCCAGATCGATCGCCTCTGGCGTGGTACCGAGAATAGGGACACCTGCCGCCTTGAGCCCCTTGGCCAGACCCAGTGCGGTTTGACCACCCAGTTGCACGATCACACCGACAAGCTCTCCGTTCCCACTCTCGGTGTGGATGACCTCCAGTACGTCTTCCAGGGTGAGCGGTTCGAAGTACAGCCGGTCGGAAGTGTCGTAATCCGTCGACACCGTCTCGGGATTGCAGTTGATCATGATGGTCTCGTAGCCAGCATCCTCGAGCGCAAATGACGCGTGCACGCAGGAGTAGTCGAACTCGATCCCCTGACCGATGCGGTTAGGTCCGGCACCGAGGATGACGATCTTGCGTCGATCGCTCGGCACAACTTCGGTTTCCTGGTCGTAGCTTGAGTAGTGGTACGGCGTGAGCGCAGGGAACTCCCCTGCACACGTGTCCACTGTTTTGTAGACCGGGCGCACACCGAAGGCGTGACGGATCGAGCGCACATCAAGCTCGTCCATGCCGCGCAGTTCTGCAATCTGAAGGTCACTGAAGCCGTGATTCTTGGCATCGCGGATGAGGTCGGCATCGAGCGGGACGGGAGAGGCAACCCGATCCGCGACCTCGTTGATAAGCACTATCTGGTCGATGAACCAGGGATCAATTGCGGTGGCGTCGAAGACCTCGTCAATCGTCGCCCCGGCCCGCAACGCCTGCTGCACGGTCACGATGCGGCCATCCGTCGGTACCGCAGCGAGAGCGAGCAGTTCAGCCTTGTCTCCCGGAGTCCCGTGCCAGTGGAAGCTCGACCCCCTCTTCTCCAGCGAGCGCAGGGCCTTTTGCAGTGCCGTCGTGTAATTGCGTCCGATCGCCATCGCTTCACCCACGGACTTCATGGTCGTTGTCAGTCTCGTATCGGCTGCCGGGAACTTTTCAAAAGCGAATCGGGGAACCTTTACCACGACATAGTCGAGCGTCGGCTCGAAGCTCGCCGGAGTGACCTTGGTGATGTCATTCGGGATCTCATCTAGGCGATATCCAATAGCCAGTTTTGCTGCGATCTTGGCGATCGGGAAACCAGTCGCCTTCGAGGCGAGCGCGCTGGAGCGGGACACCCTCGGGTTCATCTCGATGACGATAACGCGGCCGTTTGCCGGATCGATGGCGAATTGGATGTTGCAGCCACCGGTGTCGACGCCCACAGCACGGATGATGTCAATGCCAATGTCGCGCAGTTTCTGATATTCGCGATCAGTCAAGGTAAGGGCTGGCGCGACAGTGATCGAGTCGCCGGTGTGGACGCCGACCGGGTCGACATTCTCGATGGAGCACACCACGACGGTGTTGTCTGCGGCATCGCGCATGAGCTCGAGCTCGTATTCCTTCCAACCGAGGATGGATTCCTCAAGCAGGACTTCCGTGGTGGGACTCTGGTGCAATCCGTCTCCGACCATGCGCACCAGCTCCTCCGGAGTGTACGCAAAGCCGGAACCCAATCCCCCCATCGTGAAGGAGGGTCGAATCACCAGTGGATAGCCGAGGTCTTCTGCGTAACCAAGGGCCTCATCTACGGTGTGAGCGATATGCGAGCGTGCGACTTCGGCCCCGCACTCGATAACAAGCTCTTTGAAAACCTGCCTGTCTTCACCCTTCCGGATGGCGTCGAACTTGGCTCCGATCAGCTCAACATTGTATTTTTCGAGGATTCCGTGCTCGTGGAGTTCCATCGCCGCATTTAGGGCGGTTTGACCGCCCAGAGTCGGCAGGATCGCGTCCGGCTTCTCCTTCGCGATGATGGACTCGATGACCTGCCAGGTGATGGGCTCGACGTAAGTGGCGTCCGCAAACCCGGGGTCGGTCATGATCGTTGCGGGGTTGGAGTTGATCAGGATGACCCGCACCCCCTCCTCGCGCAGAACCCGGCAGGCCTGAGTTCCGGAGTAGTCAAACTCGCAGGCCTGCCCGATGACGATCGGGCCTGAACCGATGACCAGGACCGACTTGATATCGTCGCGTTTCGGCATTACTTGGTGTCCTTCCGGTGGGAAACCACCATGTCGCGGAACCGGTCAAAGAGATAGTTCGCATCGTGCGGACCCGCCGCCGCCTCCGGGTGATATTGCACAGAGAATGCGGGGATGTCGAGCGCGTTCAGTCCTTCGACGACATTGTCGTTGAGGTTGACATGACTGACCTCGACCCGACCAAAACCTGCAGGTGACTGCACGATGCCTTCGGTCGGTGCGTCGACCGCGAAACCGTGGTTGTGCGAGGTAATTTCGACTCGCCCGGTCGCCTTGTCAACCACAGGCTGGTTTATGCCGCGGTGACCGAACGGCAGCTTGTATGTTCCGAAGCCGAGTGCACGCCCGAGCAACTGGTTGCCGAAGCAAATTCCAAAGAACGGCAACCCTTCGCGCAACACGGCCCTCAGTAGCTCGACGTGGCCGTCCGAAGCACCCGGGTCTCCCGGGCCGTTGGAGAAGAAGACAGCGCTGGGTTCCAGAGCGAGCAGCTCGTCAATGGTGATCTGCTGCGGAACGACGTGCACCTCGAAGCCGCGGGCCGACAGGTAGTTCAGGGTGGACGCCTTCACTCCGAGGTCGAGCACAGCGACGGACCCGATTCGATCCCCTTCGGCTGGGATACTGAATAGCTTTTTCGTTGAGACCACTGCAGACAGGTTTAGTCCGGTCATCTCGACTGAGCCCAGCACCAGGGCCAGCTGCTGACCCTCCGGGAGTGCCGCATCCGTGCCCGAGAATATTCCCGCACGCATTGCTCCAGAATCACGCAATCGCCTCGTCACGGCCCTCGTGTCGATGCCGCTGATCCCGATGATGCCCTGTTCCTCCAGTTGGTCGTCGAGTCTGCCGGTTGCTCTAAAATTTGAGACGACCCTTGACGGATCGCGCACGGCAAAGCCTGCGACCCAGATCTTCGTCGACTCTTTATCGAGTTCATTGACCCCGGTGTTGCCGATGTGCGGTGCGGTCATGAGCACGATCTGACCCGCGTAAGACGGGTCGGTGATGGTCTCCTGGTATCCCGTCATCCCGGTGGCGAATACGGCCTCACCGAGGGTGTGGCCGCGGGCGCCGTAGGCCCGACCACGGTAACGGCTCCCGTCCTCCAGTACGAGTACGGCTGGTTCACTGCTTGGCACTAGATGCCCCTTCCTGGTCGGCAACACCGACAACAATCTGTTGAATGGCCTCGATCATGACGGACGGATCGGGCGGGTCGACGAGTCGCAGGTAGCTGTCGACGGAGGTGTCACCGAGCATCCAGTTCACGACGACGAGCCCGCCGTTTTCAACGACCCGGTCGATGGTCCAGTGCGCGCGGCTGACCCCCAGGAGCGTCTGCGCTGGGATAAACGCGTCCGGCTCGCCATCGAGCGAAAGGGTGATGCCCCCCGTGGCGACCACGATGGATGCCCGGGACCGATACCCAAGACCGGACACCGCAACCCGATTCAGCGGCTCGCCCGCAATCGTCGTCGCGACGTACAGCAGCTCGCTGGCGAACAGTTCGCTGCCCGTGTCGTCCGGAACGGGCAAATCGGTGGCGAGGTAAGCCTGCCGCTTCTGCCTGGCTCGCCAGCCGAAGAACATTCCGATGAGCATCAGCACGATCAGGAGAATGACGACGATCGTGGGAAAAACCTTATCCATGGTGTGCTCCTGCTGTGTG
Source organism: Lacisediminihabitans sp. (assembly GCA_039936355.1). GTDB lineage: Bacteria > Actinomycetota > Actinomycetes > Actinomycetales > Microbacteriaceae > Parafrigoribacterium_A. The sequence goes on along the minus strand of JBDTIM010000142.1, from coordinate 28,541 downwards.
TGTCCCTGTGCCAAGTTTCTGCGTACGCCACGCCCTGGCGCGCTCTGCGACGACGTCGGCATCCACCAACTCACCATCGACAACGGTGGTGTAGCCGTCGTGCACGGTGACGATGACTCTCCCGGGCAGGGTCGTGGCGAGATAGGGCGAATTGACACCCTTTCCTCTCAAATCGCCGATCCCAAAGGTTCGGCTCGCGCTCGAGTCATAGAGAGTGAAGTTCGCGGGTTTACCGACCGCGATCCCGTCGGCGTAACCGGAGAGCTGCCCAATGCGTGCGGGAGCCTCGGACAGAATTCTGGTTATGTCCGTCCACCGGGCGACACCACTGTCGATGAGAGACGCCTGCACTACCGAGAGCGCAGACTCGAGCCCGACCATCCCGAAAGCGGCCGCATCCCACTCACAGTCCTTCGCCTCGATGGGGTGCGGGGCGTGGTCGGTCGCGATGATGTCGATCGTGCCATCCGCGATGCCCTCGCGGAGTGCTTGGACATCCTCGGGGCGACGAAGTGGCGGATTCACCTTGAAGCGTGAATCGTAGTTCGAGGCGTTCTGCTCGGTCAGAAAAAGATGGTGCGGTGTTACCTCCGCCGTGACCGCAATCCCCCTGGCTTTCGCCCAGCGCACGACGTCGACCGAGCCGGCCGTAGAAAGGTGGCAAATGTGAAGCCGCGCGCCAACGTGTTCGGCGAGAAGCACATCGCGGGCGATGATCGCCTCTTCCGCGACGGCCGGCCAGCCCGCGAGCCCCAGTTGACCGGAAAGAAGTCCCTCATTCATTTGGGCGCCGTCCGTGAGCCGCGGCTCCTGGGCGTGCTGCGCTACCACTCCGCCGAAGGTCTTGACGTATTCGAGTGCGCGCCGCATGAGCAGCGCGTCCGAAACGCACGTGCCGTCGTCGGAGAAGACCCGCACGCGCGCGCGACTGTGTGCCATCGCACCGATTTCGGAAAGCCGCACGCCCTCCAGCCCAGCCGTGACTGCACCGACCGGTCGCACGGTCACGTATCCGGCGGCCTCACCGAGTGACTGAACCTGTTCCACGACTCCGGCCGTGTCAGCAACAGGTGAAGTGTTCGCCATCGCGTGCACGGCGGTGAATCCGCCGATGGCCGCCGCTCGCGAACCGCTCAGAACAGTTTCACTCTGTTCGAACCCTGGTTCGCGCAGGTGTGTGTGTAAATCGACCAGGCCGGGAAGAGCCAGCAGCCCGGCCGCGTCGATCGCGGTTGCGCCCGTCGCCGAAAGCCCGGCGCCGAGTTCGGCAACCAGTCCATTGCGCACCAGGATGTCTGTGCGGGTGCCATCCGCGAACGTGGATCCGCGGACAAGAAGGATGCCGCTGCCGAGGTTCTCGCTCACGTCATCCCTCACTTCTCGATAGTGGTTTGATCCGGGCCGGTCGACGCCGTCGCCGCGGGGCCGCTCTGCGATTCTCTCGGCTCCGTCGAGCCAGAGAGCAAGAGGTACAGCACGGCCATCCGCAGAGAAACACCGTTGGTTACCTGTTCGAGCACCGTGGACCTGTGCGAGTCGGCGGCTGCGGAGGATATCTCTAGTCCACGATTCATCGGCCCGGGGTGCATTACAATGCTAGCGTCGCGCAGCCGAGCCGCTCGCTCGTCACTCAGACCCCACTGCCTGGAGTACTCGTGTGCGTTGGGAAAGAATGCCGCGTGCATCCGTTCCGACTGAATTCTGAGCATCATCACAACGTCTGGCCGCGCCGCTATCGCCTCGTCAAGATCGTATAGAACGCTCACCGGCCAGCCCTCAGCTCCGAACGGCAGCAGGGTCGCCGGAGCCACCAGGGAAACTGATGCGCCCAGAGTCGTCAGCAGCCACACGTTCGAGCGGGCTACCCGCGAGTGCAGGATGTCGCCGACGATGGTCACCGCTACTCCGTCGAGTGACTTGCCTCGCGCCGCAGAACCGTGTAGTCGATGTCGGATCGTGAACGCGTCGAGGAGTGCCTGGGTCGGATGCTCGTGCGTGCCGTCACCAGCGTTGACAATTCCCGCGTCGATCCATCCGCTCTGCGCCAGCACGGCGGGAGCCCCAGAGGCGTGGTGACGCACGACGACGGCATCCGCACCGATTGCGGCGAGAGTTTGTGCGGTGTCTTTGAGACTCTCCCCCTTCGAGACACTCGACCCCTTCGCGCTGAAGTTGATGACGTCCGCGCTCAATCGCTTTGCCGCCGCTTCGAATGAGATTCGGGTGCGCGTGGAGTCCTCGAAAAACAGGTTGACCACCGTCTTACCGCGCAGAGTCGGGAGTTTGCGCACCTCACGCTGGGAGACATCCGCCATGTCCTCGGCAACATCGAGAATTCCAATCGCCTCGTCACGACCAAGTGCGCGAGTGCTCAGCAGGTGCCTCATTCTGCGGCCTTCACTTCATCGATACTCACGAATTCGTCCCCATCGGTGCCTAGCAGGTGCACGTTGATTCGTTCGTGCTGTGCAGAAGGAAGGTTCTTGCCCACGAAGTCCGGGCGGATCGGCAGCTCACGGTGACCTCGATCAATCAGCACTGCCAAACGCACAATTCGCGGCCGCCCGATATCGCTGAGGGCGTCGAGGGCCGCGCGAATTGTGCGCCCGGAATACAGCACATCATCAACGAGAATCACCGTCCTGCCGTCGATGCCGTCTGCCGGGACAACCGTCGGAGATGGGGCCCTGGTCGGATGACGGTCTAGGTCGTCGCGGTACAGGGTGACATCGAGGGAACCCCGCTTGACCGCCGACCCCGCAATCTCGCTGAGTTGGGAGGCAATCCGATCGGCAAGGGTGACGCCGCGGGTCGGAATCCCGAGGATGACGAGCCCATCCGGGCCCCGATTGGACTCCAGGATCTCGTGTGAAATCCGAGTCAACGCTCGAGTGATATCAGCTTGCTGAAGCACGATTCGTGCGGGCAATCTGACCTCCTTCCCCGTCTCTCTGGACGGAAATTAAAGGATGCCTAATGCCTACAGCTTAGCGGATGCTCAGCACCGCTTTTGCTCAGAAGGCCTGTCAGCTCCGTGTGTGAGCGATCCGTCCGAGCAGCCCATTGACGAAACCTGCAGAATCCTCCGTGCTGAGGGACTTCGCGGCCTCGACAGCCTCCGAAATCGCCACCCCGTCTGGAACGTTTTCGTTGAAAAGGATCTCCCAGATGCCGATCCGCACGATCGCGCGGTCAATCACGGGCATTCTGTTGATGGTCCAGCCCTGCGCATAGGTCTCGATCAGCTCGTCGATCTCATCACCATGCTCGGCGATTCCCTCAACGATTTGCTTGGCGTACTGCCAGGAGGATGTTCTCTTCGGGTCATCTAGGTCTCGGGCAACCTCAGTGGCAATTGCCGAATTGAGCGAGATCTCCCGCAGATCGGCCCCATAGAGCAAGTCGAGCGCGCGTTTGCGTGCCTTGGTTCGTGCACTCATCTGAGGTTTCCTGATCGACCGTCTAGTCGTTCACACGGCTGAGGTAGTCCCCCGTGCGCGTGTCGACCTTGACCTTGGTTCCCTGCTCAAGAAAGAGCGGAACCTGAATTTGATAGCCAGTTTCAACGGTCGCCGGCTTGGTGCCACCGGTCGACCGGTCGCCCTGCAGGCCGGGTTCCGTGTAGGTGATCTCGAGAACGACTGATGCCGGAAGCTCGACATAGAGCGCCTCACCGTTATGCAGGGCGATGGTTACGTTTTGGTTTTCGAGCATGAAGTTGGCAGCATCGCCCACCTGCGTCTCGGACAGGGTGATCTGGTCATAGTCGGATACGTCCATGAAAACGAAGCTGTCGCCGTCCTTATACAGGTACTGAAACTCGCTGCGGTCGACCGTCTCGATCTCGATCTTCGCGCCAGCGTTGAAGGTGCGGTCGACCGTCTTACCCGTCCGAACGTTCTTCAACTTGGTACGGACAAATGCCCCGCCCTTGCCCGGTTTGACGTGTTGGAACTCGATGACGGTCCACAGGCCGCCGTCCATGTCGAGAACAACGCCGTTCCTGATGTCAGCGGTTGAAGCCATACGAGTAGTGATCCGTTCGATAAGGGTGATGTGCCAAAAAGGCGTCGAATCGACGACGCAGAAGCTCCAAGTTTACCGGTTCAACCGAGCTTCCGATTAATGGCGTCGAGCGCAAGGCTGTAGGAGTCAAATCCAAAGCCCGCAATCACACCGGTCGCTACTGCTGAAATCACGCTCTTGTGGCGGAATTCCTCCCGCGTGTGTGGGTTCGAAATGTGAACCTCGATCAGTATCAGGCCAGCCTTAGTGACCAGGGCGGCCGCGTCCTTCAGCGCGTACGAATAGTGCGTAAACGCGGCCGGATTAAGGATGACAGGGGTCGCGGTGTCGACCGCCTCATACAGCCACGCGATCAGCTCGGCCTCGTCATTGGTTTGCCGTAGTTCGATCGTGACGCCGGGCGCAGCGTCCCGCTCCAATTGCAAACGCAGGTCTTCGAGGTTCCCGCTGCCGTATACCTCAGGCTCACGGGAGCCCAGCCGTCCGAGATTGGGACCGTTGAGGACAAGGACTCTACTCATGACTGTTGAGCATAACGGTCGCCCGCACTCTATACACCGATCTCCTGGTATGCGGCAAAGAGCAGGCTCTGGTCGGGGCCGGCAAGAACCGTAGGACGCGCTACGTCGTCAAGAACGATGAATCGCAGCATGCCTCCCCTGGATTTCTTGTCGCGCTGCATGACCCCGAGGAGGGTCTCCCAGCGTCCAACTGGGTACGTCGTCGGCAGTTGGAGCGACTCGAGGATGCTCCGGTGACGGTCAACGACCGTGTCGGGGAGTCGGCCAGCAAGCCTGGCAAGCTCGGCGGCGTACATCATCCCAATGCCGACGGCGGCACCATGCCGCCACAGATACCGTTCCATGTACTCGACCGCGTGGCCGAGGGTGTGACCGTAGTTGAGTATCTCGCGCAAGCCGGCCTCCTTGAAGTCCTTGCTGACGATGCGAGCCTTGATCCCGACCGAAAGCTCGATCAGCTTTCGGAACTCGTCGCTCTCGGGATTCGTCGCGATGTCAACGTCGCGTTCGATGATGTCGAGAATCTCAGGCTTCTCAATGAAGCCATACTTAACGACTTCGCCGAACCCGGCGAGGATCTCCATGTGGCTGAGGCCCTCAAGTACATCCAGATCCGCCAGCACGACCGCAGGCGCATGGAACGCACCGACCAGATTCTTGCCCTGCGCGGTGTTGACCCCGGTCTTGCCCCCAACTGCCGCATCGACCATGCCGACCAGAGTCGTCGGTACTTGCAGCACACGAACGCCGCGCAACCAGGTGGCCGCGACGAAGCCAGCCAGATCGGTGACCGCGCCTCCGCCGAAGCCGATGACGACATCCGTCCGAGTGAAGTCGGACAGTCCCATCACCTGCCAACAGAACGCGGCGACCTCGATTCGTTTGGCAGCCTCGCCATCCGGGACCTCGGCCATCAGCACTTCGTAGCTATCCGTCAAGCTCTCGCGCAAGGCAACGGCCCGCGCACCCAACGTTGGAGGGTGGACGATCAACACCTTCTTTGCGGCTGATCCGACTAATCCAGCAATCTGGTCCAGGATGTTGCGGCCGATCAACACATCGTACGGATCCGTGCCTCCCACGGTAATGGTGGTGGTTGTCACTATTGTTGCTCCTTCTGCGCGGAGTCCACCCGTGCGGTACGTATTTCCACGACATCTTCTGCTGAGGCATCGACCGGCGCCGTACCATTTCGTATCCAGTCGGCAATGTCATCGGCTATGTCATCGAGGGGAAGTTTCGAGGTATCCCAGCTTCGTGAAGCCAGTCTTTCGTATAGTTTCCTGCGGCTTTCGACCAGTGCGACCCACGCGTTGATTCCATCTTTCAGCAGTGGCCTTTTGCCTCCTCCAATGCGTCGTGCCACAGCCTCTGCACTTACCGTGAGTAACGCCACTCGTTGCCCGGCGAGGTCCGCCTGAGTGTTTGCGTCGAGCACGGCCCCTCCGCCGAGCGAGACCACCGCGTCCTCGCGAAGGGCTTCGGCGACGGCCGCCCGCTCCAGCATGCGGAAGTGCTCCTCGCCATACTCCTCGAAGATCTGTGAGATCGGCCCGTGCGCCACAACAATTCGCTTGTCCGTGTCGATGAACATCACCTGCAGGCGCTTCGCCACCCTCTTGCCCAGTCGCGTCTTTCCGGCTCCCGACGCGCCAATCAACACAAGACGCGCACGAATCAGCCCCGCTGAACTGGTCATTTAGTCCGGCAACCCTGGCCCAGTCGGCAACCCCGGCCCGGTCGGCAACCCTGACTCAGACAGGCGCGCGTCAGACGCGGATGCCGTTTTGAGGTTGTCGGGGATTGAGTTGAGATAGCCAGTGAGATTTCGTTTGGTCTCGCTGATCGAATCACCGCCAAACTTTTCCAGCACGGAATTGGCCAAGACGAGAGCGACCATGGCCTCGGCGACGACGCCGGACGCCGGAACCGCGCAGACATCGGATCGTTGGTGATGTGCCTCGGATGCCTCGCCACTAGCGACATCCACGGTGTGCAGCGCGTGCGGAACTGTGGAGATGGGTTTCATCCCCGCGCGCACCCGCAGCAGGGTGCCGGTGCTCATTCCGCCCTCCGTACCCCCCGCACGATCACTCGAGCGGGTTATGCCGTTGTCGGCCTGGAAGAGTTCATCGTGGGCCTCCGAGCCGCGACGCGTGGTCGTGAGGAATCCGTCACCCACCTCGACCCCTTTGATCGCCTGGATGCCCATGAGCGCCGCCGCCAACTGCGAGTCCAAACGCCGGTCCCAGTGAACGTACGAACCCAGTCCTGGTGGGACGCCATAGGCGAGCACCTCGACTACCCCACCGAGTGTGTCGCCGTCGTCGTGCGCTCGATCGACCTCCGCGACCATGAGTGCAGATGTCGCCGCGTCCGCGCAGCGCAATGGGTCCGCATCCAGTCGGGCAACATCCGCGGGGGTTGGCAGACCCGCTCCCTCTGGGACGCGCACGGTTCCGATCGAGAGCGTGTGGCTCACCAATGTGATACCGAGCTCAGCAAGGAAGGCCCTCGCAATAGCACCAAGGGCGACACGCGCGGCTGTTTCCCGTGCGCTCGCACGTTCGAGGACGTTTCGTGCCTCGTCGAAGTCATATTTCTGCATGCCGACGAGGTCAGCGTGCCCTGGTCTAGGTCGGGTCAGCGCGGCACCTCGCCCCTTGGGCAGGATTGCCCGATCGACGGGTTCCGCACTCATCACGTCAACCCAGCGCGGCCACTCCGTGTTGCCAATCCTGAGGGCGATCGGACTGCCCATGCTGAGGCCGAAGCGCACGCCTCCGGAAAAGTGCAGCTCGTCTTCCTCAAACTTCATGCGGGCTCCGCGACCGTAACCGAGTTTGCGTCGCGCAAGATCGGTTCGGACTCCGTCGAGCGACACGGGAACACCGGCGGGCAACCCCTCCAGGATCGCCACCAGCTCGGGTCCGTGCGATTCTCCTGCGGTCAACCATCGAAGCATATTAAGAATCCTCCCACAGCCCAGAGGCACTTCGTGCTGCAGGCTCACGCCCCGAGGCCGCCATTGGGTCACACGGGGGTGAGACTCCCGCGCATGGCGACAAGGACCGCACCTTCGTTCTCGAGCGGCCGGTCGGGGTCCCCACCGACGAAGACTCTCACCTGGACGAGCGCCTGATGCAGAAGCATCTCGACTCCGGAGATAACCCGCCCGCCAGCAGCCGACCAGGATTTAACCAACGGAGTCGGCCACGGGTCGTAGGCGACCTCGAACAGGATCGCGTGGGTCATGACTGACTCGGCGAATACTACGGAGACATCCGCTCCGCCAGGAATGGTGTTCACAACCGCGTCAGGCTGCGGATGAGCACGGGAGGAATCCAGTGCGGCAATCCTCACATCCACTCCGAGCGCAACACCCAGAGCCTGCAATCGCACCGCGTGTGTCGGCGTGCGGGCCGAAACGTCGACGCGCCGCGCTCGCAAACGCGAGACCGCGACGATCACGGATGCCGCAGTGGCCCCGGAGCCGAGCACTCGCACGCAGTCCAACCGTTCAACGCCCGCGTCGCGAAACGCTTCTACGACTCCATTGACATCGGTGTTGAAGCCGCGGAGGACGCGATTGCCCTGCACCTCGTCGAAGAGGACGGTATTCGCCCCACCTGTCAACTCCGTGGGTTCGTCCAGGCTGCCCAGCAAAGGCACAACGGCACGCTTGAGTGGCATTGTGAGCGAAAGCCCGCGCCATCCGGTGCCGCGGGAAGCGATGAAGCCTGCCAAAGCACCCTCCGTCACCTCTACCGCGCTGTAGTCCCATCCCAGTCCGAGTGCACCGTACGCGGCCGTGTGCAGTGCGGGAGAAAGAGAATGGCCTATGGGCGACCCGAGCACCGCCAGTTGCAGCCTCGCCTCGCTCACCCGTCGAAGCCCGGATGTGCCCGCAGCCAGGCCTGCCACTCCTTGACTGCCGCGTTGTGCTCAGCAAGGGTCGTGGAGAAGGTCGTCTCACCGGTTTCTCCGTTGACCAGAACGAAGTACAGCCAGGGGCCGTCGGCCGGATGTAATGTCGCGTCGATTGCCGCCTGGCCTGGGTTGGAGATGGGTCCGATTGGCAGCCCGGGGTTTGCATAGGTGTTGTACGGATTGCTCTTGTCCGCGCGTTCGGCATCGGTGGTGGAAATGGTCGTCCCGCCAGCGCCATAGCTCACCGTTGCATCCGACTGGAGGTTCATGCCCTGTGCGAGCCGGTTGTCCCACACCCGTGCCACCTTGAGAAAGTCGGCAGCATTTCCGCCCTCCTTTTGAGTGAGCGCGGCCAGGGTGAGAACATGATGCCGATCGGCAACAGGGACGCCGGCCGCGTCTAATCGCCTGAACATCTCGTTGACCATCGTCTGGAAAACATCGTGTGCGGTGATTCCTGGATCAAGCGGATACGTGGCGGGGAACAGGTACCCCTCAAGGCTCGGCGCTTCGGCCGGGAGGCCGTACGACGTGTAATCGGCAGCAGCGGCCTTCAACTGGGCTGCCGAGATTCCGGTGGCCTCGCTCAGAGAGGTGAGCCGGCTGACCACACCTTTGACTGTGATTCCCTCTGGGAGGGTGACCTGGGTGACCACGTGGTTCTTCGGGTCCTGGATAGCCGTCAGCGCGGCCTTCGCGCTCATGCCTTTCCGCAGCGAGTAACTCCCGGGATGGAAATTCACCTGCGGAGACTGCTTGAGAAGCAGATCATAGAATGCTGTGAAGGTTTTAGTGACTCCCGCGTCCTTTAGTGTGTGCGCAACATCTTCGCCAATCTGACCGTTCTTGATCGTCACGATGACCTTGCCTGTACCCGGACCGACGAAGTCGATGGAATCTTCCCATCCCAGGACATGCCGCACCTGCGGTTGGTATGCGAACCAGACGTATGATGCGCCGACTGCCACTACCACCAGGACCGAGAGCAATACCCACAGCCAGGTCAGCCTTCGCCGCGGTTTACCCGGGCGGCGTCGCTGACCTTTCGGTGGCTTCCCACCTCGACCACCGCTATCCCGCGGCGCCGCCGCCCTCTCCCGCAGCTCGCGCCGGCTCAGCGGCGCTTGCGACGACGTACCGGCCGGTGAAGATTGACCGTCGCCATGGTCACCCGGCTGCGACGTGAAAATGTCATCCCAGCTTGGTTCATCTGCCACGGAGTGATCCTTCATCTGGGTGCACCAGTGCACCGGGAGGGGTGCCTGCACTGCGCTCGAAATCCAGCGCATGTTGCAAAATTATAACGGCGGCCACCTGATCAATGACCGGGCGCGAGTTGCGCGATGTCCGACCAGAAAGCCGGAGGGCGCGCTGGGCAGAGACGGTTGAAAGCCGCTCGTCGACCAACCGAACAGGAATAGGAGACGACACCGCGAGCCGGTCCGCGAAGCCGGTCGCGTCATTCGTGGACGCAGTCACAGCACCCGAGAGCGCCAGCGGAAGGCCAACAATAACCTCCACCGCGTCAAATTGACCGATAATCCCCACGAGTTCGGCCATGTCACCCTCGCCGCGTGCGACAGTCGCCACTGGGGTTGCGAGAATCCCGTGTGGGTCACTTCGGGCTACGCCGATCCGCACCTTCCCGACATCCACCCCGAGCCGCACGCCAGGCCGCACCCGCTTAGCCTTCGAGAGCCGAACGGATTGCGGCCAGAGCTGCGGGAATTGCATCTAGCTTCGCGCCACCACCCTGGGCGAGGTCGTCCTTACCGCCTCCCCCGCCACCGAGGATTCCGGCCGCGAGCTTCGCGAGATCCCCAGCCTTGAGCCCACGTTCGCGAGCGGGTCCCGTGGTTGCGACAATGACCGCGGGCTTGCCTGCGACATCCGCGGCGAGCGCGACGACGGCGGCATCCGCTGTGAGTCGTGACCTCGTTGCGGTCACGAGGCTGCGTAGCTCGTCCGAAGATTTGAGACTGCCAAGGTCCGTTCCAACGAACGCAACGCCGTTGACCGATGTCGCCTGACCGAGCAACCCTGGTACCCGCTCCGACAAAGCAGCGGACTCGAACTCGGCGATGCGCTTCTCCGCCGTCTTCAGGCTCGACAGGAGCTCGGAGATCCGTTCGGGCAGTTGGTCTCGCGGAGTTTTCAGACTAGAGGTCAGCTGAGAGACGATTGCCCGCTCGGTAGCCAACTCGCGGAAGGCTTCGAGACCCACGAGAGACTCGATTCGCCGGTTGGATGATCCGACCGAGGTCTCACTCACGAGGCTGATGACCCCAACCTCAGAGCTTCGGCCAACGTGCGTGCCCGCGCATAACTCGCGCGACCACGGGCCACCGATGTCGACCACCCGCACGGTTTCACCATACTTCTCGCCGAACAACGCCATCGCGCCGAGGGCACGGGCATCCGCCAGCGGCATGATCCGCGTATCGACCTCGAAGTTCTCTCGAATCGCAGTGTTTGCGATCTCTTCGATCTCGGTGCGGGTCGCGGGAGCCAGGGGCTTGTTCCAATTGAAATCCAGCCGCATGTACCCGGCTTTGTTATACGAACCGGCCTGATGCGCCTCCGGACCGAGCACTTGTCGCAAGGCTGCATGGATCAGATGCGTGGCAGAGTGAGCCTGGGTGGCCCCCCGGCGCCAATCCGGATCCACAACGCTCGTGGCGGATTCTCCGACTCCCACTTCTCCAGAGCGCACTTGCACTCGATGGCTGATCAGGCCTTTGACCGGTCGTTGCACGTCGAGAACCTCGAGATCAAAGCCTGTACCAACGATGCTGCCAGCATCGGCCTCCTGCCCGCCAGACTCAGGGTAGAGCGACGTTTCGGTGAGGATCACCTCGGCGATGTCGCCCACCACGGCACGGTCTACGGAGACTCCGTCAACGATGAGGCCGAGGATGGTGGAGTCGGTTGTGAGGTAGTCGTAGCCCAAGAACGCGGTCTCACCCTGCGAGCGGAACGCGCTGTACACCGAAAGGTCGGCCAGAAGAGTCTTCTTGGCCTTGGCATCAGCCTTGGCCATCCTGCGCTGCTCGGTCATGAGTGCATCGAAGGCGTCGCGATCAACACTGAGCCCGGCCTCGTCCGCCATCTCGAGCGTTAGGTCGATGGGGAATCCAAACGTGTCGTGTAGCAGGAAGGCGGTGTCTCCGGCGAGCTGCTGTGAACCCGACCTTTGGGTTTTGGCGACGGCAACGTCGAGAATACTCGTGCCGCTAGCGAGCGTGCGGAGGAAGGTTTCTTCCTCGGCGAAGGCGAGCCGTCCGATCCGATCGAAGTCAGTCTGAACTTCAGGATACGCGGACTTCATGGCATCGCGCGAGGCGGGGAAAAGCTCGCCAAAAGTTGGATCCTCAACCCCCAACAGTCGCATGGAACGCACCGTGCGCCGCAATAGGCGCCGCAAGATATAGCCGCGTCCCTCATTGGATGGAGTGACTCCGTCTGACATAAGCATGAGTGCCGAGCGCACATGGTCGGCGACCACGCGCATCCGGACATCGTCCTCGTGCACAGCACCGTAGCGGCGATTGGAGAGCTCAGCGGCACGATCGAGCACCGGCCGGACCTGGTCGATCTCGTACAGGTTTTCCACGCCCTGCTTGAGGAACGCGACCCGCTCGAGGCCCATGCCGGTGTCGATATTCTTCTTGGGCAGATCGCCAAGAATCTCGAAGTTCTTACCTGATCCCTCGCCACGGAGATACTGCATGAAGACGAGGTTCCAGATCTCAACATAGCGATCGTCGTCTGTCGCCGGTCCGCCGTCACGGCCATACTTCTGGCCACGATCAAAGAAGATTTCCGAACACGGGCCAGCGGGACCAGGAAGCCCGGTTGACCAATAGTTTGTGTCCATGTCGAGGCGCTGAATACGCTCCTCGGGAAGCCCTGCAATCTTCCGCCAGAGATGAAAGGCCTCGTCGTCTTCCTTGTACACCGTGACCCAGAGGTCTTTCGGATCGAAGCCGTAGCCGCCCGCAGACTCCGCGCTGGTCAACAGCTGCCAGGCGTACCTGATCGCCTGCTCCTTGAAATAGTCGCCGAAGGAGAAGTTCCCGTTCATCTGGAAGAACGTGCCGTGCCTGGGCGTCTTGCCCACCTCATCGATGTCCAGCGTTCGGATGCACTTCTGAACGCTGGTTGCCCTCGGATACGGCGCGGGAACGAGCCCCGTGAGGTAAGGGACGAAAGGTACCATTCCCGCGACCGTAAACAACAGCGTCGGATCGTCACTGACGAGGGATGCGGAGGGTACGACCGTATGACCTCGTTCGGCGAAGAAGTCGAGCCAACGTTGGCGAATTTCAGCGGTTTGCATGGAGTCCTGTGTGTGAGTACCCGGCGGTCATCCCGTCAGCGTAAATGAACGGGTTAGTTCTTGGTCGTGCTGTTCCTGGTGAGGTCGGCGATCACATCTTCCGCGTTTGCAACGGCAGCGCGCAGCTCCGCCTCACGTGTCTTGTATCCCTCGACCACGGCGTCACCAAATTCTCTCGCCTTCGTATCGACATCCTCGAAGAATGCCTTGCCCTGCGGGGTCTGGTTGACCCGATGCGCTGCATAGAACCCGATACCGACTCCGACAATAAGCCACAGGACGTTCTTCATAACAACTGCTCCCTCATGAGTGTGATGTGTTGTGCGAATGACCGAAATCAAGCTTACTTCGTGGTCGTGCCGCGCCGATGAGTGCCGCCTAGCCCCCTGATGCCTGCACGGACTGCAGCTGAGAAACCGGCCAGCTTGATGAGCGGGCCACCGATGGTTGCCGCAAACAGCGCAATGAGGGCAGAAATGTTGCCCGTCGCTTCAGCGACGCCACTCGTGATCGTGTCGAGACGAGCAAGCTGCTTGTTGGTCTCGGCGACTGTCACCGTGGCCTCGTTCAGAATCGGTGTGATCCCTGTGGACAATTCGCGAATGGCGGTTCGGGTCTCATCCAGGACTCGACCAAGCTTCACCAGAGGAACAGCCAGGACCGCTACAAGTACTGCGAACACTGCTGCCGCGACCAATCCGGCTATATCACCACCTGACATGCCGTCACCTCCACACACTCGTCCAATGGAAAAGAGCGGGCCGCCCTGTGGCGACCCGCTCCAACTGTATCCGTGCTCGATTTAACAATCGAGAGTGACGTGCTATCGAGCCGCGTAGTACTCGACGACGAGCTGAACTTCACAGGTCACGGGAACCTCGGCACGCTTCGGGCGACGCACGAGGCGTGCCTGCAGCTTGTCAAGCTCAACCTCGAGATAACTCGGGGTCTTCGGCAGGACTTCAGCGTTGCCGCCCGCTGCCGCAACCTGGAACGGCTCGGTGCCTTCGCTCTTGACGTGGACGTGTACGAGCTGACCCGGGGTGACCCGGAACGACGGACGGTCGACACGCTGGCCGTCGACGAGGATGTGACGGTGCACGATCATCTGGCGGGCCTGGGCAGTAGTGCGGGCGATAGCGGCGCGCACGAGGACGGCATCAAGACGCATCTCCAACAGCTCAACCAGGTTTTCACCGGTCAGGCCTTCGGCGCGACGCGCCTCTTGGAAGATGATCTTCAACTGGGCTTCGCGAATGCCGTACTGGGCGCGCAGACGCTGCTTCTCGCGCAGACGGACGGCATAGTCGCTGTCGGTCTTGCGCTTGGTGCGGCCGTGCTCCCCTGGTGGGTATGGACGCTTCTCAAACCCTTTTGCCGCCTTAGGAGTGAGCGGAATGCCCAATGCCCGCGACAGGCGGGTCTTGCTACGTGTACGTGACTTGGTAGACACGGTTTCCTTTCAGTACTGAATCATCGGTCTTCAACAGGTATCCCGACACCCAACTGCTTCAGACGCACAGCTATGGCTCGGAAAATATAGAAGAGGGATGTGCCACGGGTACCGTCCGGCTAAAGGACGCTTCCCATCCGAATAGGCAATCACAGCAGCCGTGCGTGAAAGCCTTCCGTAGGCTGGTTAATGCTACCAGATCGCCGTCTCAGCAGATACCGGAAGATCCCCGACGCCGTCGGAAACTTATTCGCCGCGAATAATCTTTCGGAGTTTGTCGAGCCTCGCACGCACTTCGCGCTCATTGCCGTGTTCCGTTGGGGCGTAGTAGATGCTCGCTTTCAGAGGGTCAGGCAGGTATTGCTGTTGCACCACTCCCAGCTCAGAGTCATGCGAGTACTGGTATCCCTTGCCGTGTCCCAACCGTTTGGCACCCGCGTAGTGCGCGTCACGAAGATGCGCGGGCACACGGCCGATCTTGCCCGCCCGCACATCCGCTAACGCGGCGTCAATTCCCAGGTAGGCGGCGTTCGACTTCGGTGCGGTCGCGAGATAGATGACCGCCTCGGCGAGCGGGATCCGCCCCTCGGGCATTCCGATGAGCTGCACGGCATCGGCCGCTGCGACAGCGACGAGCAACGCCTGCGGATCGGCCATCCCAATGTCTTCCGAGGCGCTAACAATGATCCGCCGTGCAATGAACCGCGGATCCTCCCCAGCCTCGATCATGCGCGCCAGATAGTGCAGTGCAGCATCGACATCCGAGCCCCGCACCGACTTGATAAACGCACTGATCACGTCGTAGTGTTCGTCGCCGTTGCGGTCGTAGCGCAAGAGTGCACGGTCCACCGCAACGGCTACGGTTTCCGCGAGGACGACGGGCTTACCGTCTGTGCTGGTGGATGTGGCGGAGAGTGCAGCAGCCTCAAGCGCTGTGAGCGCGCGCCTGGCATCGCCGGATGCTAGTCGGATGATGGCAGCCCGTGCCTCGGGATCAAGGACGATCTTGCCATCGAGGCCACGTGGATCCGTGACCGCACGGTCAACGACAGTTCCGAGATCATCGTCGCTGAGCGCCTCCAAAGTCAGCAGCAACGACCGGGAAAGAAGAGGCGAAATCACCGAAAAGGAGGGGTTCTCCGTCGTAGCCGCGACGAGAATTACCCATCCGTTCTCCACTCCCGGAAGCAAGGCGTCCTGCTGCGCCTTGGAAAAGCGATGAATCTCGTCAAGAAACAACACCGTCGAGACCCCGTAAAGGTCGCGCGCGGACATCGCGGCCTCCATCGTCTCGCGGACATCCTTCACTCCAGCATTGACAGCTGAGAGCTCGACAAACTTACGGCCGGAACTGTGCGCAATTGCCTGGGCGAGTGTGGTCTTGCCCGTACCGGGTGGTCCCCACAGGATGACGGAAACCGAACCCTGTTCCCCGGCCTTATCCGAGGCGAGGCTCACGAGAGGAGACCCGGGGGTCAGGAGATGACGCTGCCCTGCAACCTCGTCGAGGCTTCTCGGGCGCATTCGTACCGCGAGAGGAGTCGCGCCAGCGCGCAAGCCGAGCTGGGCATTGACCATAGAATCAATGCTAGTTGTCGGCACCGACAAGGTGATCCGACTGCCCGCTCAGCGACCGGACCGCACGAGACTACTCTCGCGCCAGGTTTCCGGACTAACGCACCGAACCCGATGGAGGATCTGTGGCACCGAGCAAGAACATCGAGCGTGAAGCACGTGAGGCGCGCGAGCGGCTTCGTCGCTATAACGCTCGCCGCAAGGTGCATGCCAGCCAGGTTCGGCGCCGCCGCCGAGACAACGTGCTCGCAGTCATAGGCGTATTGGTCGTGGCCGCACTAGCGACCGTGACGCAGGTGCTGTATTTCAGTGTTGGCCCTGGAATGTCGACTGCGTCGCCTTCTGCGAGTCCGACCACCTCGGCCAGTCCGACACCGAGTGCGGGGAAGAATGTCGGGGACGTCCCCCCGGAAACACTCGCGGAGAACCGCGTGTGGACTGGCACTCTCGATCTCAACAGCGTGAACCTCGGCATCGAGATTGACGGGACCCTCGCCCCCCAAGCGAGTTCCGTTTTCATATCCCTCGTCAAGAGCGGTTTCTACACGACAACGGGTAGCGCGTGCCACAGATTGACCACAAGCGAAACAGCAAAGCTAATTCAGTGCGGATCGACCAGCGGTGACGGCACTGGCGACGCGGGATTCAGCTTCGGGCCGCTCGAGAACGTTCCCGCAAATGGGGACTATCCAGCCGGGACCATCGCGATGGCACGCGGGGCAAATCCGTACAGCCAGGGCACCCAGTTCTTCATCACGTACGCCGACACCACGCTCGACGCATCGACCGGGGGGTACACGGTGTTTGGCAAGGTCACGAGCGGCTTGAGCGATTTCGTTTCGGCCATTGCCGACGCAGGCGTCGCCCCCAATTCAGGCTCCAGCACGAACTCCAGCGACGGCACCCCGGCGGTCCCAACCAGAATCACGAAAGTGACTGTTCAATAACGAGCCCGGGGAGTCACAGCCGGGGTGCAATAGGCTAGTGCCCGGTCATTGACCATTGGCCCGAGCAGCAAGGTGAGACACGTGGCAGCGAATGATCAGGCCCCCTGGGGTCGCGTTGATGAAACAAAGACCGTCTTCGTACGGGAAGCGGACGGCGAGCGCGCCGTTGGGCAATATCCCGATGGCACCCCAGAAGAAGCGCTGGCATATTTCGAACGGAAGTTTACCGAACTCGCGGGACAGGTGACGTTACTCGAACAGCGAATCAAGCGCGGGACCGCTGCAGCGGACGTCGCCAAGACGATCGACACCCTCAAAACCACCATTTCCACGGCGAACGCCGTCGGAGACCTCGCCTCCCTGTCGTCGCGATTGGATGCGCTGAGCGGCGCGGTGGATAAACTCGCCGAGAAGCTGACTGCAGAAGCGGCAGCGGCTGTGGATGCGGCACTCATCCAACGCTCGGCTCTGGTCGCCGAGGCCGAAGCCCTCGCAGCACAGGATCCAGCCAAGGCCCAGTGGAAACAGCTCAGCGCAAGCCTTGATGACATTTTTTCCCGGTGGCAGAAACACCAGGCAGATGGCCCCCGCCTACCCAAGAGCGAAGGAAACGAACTGTGGAAACGGTTCAGAGCCGCCCGAACCATCATCGAGACGAATCGCAAGGCGTTCTTCGCCGAGTTGGACTCTGTACACCGCGATGCACGGTCAAAGAAGCAGGAGCTCGTCGACAAAGCCGAGACACTATCCGCCCAAGGAGTCGCTGGTATCCCGGCATACCGTTCACTACTAGATTCATGGAAAGCCGCGGGCCGAGCCGGCAAGAAATTCGATGATGCCCTGTGGGCCAGGTTCAAAGCTGCCGGCGATGTGCTCTACACGGCTAAGTCGGAAATTGACGCGAAGGACAACGAGGAATTCGCGGCCAATCTGGAGCTCAAGCTCGCGGTGCTTGCCGACGCAGAGCCGCTGCTCGAAGAAAAGGATCGAACCAAAGCCAGAGAGAAACTAATCGCCATCCAGCAGCGCTGGGACAAGATCGGAAAAGTACCCAGAGACAAGGTCAAGCCTATTGAGGACCGGCTCCGCAAGGTCGAGGCCGCTGTTAAGAAACTCGACGATGAGCACTGGCACAAGAACAACCCGGAACGTATTGCGCGCTCTGAAGGGCTTGCAAGCCAACTGCAGGACGCAATCGCCAAGCTTGAGCGTGAACTGGTAGCGGCGCAGGAGCAGGGAGACGCCCGCAAAATCAAGGACGCCCAGGAAGCTTTGGATGCCCGCAAGGTGTGGCTGAACGCGCTCGGTTAGTGGAACCCGTTTTCTGACGACAGGCATCGACCCTGCGTCGTATGCCCGTCGTGTTCCGGTTCTCCACAGGGACGCCTTCTCCACAGCCTGCTCAATCAGCTCTCAGCAGGGGCAGCAGTCAGCCACCATGGAAGTATGTCGCCCCGACTCCCGTCCGTGCTTTCCCGCCTGAACCTGCCAGAAGCGGAGCTCTATGCCGCTCGTCTAGACGGAGAGGTCTTCGCCATCGATGACTGCTTCAGTCCTATCGATGAAATTGAGGGTTCCGGGCACCGAGCCCGCTCGTTACTTCCGACGCCATCGATGCGACTGGTAGCGGAGCGTGAAACAGCGGCTTGGGTCCTCGGTGCTGTGAATCGCCCACCGACCCGCCACCAGTTCTGCACGACCGTCTCGGCTCGAGTCCGCGTTTCTTCGGGGTTGCGCCTCGATGTGCGCGAGGTTGTGCTCGACAACACTGAGATCCTCGTGATCGACGGCCTCCGCGTGACGACACCGCTTCGCACCGCTATCGACCTCGCGCGGTTTAGCGCTGATTTCGGCTATCGGGAGTCGGTCATGGTGGCGGCGCTCATGACACTCGGTGCGTTTGGCGTAGAAGATTGTGCGGACTCCATGAATCGACGGAAAAACCTTCCCCGCAAGCAGCACGCACTCGCAAGGATCAGTGAAGCCGCCGGCCAGAAGACCCGGGCGCGCGCTTAGCCGTCGCTCACGCGATACACGTCGTAAACGGCGTCGATGCGCCGCACAGCGTTGAGAACGCGGTCCAGGTGCGTCGTGTCACCCATCTCAAACACGAAACGACTGAGAGCCAGACGATCGCTTGAGGTCGAGACTGTCGCTGAGAGGATGTTGACGTGGCTTTCTGAAAGGACCCTCGTAACATCCGACAACAGTCCTGATCGGTCAAGCGCCTCTACCTGAATCTGAACCAGGAACAGGCTCGTCGATGATGGCGCCCATTCAACCTCGATCATCCGCTCTGGTTCGTTCTGCAGCGAGACGACGTTGTGGCAATTTGCCTGGTGAACTGAGACCCCGGATCCGCGGGTAACGAACCCGACGATCTCGTCACCGGGAACCGGTGTGCAACACTTGGCGAGCTTCACGAGAATGTCCGGTGCGCCACGAACCAGTACGCCTGAGTCACTGTTGCGAAGTTGCCGTGCGCGCCCCTTCGCGGGGAACAACATTTCTGGATCTTCGGTCTCCGTCTCGGCGTGAAGGGAAGCGAGTAGCTTCTCAATGACCGACTGGGTGGAAACGTGACCCTCGCCAACAGCCGCATACAGTGCGGAGACATCTTCATACCGGAGTTGGGAAGCGACCTCACCGAACGCATTTTGGCTCATCAACTTCTGCAGGGGCAAGTTCTGCTTACGCATCGCCCTCGCGATCGCGTCCTTGCCTTGCTCGATCGCCTCATCGCGACGTTCCTTGGTAAACCATTGCTTGATCTTGTTGCGAGCTCGCGGACTCTTGACAAAGCTCAGCCAGTCTTTGCTAGGTCCGGCGTCCGGGTTCTTCGACGTAAAAACTTCGACGACGTCGCCGCTGGTGAGGGGCGTTTCCAACGGAACTAACCGACCATTCACCTTTGACCCCATGGTCCGATGCCCGACCTCAGTGTGCACTGAATAGGCGAAGTCAACCGGTGTTGCGCCTGCTGGCAGGCCAATCACCTTGCCCTGTGGTGTGAAGACGTAGACCTCCTTCGCACCAATTTCAAAGCGGAGGGAGTCGAGAAATTCGTTGGGATCTGAGGTCTCCGCCTGCCAGTCTGTGATGTGGGCAAGCCAGGCCATATCCGTGTCGCCGCTGAACGAGCCGCCAATGGTCTTACCGTTGATGCGCTCTTTGTACTTCCAATGAGCAGCGACACCAAATTCCGCCCTCTGGTGCATTTCCTCGGTGCGGATCTGGATCTCGACCGCGCGCCCCTGCGGCCCGATCACTGTCGTGTGAAGCGACTGGTACAGGTTGAACTTCGGGGTCGCGATATAGTCCTTAAAACGGCCGGGGATCGGGTTCCACCTGGCATGAATGGCACCGAGTACCGCGTAACAATCACGCACGGTCCCAACCAGGACCCTGATCCCCACCAAGTCATAAATTTCATCGAATTCGCGACCGCGCACGACCATTTTCTGGTAAATCGAGTAGTACTGCTTCGGGCGACCAGCGACCTTTCCCTTGATCTTGGCGGATTTCAGATCATCACGGACGGCATCGATGACGTGGTGGACGAATTCCTCGCGTTCGGGCGTCCGCTGTTTGACCAGGCTTTCGATCTCCACGTAGAGCTTGGGGTAGAGGACAGCGAAGGAGAGATCTTCTAGCTCCCACTTGATGGCTTGGATTCCCAGCCGGTGTGCCAATGGCGCATATATCTCCAGTGTTTCGCGGGCTTTGCGCGTAGCCGATTCTGCGGGGACGAATCCCCAGGTACGGGCATTGTGCAGCCGATCGGCGAGCTTAATCACTAACACTCGGATGTCTTTCGACATCGCGACGACCATCTTGCGCACCGTTTCGGCCTGGGCGCTGTCCCCGTACTTAAGTTTGTCGAGCTTGGTAACACCATCGACGAGCATGGCGATCTCGTCACCGAAATCATTCCGCAGCATATCGAGCGTGTACTCGGTGTCCTCGACGGTGTCGTGGAGCAAGGCAGCCGCTAGCGTCTTAGGCCCTATGCCCAGATCAGCAAGGATCTGCGCGACCGCCACCGGGTGAGTGATGTAGGGCTCGCCGCTCCGGCGAAGTTGGCCGCGATGCGCCAACTCTGCCGCGGAGTACGCCTTTTCGATGATTCCAACATCCGCCTTGGGATGGTGCGCGCGCGCGGTTTTGATCAGCCGATCGACGGCGCCAGTCGGCTGTGCCTTGGAAAATATCCGCGGCAGCAGGGCACGCAGCGAAGCAGATCCGAGGCCTTGGCCCGGCGAACCGTGCTCGTGTGACGTGGAGCTAGGCGTCGTCGTCCCTGTCATCGACGCTCCTCCCGATAGCCGTCTGCCACTGCCAAGTTAGCACCGCACGATCGGGCTTCGATGCCCGTTCGCTGTCGGCACGTCATCCGGACCTCGCGCGACGAACTACTTGACGTCGCCGATTATTTTACGATGCTTGCCTGACGGGACGAGATAACCCGCTTGTCATGTTTCTTGACCAACTCATCGGAACTCCGCAGGTGTGCATACATGGGAGCGGCGATAAAGATCGTTGAATACGTGCCAACCAGAATTCCGATAAACAGCGCGAGGGAGATATCGCGTAGCGTACCTGCCCCGAGCAGTAACGCCCCGATGAAGAGAATACCTGCGACCGGAAGGATCGCTACAACCGAGGTGTTGATTGACCGAACCAGAGTCTGGTTGACGGCATAGTTGACCGACTCCGCAAAAGTGCGAGTGGTATCCCCTCCATCTTCAATCGTGTTTTCTCTGATCTTGTCGAAGACCACAACGGTGTCATAGAGGGAGTATCCCAGAATCGTCAGGAACCCAATTACAGCTGCTGGGGTGACTTCGAAACCGAGGATGCCGTAGAACCCGGCAGTGATCACGAGGTCGTGCAACAGCGCGATGATTGCGGCGAGCGACATCTTCCAGGTCCGGAAGTACAGCGCCATAACGGCACCGGCCAACAGCACGAAGACGATCAGGCCAGTGACCGCCTGTCGTGTGATGTCCTGCCCCCACGTAGCGCCGATGAAGGAACTTGTCACCTGCTTCACGGGAACGTTGTAGGCCTTGGCCAAAGCCTCCTGGGTCTTGACGTTTTGCGTGTTCGTCAGCTGATCTGTCTGAATACGAACGGAGTGGTCTCCGATAATGGTGATCTTCGGGTTCGCGTTCGGTACCACGCTCTGAACTGTCTGTGTCGCGAGTGATTGCTTGAGGTTCGTTGTGTCTGACACTTGGAACTGAGATCCACCGCGGAATTCGATCCCAAAGACGAAACCACCGCGAAGGATAGGGACGATTATCGCTATGAGGATCAGAACCGCCGCGACGATGTACCAGATCTTACGTTTACCGACGATGTCGTATGAACGCTCACCGGTGTAAAGCTCGTTGCCAAATGTGGAGAAGCTTGCCATCAGGAATCCTTCCCCTTGCTGCCGATACTGTTCTGCTCGGCAGCTTTACGTTCGGCAATCGTTTGCCGTCTGGCAGCTTCTTTGCCGCTGCTCGCCTTCTTCCCGGCGGACACTCCCACGGGATCTCTGAAAGTCGCGCGGCCGCGATACACCGCACCGAGCGCTTTCGGGTCCAGTCCGCTAAACCGATGTCCCTCGGAGAAGAACGTCGTACGCGAAAGCAGTTGCAGCACCGGGTGAGTGAACATGGCGACGACGACAACGTCGATGACCGTGGTAATTCCGAGGGTCAGAGCGAAACCCTTCACATTCCCGACCGCGACGATGAACAGTACACCGGCAGCCAAGAAGTTGACGGTGTCGGAGGCCAGAACCGTTCGAACTGCGCGCTTCCATCCCGCCTCGACGGCAGACGATAGACCGCGGCCATCTCGCAGTTCATCACGTATTCGCTCGAAGTACACGATAAAGGAGTCAGCGGTAATACCAATTGCCACAATGAGCCCGGCCACACCAGCTAGTGACAGTCGATACCCTTCCCGCCAGGACAACAGGGTGACGAAAAGATACGTGATGGTTGCCGCGACGACCAGAGAGGCGACGGTGACCAAGCCGAGTAACCGGTACTGGAAGAGCGAATAGATCACCACCAAAATGAGGCCGATGAGACCGGCCAATATCCCACTTTGTAGTTGGCTGCTACCGAGCGTCGCGGAGATTTGATTATTGCTCTGCACCTTAAACCCGATCGGCAGAGCGCCGAATTTGAGTTGGTCGGCAAGGATCTTCGCGGTCGCCTGGGTGAAGTTGCCAGTGATCTGGGGTTTGCCATTGGTAATGACCGCATTGGTGGTTGGTGCGGAAATGACGCGGCCGTCGAGCACAATCGCGAACTGGTGCCGAGCCCCGGTAAGCGAGAAGAGGCGGCTCGTGACATCGCCAAATTCCTTGCTGCCCTTGCTGTTGAACACAATATTTACGGCCCACTGCCCGGTGACCGCGCCCTGGCTGGTGCTTACCTGCCCTGCTGTGGCATCCGAAATAGTCTCGCCCGCAACCTCGACGGGACCGAGGATGTATTTAGCCACTGGAGCACTCGGGGTTTTGGGGTCAACCTCGTCACATGTGATGAGCGGTTTCTTTGGATCCGCAACGTTGGCACCGGACGTGTCCAGTGACGCACAATCGAAGCTCGCAAATTTGGCAGCGAGAGCCGGCGTGATCCACGCCAGGTCGCTTGCGTCTGTGGGTTTCGTCGATGGCGTCGCATCCGCCGTGGGTGTGGAACTCGCGGTCGCTTCAGGAGTCGCTCCGTCGGACGCCGAAGGGGTCGGGGTTACTGCGGCCGTTTTGTTGGAGGCAGCATCCGTTTGAAGAACGGCCCGGAACTCAAGTTTCGCGGAAGACTCGATGCGGCTGATGGTGGCCTGGTCAGCAACCCCTGGGATGGAGACGACTACGTTCTGGCCTCCCTGAGTGTTGATCTCGGCTTCGGAGACACCAGCGGCATCGATGCGCTGACGGATGATTGACACGGCCTGGTTGAGCTGGTCACCGGTAGGTGCGGCTGCGCCCTTCGCGATAACCGGCGCCAGGATGATTTCAGTTCCACCCTCGAGGTCCAGTGCAAGCTTTGGAGCCCAGCGACTTCCTACCGCAGTTGAACCCGATGTCGCATCGCCGATCGCCCCAGCGGCGTTCAAACCCGCGAGCAGAGCAATGATCACGAGCAGCCAGGTAAGGGAACGCCAGGCTTTCTTAACGGGGGTAGGTCGTGCTGCCAACGGTGACTCAGCTTTCTACGCGTGCGACGCGTGTGGTAACTACGGACGCACCTCAGATGTACCCAGCACGAACGGCACAGGGGCACAAAACAGGTTAGTGGTTAGTCGGTAGCCTTTTTAGCACTGCCACGCGAGGGCTTCTTCGCGATGGGCTCAATTCGCTCGCCGAACTCAGGCTCGCCAGCAGCGATCGCATGGTCGGCGTTCAGCTCAGCCTCGGGCGCTTCGTAAACTACATCATTCGTCTCATCAGCGATCTCATCTTCGACGGCCTTAAGGATCGTCTGGCGGTGAATCTTCAAAATTGTGCCGGGCGTCGTCTCAATGAGTGCGATGTTCGTTTCCTCATCGAGGTCGATGAGTGTCCCGTACAGGCCGTAGTTGGTCATGATCTCGACCCCGGGGATAATCGTGGCCTGACGCTCGGCAGTCTGCTTAGCGCGCTTACGCGAACTGCGGAACTGGAAGAAGATAAAAACCGCAATCGCGACCGCGATCAGTATGAATTCGGTGGGCATAGTAAGAACAAACCTTCCAAAGGTGGTTTTGGGTCAAGCGTGAAGTCTAAGCCTGGGTGCTGTGAGGCCAGTTTGAATTATAGGTCATCCCCGGCTGGTGCTTCGTTGGGGTGGCTTAGTCCGAAGTGCGTCCAGGCCGTCCGCGTTGCCACACGGCCACGGGGTGTGCGGGTCAACAATCCGATCCGCACCAGGAACGGTTCGACGACGGACTCGATCGTCTCGGCCTCTTCCCCAACCGAGACAGCAAGGGTGTTCAGCCCCACCGGGCCACCATCGAAACGAGTAAGGATGATGTCCATAACCGCACGATCTAGTCTGTCCAGACCCAACTTGTCGACGTCGTACAACTCGAGTGCGGCGTGCACTGCCTCTAGTCCGGTGGAGCCGTGGACGAGCGAATAGTCGCGTACGCGACGAAGCAGGCGATTTGCTATACGCGGGGTTCCCCGGCAGCGCCCGGCGATCTCCGCGAGAGCAGCACGATCCACGGCCAAGCCAAGCAGCAGCGCCGCGCGCGCTAAGACCTGTTCAAGCTCCGATTCGGCGTAAAACTCCAAGTGTGCGGTGAATCCGAACCTGTCCCGTAGTGGATTCGGCAGCAGCCCTGATCTCGTCGTCGCCCCGACAAGAGTAAAAGGTGCCAGGTCGAGCGGAATAGATGTCGCCCCGGCTCCCTTGCCGACCATGATGTCGATACGGAAATCCTCCATGGCGAGGTACAGCATCTCTTCGGCCGAGCGCGCCATCCGATGAATCTCGTCGATGAACAGGATTTCACCGGGCACAAGCGATGACAGCACCGCTGCCAGATCACCGGCATGCTGAATGGCAGGGCCGCTCGACATCCGCAAAGGCCTTCCACTCTCCTCCGCCACGATCATGGCGAGAGTGGTTTTACCCAGCCCGGGGGGGCCCGCAAGCAGAATGTGATCTGGCGTGCGGTTCTGCAGGGTCGCTGCCTGCAAGAGAAGCTGTAGTTGCGCGCGCACCTTCGCCTGACCGACAAACTCTGCCAGTGTTTTCGGCCTGAGCGCCCCCTCGAAGGCAAGTTCCGCCTCGGACTCCGGAGTCGGGCGCACGATAGTCACCGACGGGTCATTCGACAGCATTAACCCGTCTTGTTGAGGTTTGATAGTCATCGCCCACCCGAACTGCTGAGTTGCTGGGGACCCAGACCAGTCAGCGCGAGGCGAAGCAGGGCCGGAACCGTTATCGACTCACCATCGGTCATTGTCGTCAACGCACCCTCAACCGCCTGGGCTGCGACACGCTCGGACCAACCGAGACCGACCAGCGCTATCAGCACGTTCTCACCGACGCTATTCGAGGCCGCGGTCACCGAACGGCCCGCACGTGAAACAACCTGCATCTTGCCCGCAAGAGAAACGACGATCAGCTTCGCGGTCTTGGGACCGATACCAGAAACCTTCCTGAACGCTGAATCATCCTCCGCGGCCACGGCGGCAGCGACGTCGTTCGGAGTCATGACCGCGAGAACTCCCATCGCCGACTTTGGTCCCACTCCGGAGACACCGCGCAGCAGATCAAAGGCAGTGAGTTCATCCGGCTCGGAGAACCCGAACAGCGCTAGGTCATCATCGCGGACGATCAGTGCCGTGCGAACAGTCGCCTCGCTGCCAATACGGAGGGACAGGGCATGTTGAGGGGTCACCGTTACGGCGAGCCCCACTCCCCCGACGTCGATAACAGCACGAGTCCCCGCTGCGGACAGGACTATGCCACGCACCGAGGAGATCATGGGGCAAGCCTACGTTTGACCGGTGACTTCGAAGCGGAGCGCTCCGCGGCGAGCCACGCTTCCTGTGCCTTCGTCAGCGTTGCGGGCCTCACCCCTGCGTCCCCGCGAGACACTGTGCCACCGAGAACACGCGTGCCGGATATCAATCCCGGCGTCCGCCACGCATGACAAATTGCGATGGCAAGAGCATCGGAGGCATCGGCAGGAGTCGGGGGCCTGGCCAGGCCGAGCACGCGAGCAACCATGGTCGCAACCTGTTTCTTGTCAGCAGCACCGTATCCGGTGATTGCTGCTTTCACCTCTGACGGAGTATGCAGCCCAACAGAAAGTCCTCGGCTCGCCGCGGCGCGCATCGCGACCCCGCTGATCTGTGCGATGCCCATCACCGTCTTCACGTTGTGCTGGGCGAATACGCGCTCGATCGCGAATGCTGCAGGGCAGTACTCGTCAAAAAGCCGCTCCAGTTCGTCGCCAATCTGCATGAGGCGCTTTTCAAGCGGCGTGGACGGTGAAGTCCTTATGACATCCACAAAGACCAGGGTTGCCGAACGGGATGCCGTGACGTCGACGATCCCCACACCACAGCGAGTGAGCCCCGGGTCGACGCCCAGAACGCGCACGGTCACTGTTTCGGCCTGTCCCGCAGGCAAAGCTCGGTCATCGGCGCAATACCGTCACGAGGCCCGCACGCAAGCCGCGCTATTCCTCCTCGTCGAGGATGGCCTGCACCTCGGCGGGAACATCAAAATTGCCGTAAATGTTCTGCACGTCGTCGTTGTCGTCGAGGGCATCGATGAGTCGGAAGATCTTTCGCGCCGTCTCGGCATCCACTTCAATCGTGAGTCCAGGCACGAACTCTACGTCCGCTGCGTCGTAATCAATTCCCGCATCCTGAAGTGCTGTCCGAGCCGCCACGAGGTCGTGTGGTTCCGTGACGATCTCGAAACCCGCTCCACGGTCGTTAACCTCCTCGGCACCGGCATCGAGCACGGCACCCAGGATGTCGTCTTCAGACACTCCGTCGATCTTGGTGACCGAAATGACGCCCTTACGACTGAAGTTGTACGCGACGCTGCCCGGGTCGCCCATCGTCCCGCCATTTCGGGTCATGATGGTGCGCACGTCCGCAGCAGCACGATTCTTGTTGTCAGTAAGACACTCGATCAGCAGCGCAACGCCACCGGCACCATACCCTTCGTAGATAATCGTCTGGTAGTCAACCGCTTCGCCAAGCTGGCCAGAACCGCGCTTGACAGCGGAGTCGATGTTCGAGTTGGGAACCGAAGTTTTTTTAGCCTTCTGAATGGCGTCGACAAGGGTCGGGTTTCCGGACAGGTCTGCGCCGCCGAGCTTTGCAGCAACTTCGATGTTCTTGATGAGTTTGGCGAACGACTTGGCACGGCGCGAGTCTTTGACTGCTTTTTGGTGCTTAGTGGTTGCCCATTTGGAGTGGCCTGACATGCT
Organism: Lacisediminihabitans sp.; assembly: GCA_039936355.1. Lineage (GTDB taxonomy): Bacteria > Actinomycetota > Actinomycetes > Actinomycetales > Microbacteriaceae > Parafrigoribacterium_A. The sequence continues at coordinate 803 of JBDTIM010000142.1, read as the reverse complement.
GAACATTCTATCCAGCCCTAGCGGCATCCCCGATTCGACTAGCCCTTCGCCCGGAACCCCACCTTGGCTACCCGGTCGAGGAAGTACTGGTGAAAGCGCGTATCGCCCGTCATTTCAGGATGGAACGAAGTCCCCAGCAGGTTTCCCTGCTCGACGGCAACCACGCGACCATCATCCAGAGCGGAGACGACCGAGACAGAGGAACCAATCCTTTCGACCACGGGCGCGCGAATGAATACCGCGTGCATGGCATCCTCGCCAACGGCGGGAATGTCAAGGTCGACCTCGAAGGATGACGTCTGTGAGCCAAATGCGTTCCTGCGCACATCGATGTCGAGCCCGCCTAGGCTCTGCTGACCTTCGATAGAGTCGAGCACGGTGTTCGAGAGCATGATCAACCCGGCGCAGGTGCCGTAGACGGGTAGTCCGGACGCAATAGCCGCCTTCAAAGGCTCCGCCAGCCCGAATAGTCGACTGAGCTTATCCATCACGCTGGACTCGCCGCCTGGGATCACCAGCCCGGCTACCTTTTCGAGATCCTCCGCCCTGCGCACAGGAATGACCTCAGCGCCGAGAGAGCGTAGGACCGCAATATGCTCGCGGAAGTCCCCTTGAAGTGCAAGGACGCCTACCGGCCTCCCCGTTTGCGAAGGCATTACTGGCACAGGAATTACTGGCACAGGCGTTATTGGCACAGAAGTTAGTGGCACAGAAGTTGTTGATACAGAACCTGATGGCACAGAAGCTCCTGGACGGGCGGTTTCAGACTCAAAGGCCGTTTCTGTTACCAACCGCGCTCGGAC